>NZ_LRQV01000050.1 GCF_001567585.1 Micromonospora rosaria
CGTGGGCAAAGACGCTGCCGGCCCGCTATGTGCCCGACCCGCGCGCCTCCGACGAGGCGTGGATGGTCACCACCCCCGTTCGCATCGACCTCGGCAGCTACGTCGGACCGCTGCCGGACGTGTCCGGCCGTGACGACGCCCGCCGCGCCGTGTGGGTGCCCGCCGTCGACTACGACTGTGTGGTTCGCCACCTGACCGAGGTCTACGCCGGGCAGGTGTTCCCCGCCCACCGGGACCTGCTCGCCGACGTGCTCGACACCCACCAGGCCGGCTAATGGCCGACCACCCGCCGAAGCGCACCCGGTCGCGCTGGTCGACCAGCCCGCACGTGTCCCACACCGCCGGCCCGGCCGGCTTCACCGGCACCGCCGCCGCCGGCCGCGCCCACAACGTCAGCGAACACCGACCGTTCCTCATCACCCGACCCGCCAACCGGAAGGACTCCCGATGACCGCCCCGACCATCAACGGCACGAAGTTCCCTCAGCCCGTTGACGAACTGTTGCCGTCCGCTCGGAAGCTGGCCGCCGACCTCGACGGCATCCCGTCGCGGAACAAGCTCATGCAGACCTACCGGATCGGCGCGGCCAAGGCCAACGAGCTTCGGGACCGGCTGACCGCCGAGCGGGAGCAGCAGGCCGAGTCCGACCGAATCCACGCCCAACTCGTCCTGTCCGGCGGTCTGCTCGACCGGCCGATCCTGTTCCCCGTCGACCCCGACCCCACCCCGGTCGACGCGGTCGACGTTCCCCGCGACGATCCCGAGGCCGCTCCGGCGGACACCCAGGCACCGCCGACCGCCACCCCGCACCCGGAGCCGCCCGCCGAGGCGACCGCCCCCGAGGTGTCGCCCGAGGCCACGACGGTCAGTCACCCGGACACGCCCACCCCGACCGACACGCCCGCCCGGCCGCGTGCGGCGGTGGTGTGGCCGGTGGTGCTGCTCGCCCTGCCGGCGTTCGTGGCGATCTGGTCCGGCTGGGTGGGCTTGGGCGGACTCACTGGGTTCGGGGTGGTCCACCCGCTGCCGGGCATCTGGGACAGCTTCTCCATCAACTCGGCGATCACGCTGCCGATCGGGGTCGAGACCTACGGCGCGTACGCCCTGTACGTGTGGTTGTCCGGCCGGGTACCGGACCGGGCACGTGCCTTCGCCAAGTGGTCGGCTCTCGGGTCGCTCGCTATCGGGGCTCTCGGTCAGGTCGCCTACCACCTGCTCGTGGCCGCCGGTATCACGTCGGCCCCGTGGTGGATCACCACCGCCGTCGCCTGTCTCCCCGTGGCCGTCCTCGGCATGGGCGCGGCGCTGGCGCACCTGGTCCGCGAGCAGCACTAGCCCCGCCCGGCGGCACAGCCCAAGGCCTGGAAAACCGCGCTGTGCCGCCGGCCTCAACCCTCAGCCATCACAACCGTGGGAGAGACCACCATGTTCGCAGACTCGGCCGTCCGATGAAGTGCTTCATCTGTGGCAAGCCAGCCACCCGCCGCGTTGTCGTGTCGTCCCTGACCCGACCGAACACCCGCTACCTGTGCTGCGACGGCTGCGAGCCCCGGCACATCCCCGGCGGAGACGTCATCTCGATCTCCACCACCCCCCTCTGACCCCCATCCGGCGGCACAGCCCTACCGGCCTCGCAAACCACGGGCTGTGCCGCCGGCCCCCATCCCTGACAGAACCAGTTGGAGGAACACCATCATGACTGCCCCTGATGACGAGCGCTTTGACTGGCAGGCGGCTGAGGCCGATCTGACGGTTGGGCCGGATGCTGAGGTGGTCGACCTGGACGAGGCGCGGGCGCGGCGGGTGCCGTCGCCCCGCCCGCCGGCCGACGACAACGACGACGACACCGACGCTGAGACGGTGGACGACGGGCCGGGCCGCATCGGTGGTCCGGTGGACATGGCCGGTGACATTCCGGCCGAGGTGGTGGCGCGGCAGCGTGAGCGTCGGCCGATCCTGGCCGAGTGGGCGCGGTCGGGCCGGGGCTTGCGTGCCGCTGTCCGGCACCAGGCCAAGGATGCCGGCTACGTAGCCGCGTATCACGGTGTCCGGTTGCCGAAGTACCTGGTGAAGGCGATCGCGTGGGCACCGATCGGCGCGGTTCGCGGGATCGGTCAGGCGTTGCGGTGGGCGACCGCCGAGGAAGGGAACTGGCACCTACGGCAGGCTGCCGCGTCGCGGGGTGACGCCGACACGTGGTTGAAGCTGGACGCCCGGCGGCAGCGTCAGTCGGTGTGGCGGTGGTGGGTTCTCGCCGCCGGCACCGCCGGCACCGGGGCCGGTGTGGTCGTGGTGGCTGCCGGGCCGTCGTGGTGGTCGGCGGTCGCGGCCGGCGTGGTGGTGCCGTGGTTGGCGACCCGAGGTCGTCCGGCTGACAAGCCGCTCACCGATCGGGTCACGGAAGGCACCCGCTACCGCAAGCTCACCGCCGACCTGGTCCGGCGGGCGCTCACGTCGCTGCAAATGGCCGCCATCAACTCGGCGGTCGCCAAGGACCCGAAGGCGATCAGCTTCCCGGTCGACATCCACCGCGACGGCCCCGGCCACCTCGCGGTGGTCGACCTCCCGTACGGGGTGGAGGCGGCCGAGGTGGTCGCCCGGCGCGGCAAGCTCGCATCGGCGATGCGCCTGCCCCTGGACCAGGTGTGGCCGGAACCGGCCCCCGGACACACCGGCCGGTTGGCGTTGTGGGTCGGGTACGAGCCGGCGTCGCAGATGAAGCAACCCCCGTGGCCGCTGCTGGCCGGCACGGCGCGGGTGGACGTGTTCAAGCCGTTCCCGTTCGCCACCACGCCCCGGCTGGACACGGTGACGGTGGACCTGATGTTCCGCAACTTCCTGTTCGGCGGACAGCCCGGCAGCGGGAAGACGTTCGCGTTGCGTGACCTGATCCTCGCCGCAGCCCTGGACCCGCGCGCGGAGATCCGGGGCTACGAGTTGAAGGGAGTCGGCGACTTCGCGGTGTTGGAGCCGGTGATGGCCGAGTACGGCAACGGCTTCGACGACGACACCCTCGCCCGGTGTTTCGCGTTCATCGAGTGGCTGTACGAGGAATGCCGCCGCCGCTCCAAGCGCATCGAGCACTACGCCCGACTCGGGAAGGCACCCGAGAACAAGGTCACCCCCGAACTCGCGTCGTTGAAGGGGTCCGGGCTGCACCCGCTGGTGGCCTGGTTCGATGAGCTGCAAGAGCTGATGACCAGCAAGTACGGCAAAGACGCCGGGGAAATCCTGGAGAAGGTCATCAAGCTGGGTCGGGCGTTGGGTGTGATCATCCTGATCGGGACGCAGATCCCCGACAAGGACAGCTTGCCGACCGGCATCACCCGCAACGTCAACTCCCGGTTCTGCCTGTCCGTGGCCGACCAGACCGCGAACGACATGATCCTCGGGACGTCGGCGTACAAGAACGGCTACCGGGCGACGGTGTTTCAGCCGGTGGACGAGGCCGGGTGGGGCATCCTGCGCGGGTTCGGCAAGGTCGCCTCCGTCCGGTCGTTCTACGTCGACACCACCGCCGCCGCCCGGATCGTGGCCCGCGCCGTCGCCTTGCGCGCCACGGCCGGCACCCTGCCCAACCTCGATGAGCAGACCCGCGACGCCGGGCCGGTCGCCGACCTGCTCGCCGACCTCGCGCGGGTGTGGCCGGGCGACGACAAGGCCGTCTGGAACGAGACGCTGTGCGGGCTGCTGGCCGAGCTGCGGCCCGACGTCTACACGGGGTGGGAAGCCGCCCAACTCACCACCGCACTCAAGCCACACCCCCTGGTGAAGGTCGGCGACGTGGGTCGGCGGGTCGACGGAAAGGCCGTCACCCGGCGCGGCATCAAGCACACCGACCTTCTCAAGGCGATCGCGGAGCGTGACCGGAAGCGGTCCGCCGGCTAGCCCGCCGTGTGGGTGCTAGCGCTAGCGGCCCGACCTGCTAGCGCTAGCACCCCCGCTAGCACCACATCCCAATCATGAGCTGCCCTCTAGCGGATAGCAGCTCACAGCCCTCTACGCCCTGAAACCGGCCCCGGAGGCTCTTGTGGACCCCCTGCTCACCCTCGCTATCACCGTCGCCGCACCGGCCGCGCTGGTCACGCTCGGTTATGCCGGCTTGTGCTACGTCCGCCCGTTCACCCGGTGCCGCCGCTGCGCCGGAACCGGCCAGACCACGACGCGGTTCCTGCGCCGGCCGCGTGCCTGCCGGCGCTGCGACCGAGGTATCCACCTGCGCGTCGGTCGGCGGATCTTCGCCTACTTCCACCGCATCCGCAGCGAGGCCACCCGATGACCCGCCGCGCCGGGCACACCGACTGGTGCGGCCGGGACCACCGCTGCAACCTCGGCGAGCACCGCTCCGACGAACTCGTGGTCGATCTGCCCGGCCGTGCCCGCGCCGTCCTGGTGCGGGTGCGGACCGCCGCCGGCCGCGACCACGCCGAAATCCGGCTACGGGTCGCACTGGCCCCGACCGAGGTGGCCGCCCGCCGTCAGTTGGTCGGGCTACTCGCCGACGTCCGTCAGGCCGTGACCCGCGCGGGCATCGCCGCCCGGCCGGCAGCGGGGAGGGCCGGGTGATGGAGGTCTGGTTGACCGGCACCACGCCGGAACTCGCCGCCGCGATCGACGCCCTGACCGCCGCCGCCTATGTGGTGTTCCGCGGTGACCCGCACCCGCTGGCCGGGGTTGACGCCGGACGGCACCGCGTCTACCTGCGGCTCGCGCTCACCGCCACCGCCCGCCCCGCCCGTCCGGTCGACCGGGGTGGGCAGGGTGCGGCGCTCATCGACCTCGACACCGCCCGCGCCACCCGCCGCGCCCCCGCATGGAAGGAGACCCCCGGTGCCTGACGACCTGCTCGCTGCCGCGCTCGCCCACGCCGCACGAGGCTGGCACGTCTTCCCCCTCCGCCCTGACGACAAGCGACCCGCCGTGCCCGACCACAGCGGAGACGACTGCACCGGCCGCGACCCGCGCTGCCGGGCCGCCGGCCGGCACCTCGGGTGGGAAGACCGCGCCACCACCGACCCGACCCGTATCCGCCGGGCATGGACCACCCGCCCCTACGGCATCGGGGTGGCGTGCGGCCCGTCGGGGCTGGTCGTGGTCGACCTGGACGTCACCGATGGTGGGCCGTCCGGCCTGGACACTCTCACCGACCTGACCGGCCGGCACGGCGGGACCGTCGACCCGACGTACACCGTCACGACCGGCCGAGGTGGCGCGCACCTCTACTACCGGCACCCCGACACCGGGCCGACGTTGCGAAACACGGCCGGCACGGTCGGCCCGATGGTCGACACCCGCGCGCACGGCGGGTACGTCGTGGGCGCCGGAAGCACGGTCGCCGGGCGGCCCTACACGGTGGCGCTCGACTGCGACCCCGACCCGCTACCCGCATGGCTGGCCGACCTGCTCGCCCCCGCCCCGCGACCGGCCCACCGGCCTGCCGTGGTCGGGTTGCCGGCCGACCGGCGCGGCCGATACGTGGCCGCCGCGATCCGCCGCCAGGTCGACCACCTCACCCACGCCCCCGAAGGGCAGCGCAATCACGCCTTGTTCGCCAGCGCGGTCGCGCTCGGTCAGTTGGCTGCCGGGGGAGCGCTCACCGATGACGACGTGACCGCCGCCCTGGAGCCCGCCGCCTTGTCGATCGGGCTGCGGCACGGGGAGGTCACCCGCACCATCGCGTCCGGCCTGCGGGTCGGGGCGCGTCAACCCAGGAAGGTGGCCGCATGAGCAGCGACCGGCGGTTGCAGGTCGGCACCGGCCCCGAAACCATCCGCACCCTCAAAGCCGCCCTGACGGATGGGGTGCTGCCCGACACGTACGTGTCGGCCGGCACCCTCGTGCACATGGAGTCGGTGTCCGGTGGCCTCACCACCGCCGCCGACGACGACTCACCCCTCCCGGTCGCGGCGAGCCCGGTCACCCCGGCCGGCTTGGCGGGGTTGCTCGCCGAACACGCCTACGTTTACCGGGTGAAGGTCCGCAAGAACGACAGCGGCGACCCCGAACCGTACGAGGAAGAAGTCACCCCACCTCGGGAGATCCTGTCGTCGGTGCTGGCGGGGAAGACGTGGCCGAACGTCGCACCGCTGCGCGGGATCATCGGCGCACCTGTTCTGCGCCGTGACGGGACGCTGTTGCAGCGGCCCGGTTACGACCCGGCTACCGGCCTGTACCTCGCCGCCAAGGTCGCGCTGCCTCCGGTGCCCGACCAGCCCACCGGCGAGCAGGTCAGCGAGGCGAGACGGTTCCTGCTCGGACGGTTCCTGCGCGATTTCCCATGGGCGAGCGCCGCCGACCGGGCGAACTACGTCGCGCTGCTGGCCACACCGATCCTGCGACACTTCACCCGCAGCCTGACCCCTTTCGCGCTGATCGACGCCACCATGCCCTCATCGGGGAAAACCATCCTGACCGCCGGGCCGGGAATGCTCTACGGGCAGCGGGTCATGCCGTGGGCGTACTCCGACGAAGAACTCCGCAAGAGCATCACGGCGGTGTTGGCCGAGCAGGTCGGGGTGGTGATCTGGGACAACCTCGCCGAGGGCACCGTCATCGACTCCGCTGTGCTCGCCCAGCTCGTCACGAGCGGGGTGTGGTCGGATCGGCAGTTGGGCGCGTCGCGCAACGTCGCCACCGTCAACGACCGGCTGTGGATGGCCACCGGCAACAACCTGCAAGTCGGCGGAGACATGGCCTCCCGAACCGTGCGGGTGCACCTAGACCCGAACATGCCCCGACCGGAACTCCGCGACCAGTCCGGGTTCGGCATCCCGCACCTTGACCAGTGGATCACCGACCCGGCCAACCAACTGACCGTCCTGTGGCACCTCCTGGTCCTGGTGCTCGACTGGACCCGTCAAGGGGCACCCCGCGCCGCCGGGCTGTCGATGCGGCAGTTCACCCCGTGGGCGCAAGCACTCGGCGGGTTCCTCGCCCACCACCACATCGACGGGTTCCTCACCAACGCGGCGGACGTGCGAGAGATCGATGAAGACGAAACGCGCTGGCGCGCGTTCCTCACCACCTGGCACGAGCGCCACGCCGGTCGGCCCCTGACCGCCGCCGACCTTCGTCGTGACGCCGAACCGATGACGCTGGGCAGCGACGTTCACGACCCGTGGGACGGGCAGTTCATCACCACCAGCGCCGGACGCCTACCCAACCCCCTCCAACTCGGGCGACTGCTGACCGGGCAGGCCGGACGATGGCGCGGCGACCACGTCGTCCGGGCCGGGAAGAGTGAGCGCGGTGACCGGGCCGTGTTCTGGGTCGAACGCCACCAGGGCTGAAACCCGCTGAACCATCTCCGCATCTCCGCAACGCCGCACCCACCACCCCCTAGCAGGAAAAACACTCTGCGGAGATCGCCACCCCGACAATCATCGATCTCCGCATCTCCGCAACCAACCTGCGGAGATGAAGCCCTCTTGCGGAGATGGCCCCCCGAGGTGACTCCGCATCTCCGCAAGCATTCGCCCAGCTCAAGGCCATGTTTGCGGAGATGCGGAGATGCGGAGATGGTTCAGCCCTCCTGACAACAGCATCGACCGCCCGCCACCGACCCCATCCACGCCGACCCGCTGAGAGCCACACAGACGGATTCGCCCATGCCTAACACCGGGCCGCCTCCGATCTTGGCTCTACGGCGCTCCCAGCGGCCCGGCTAGCGCCGTTCTGCGTCAATGCCTTCCCGTCTTGCTTGCCGTGTGCCCACCCTCACGAAAGGCGCTCAGCGTGCGACCTAAAGCCCTTTACCGCATCCCTGAGGCAATGGCACTGCTCAGCCTGAGCCGCACCGTGATCTACGAACAGATTCGCTCCGGCCGACTTCGATCGGTCACCCAAGGTCGGGCACGACTCGTGCCCGCCCAAGCAATCGCCGACTACGTCGCCCTACTTGAAGGTGAAAGCATGAAGGAGGCTGCCTGATGACCAAGCGCCGAAGTCGCGGGGATGGTGGCCTGCACTGGGACGAGGCACGCCAGCGCTGGATCGCGTCCGTCACGGTCGGCTACACCCCTGCCGGTAAGCGCATCGTTCGGCGTGGCAGCGGCAAGACCAAGACGGAGGCCAAGACCAAGCTCAAAGAGGTACTGCGCGACCATGAAGACGGCTTGACCATCGCTCCGCAGGGCTTCACCGTCGCGGACGCCGTGAACGACTGGCTTACCTACGGACTGCCCGGAACGTCGAAAGGCACCATCGATAAGTGCGGCTACCTCTGTCGCGGGCACATCATCCCCGACATCGGGGCGCGGAAACTGCGTGACCTCAGCGCGGAAGATGTCGACCGGTGGCTTGCAGGGAAGGCGGCAATCCTGAGTACCCGCACGCTGCGAGAGGTGTGCGCCTGCCTGAATCGCGCGGTCAACCGCGCAATGGCACGGGACAAGGTGAAGCGAAACGTGGTCGCGCTCTGCTCCATACCGAAAGGGCAAGAGGGGCGACCCTCCAAATCGCTGACCCTGGACCAGGCAAAGGCTGTCCTCGCCGCTGCCGAGGACAGCCGGCTCTATGCCTACGTCGTGCTGTCGCTTCTGACCGGGGCGCGCACCGAGGAACTACGAGCACTGACGTGGGACCACGTCGACCTGACTGGCCGACCCGACGATGACCCTCCCGTGCCGCCCTCCATCGCGGTATGGCACTCGGTCCGCGCCGGTGGCGATACCAAGACCCGCAAGTCACGCCGTACGCTCGCCTTGCCTCTCCGGTGCGTGCTCGCGCTCCGTCGGCACGGAGAACTGCAACAGCGCGACCGCGACAAGGCTGGCAAGGACTGGAGACCGCGCAACCTCGTGTTCGCTAGCACGGTGGGCAGCTCCCTGGACGCAGCCAACGTCCGGCGCGCGTTTCGGAGAGTGGCCGCCAAGGCAGGGCTGACCGCCGCCGACTGGACGCCCCGAGAACTGCGTCACAGCTTCGTGTCGGTGCTGTCCAGTAGCGGGGTGAGCTTGGAAGACATCGCCGACCTGTGCGGGCACTCTGGCACCACGGTCACGGAGAAGGTCTACCGGCACCAGCTCCGGCCGGTGCTGCTCAGCGGCGCGGTCGCCATGGACCGCATCTTCGCGCTGGCCCCGGAGCGCTAGTCACTCAGTTAGTCACTCAGGAAGCACTAGAGGGCACATCCATCGATTGGATGTGCCCTCTCACCTGGTCGGGGTGGCCGGATTCGAACCGACGACCTCTTCGTCCCGAACGAAGCGCGCTACCAAGCTGCGCCACACCCCGAGGCGTGCGGACAAATACTAGCCCACCGCGCCCGGGGGGCAAACTCGGTACCCCCTCCCCTCCGGGGGCCGGCAGCACCACCCGCGCGACCTGCGCGGGTGCGGACCGACGGCCGACCGGGCGGCCGGAGCGGGCCGCCCGACGGGGTCGCACCCCGCTCCGGCCCGGACTTGCCGAACACCTCCGATGGCCCTGTCGAGCTGATGTCGTGAGCGACTCAGTCGTCAGCGCCCGGAGCGGCCGGCCGGGCCCTGTGGAGCCGGCCGGGCGGTCGGGCGGTCGCTCCGGGTAGGTGGGACGCCGCCGACCGCAGCCCTCGACGTCCCGCGACGCCGCACGGCACCCCGTCACGGGCCGCCGCACCGGTGATGTCACCAACGATTCAGCTCGACAGGGCCGGCCGCTAGGCTGCGCCCGCCCGCCCGCCCGCCCGCCAGCCCGAGCGTGACGGCGAGGGTCAGCGGGGGATCAGGGTGAGGATGCTCGCCTCCGGCGGGCAGGCGAACCGTACCGGGGCGGTGGGGTGGGTGCCCAGGCCGGCCGAGACGTGCAGCCAGGCGTCCGACTCGGGCCAGCGGTGCAGGCCCTTGGCCATCGACCGGGGCAGGCCGCAGTTGGTCACCAGGGCCCCGAACCCCGGCACGCAGACCTGGCCGCCGTGCGTGTGGCCGGCCAGCAGCAGCTCGAAGCCGTCCGCCGCCATCTGGTCTAGCACGACCGGCTCCGGCGAGTGGGTGAGCGCGATGGCGAGCTCCGCCGAGGCCGAGACCGGGCCGGCCACCAGGTCGTACTCGTCCCGGCCGATGTGCGGGTCGTCCACCCCGACCAGTTCGACCAGCCGCCCGCCCGCCTTGATCGAGGTACGGGCGTTGTTCAGGTCGGCCCAGCCGGCACCGACCAGGACGTCCCGCAGCTCCTCGTAGGGCAGTTCGGCGCCCTCGGCGTACTCCCGGTCGGGCAGGAAGTAGGAGAAGGGGTTCTTCAGCACCGGGCCGGTGTAGTCGTTGGAGCCGAAGACGAACGCGCCCGGGTAGTCGAGCAGCGGTTGCAGGGCGCGCAGCACACCCGGGACCGCGCCGGGATCGGCCATGTTGTCCCCGGTCACCACCACCAGGTCCGGGTCGAGGGCGGCCAGCGAGGCCACCCAGTTCTGCTTGCGGGCCTGGTTGGGCATCATGTGCAGGTCCGACACATGCAGGATGCGCAGCGGCTCCGCGTCGGCCGGCAGCATCGGCACGTCGTACCGGCGCAGGGTGAACATGTTGCGCTCGACGAGCGACGCGTACGCGAGGGTGGCCGCGCCGGCCACGACGGTTCCGGCCGCGAGCCGGCGGAATAGTGTGCGCTTTCGCATGGCGATCAGGGTAGTTTGACCGTCCATGAGCACGCTGAAGGACCGGCTCACCGCCGACATGCGAACCGCGCTCAAGGCGCGCGACGAACTGACCACCTCCACCCTGCGGATGGCGCTGGCCGCCGTCGGCACCGCCGAGGTGGCCGGCAAGGCCAAGCGCGAGCTCACCGACGACGAGGTGCTCGCCGTGCTGACCAAGGAGGCGAAGAAGCGGCGCGAGGCCGCGACCGCCTTCGCCGACGCCGGCCGCGCCGAGCAGGCCGCCAAGGAGAGCGCCGAGGGCGAGGTACTGGAGCGGTACCTGCCCCGGCAGCTCTCCGACGCCGAGCTGACCGAGCTGGTCTCGGGGGCGCTCGCCGACGGCGGCTTCACCGGGAAGGCGCAGATGGGCCCGGCGATGAAGGCGGCCCAGGCCGCGGTGGCAGGCCGGGCCGAGGGCGGTCGGGTCGCCGCCGAGGTACGCCGGCAGCTCGGCCTCTGACCGGGGCCGCCGGCCGGCCGGCGGCGAGCGCCCTCGACGGACCTGTCGGGTACGACGAAGCGGGCGGCACGATGATTCGTGCCGCCCGCTTCGGTGTGTCGGGTGTCGCCCGGCTCAGCCGCCGGGTCGACCGTCGGGCGGGCCTTGGCCGCCGTCGTTCTGGTTGCCACCACCACCGTTGCCGGCGCTCACCTGGATGGTGACCACGCCGCCCTTGATGGTGCGGCCGTTCGGGCTGGTGCCGGCGGCGGTACCCGGCGGGCAACTCGACGCGACCCGCGCGTCGGAGACGACCGCCTGGAAGCCGGCGCCCTGGATCCGGGACTTCGCGCTGTCCACGGACTGACAACTCACGTTCGGGATGCTCCGCTGGTCACCCTCGGAGATCTTCTGCCCCGGTGGGGTGAAGTTGATCCGCTCCTTGCCCTTCATCGCGGCGGCCAGCGATCTCTCCACCGGCTGGTTGATACCGCCCGAGCCCGGGTGGGGCATCCGCTGCCGGGTCTGCGGCCAGTCCGGGTCGGCCATGATGCCGGCCACCGCGTACTGCTTGGTCATGGCGACCAGGGAGGCGGTCTTCTCCGAGTCGGTGGTGCCAGACTTGCCGGCCACCGGCGCGTCCACCACCGACTTGACCGAGGCGGCGGTCCGGCTGCCGCCGCAGCGGCTGGTGCGGGAGTTGTCGCCGACCGGGCAGCGGGCGGCGTCGACCGCAGCGCGGGCGACCTCGGTGCTGACCGCCTTCTTGCAGCGGGGGTTGGCGATGTCCAGCTTCTTGCCGTCGGGGTCCTTGATCTCCTGCACCGGGATCGGCTCGCAGTACTTGCCGTCCGCCGCCAGGGTGGCGTACGAGTTGGCCAGGTCCAGCGGGGTGACCGAGGAGACGCCGAGGGTGAAGGCGCCCCAGTCGTGCGCGTAGGCCTTGTTGTCGGCCCACTTCGCCTCTTCGCTCACCCGGAACTCGATGCCGAGCCGCTTGGCCACGTCGACCACGTTCTCCGCGCCGACCCGTTGCTGGAGCGGGACGAAGTAGGTGTTGGTCGACTGGGCGAACGCGCTCCACATGTTCTGTACGCCGCCGGCCTTCTTGTTCGAGTTCGTCGGGCAGTAGTTGTTCGTCCCCGGGCAGGCGGCGGGACTGCCCCGCTCGACGATGTACTGGGACTTGAACTGCTGCGGCGAGTCGAACGAGTAGCTGAGCGGGATGCCCTTCTCCAGGGCGGCCACGATCGTGAAGATCTTGAAGACCGAGCCGGCCTGGTACCCGGTGATGCCGTCACCGCCGGTGAGCAGCGGGTTCACGGTGTTCGGGTAGTTGCCCCGGATGCCCTTGTCCCGCTTCCTCGGCTCGCTGGCGAGCTCGTTCTGCGGCTTGTCCGGGTCGTCGAGCTTGAAGTTGCGGTTCACCGACAGGGCGCGGACCCGGCCGGTGCCCGGCTCGACCATCGCCACCATCCGGGCCGCTTTGCTCCGCACCGAGAGACCGTCGCGGACCGCCCTGTCCGCGCCGTCCTGCGCCTGCACGTCGAGGGTGGTGGTGATGGTGTAGCCGCCGCTCTTGAGCCGCCGCTCCCGGTCGTACGTGGTCGAGCCGAACTCCTCCTGCTGCAGCCACCAGCGGTAGAAGTAGTCGCAGAAGAAGCCCCAGCCCTTCTTGGTGGTGGCGACGCAGCCGTTGGGGGCGCGCTTGCCCTTGACCGTCAGCTTGACCGCCTTGGCCTTGTCGGCCTCCTCCTGGGTGATCGCGCCGGTGGTGACCATGTTCTGGATCACGTAGTTGCGCCGGTCGACCGCCTGCTGGTAGCCGCTCTTGGTGGTCGGGTTGAAGGCGGTGGGCGCCTTCACCATGCCGGCCAGCATCGCCGCTTCCTCGATCTTCAGGTCCTTCGGCGGCTTGCCGAAGTAGACCTGGCTGGCGGCGAAGATGCCGTACGCGCCGTTGCCGAAGGCGGCGATGTTCAGGTACCGCTCCAGGATCTCGTCCTTGCTGAGCTCCTTCTCGATCTGGAGCGCGTAGTTCATCTCCCGGACCTTGCGGGCGCTGGTGTCCTCGGTGGCCGCGACCACGTCCTGCGGGTGGGTCGCCGAGTAGGCGATGTTCAGCCGCACGTACTGCATGGTCAGCGTGGAGGCGCCCTGCCGCGAGTTGGCGGCGGAGGAGTTGTTGACGAAAGCCCGCACGACGCCGTTGATGTCGACGCCGTTGTGCTTGTAGAAGTCGTGGTCCTCGGCCGCGATGATCGCCTTCTGCATGACCGGCGAGATGTCGGCCAGCTTGACGTCCCGACGGTTCTCGTCGTACATGATCGCTAGGGGGGTCTTGCCGTCGGCCGCGAGCACGTAGCTGATCTGCGGCGCGCGGGCCATCGTCAGCTCCTTGGGCAGGGCGCCGAATGTCTCCGCGCCCGCCTTGGCGGCTAGTCCGGACATCGCCACCGCGGGGAAGGCCGCCGCAGCGACCACGACCCCGGCCAACAGGCCACAGATGAGCAGCGATGCGGCGTTGGTCAGCACATTGTGGTCACGTTTCCGCATCCAGGTCACCTCGACAGGGTACGCGAGTAGGGAACGAGGGGCGCTGGGGCCACTTTCCCCATTTCCTGCACGCGCCGGTCTCGTTGTGCTAAACGCACGACCCCCCGTCAGTGGTTGCGCGAAACCGGCGAGTCTCCTCCGTGGTGGTCCGGTCGCGCAGCGTTTTCCTGACCCGGGGTGGGGTAAGCGGCCGACGAGAGCCCGGGAAGCCGGGAGTGTCCGGAATGATGGATTTCGCCGACAACGTTGCGTAATCAGGCGACTACAGAGCATGATGGTGGCGACGATCCAGCCACAGTCGTCCGTGCCGCCTTGGGGGAGGCCGGGCAGGACGACCGGGACGTGGACGGCTGGTCGCGACGACGTCGGTAGTACTCCGAGGGGGGACGTGTACAGATGGGCATGATCACTGACTGGCCGTCGCTGGCGGCGTGTCAGAACGGAGACCCGGACGCCTTGTTCGTCCAGGGCGCCGAACAGAACGTCGCCAAGCGGATCTGCCGCAGTTGCCCAGTCAGGTACGAGTGCCTGGCCGACGCGCTCGACAACCGGATCGAGTTCGGAGTGTGGGGTGGCATGACCGAACGTGAGCGCCGGGCGTTGCTGCGCCGGCACCCGCAGGTGGCGAGTTGGCGCAAGATGTTCGAGGCGGCGATGAAGAAGAACGCCAAGGACGACAAGTCCGGTAAGGACAAGGTGCTGGTCAACGTCGGTTGACCGGCCGGTTCACGGCTGGCTGATCGCCGCGCCGATCGCCCGCAGCCCGTCGACGTCGTGGACGTCGACGGGCTGTGCCGCGACCGAGACCGCCGGTACCGCCGGGAACGCCGTGGTGAACCGCGCCGCCACCCGCCGCTCGCGGTCCGCCTGCTCGGCCAGGGCGGCGTGCGCCCGCAGCACCTCGACGGTGCCCTCGTGCCCACCGGCCTCGACCAGCCGTTGCGCGGCGGCGAGGCTCTCCGCCGCGTCCGGGGCCGGCACCGCCGGCCGGTGCACCCGGTTCAGCACCAGCCCGGCCAGCGGCATCCGCTCCTCGCGCAGCCGGCCGGCGAAGTACGCGGCCTCCCGGACCGCGTCCGGCTCCGGTGCCGCGACCAGCAGGAACGCCGTCTCCCGGGCCTGCAGGATCCGGTACGTCTGCTCGGCCCGCTGCCGGAAGCCGCCGAACATCGAGTCCAGTGCGGCGACGAAGCCGGACAGGTCGGTGAGCAGCTGGGCGCCGAGCACCTTCTGCACCACCTTCGAGAACATCCCGAAGCTCGCCGTGACGAAGCTGAACATGCTCCGCCCCCCGGTCCGCGCCGGGGCGAGCAGCAGCCGCAGCATCCGCCCGTCGAGGAACCGGGAGAGCCGGGCCGGCGCGTCCAGGAAGTCCAGCGCGGAGCGGGACGGCGGGGTGTCCACCACGATCAGGTCCCACTCGCCCCGGGCGTGCAACTGGCCGAGCTTCTCCATCGCCATGTACTCCTGCGTGCCGGCGAAGGTCGAACTCATGGCCTGGTAGAAGGGGTTGGCGAAGATCTCCGCCGCCTTCGCCGGGTCGGTGTGCTGCAGCACCACGTCGTCGAAGGTCCGCTTCATGTCCAGCATCATGGCGTGCAACTCGCCGCCGCTGGCCTCGACGTCGAGCCCCTTGACCTGGCGGGGGGTGTTGTCCAGCTCGGTCAGGCCGAGGGACTGGGCCAGCCGGCGGGCCGGGTCGATGGTGAGCACCACGGTACGCCGGCCGTGCTGCTCGGCCGCGCGGAGCGCGAGCGCGGCGGCGGTGGTCGTCTTGCCCACGCCACCCGCGCCGCAGCAGACCACGATCCGGACGCCGGGGTCGGCGAGGATCCGGTCCACGTCCAGTCGCGGCGCCGCGTCTTCGGAAGGCACCAATCGAGCGTATCGGTCCACGGTGCTGCTCCGCCGGGTGCCGTGGGCAGGTGTGAGTCAATCCGCGGCGACCAGCGCCGCGGCCAGCGCCTGCAACCCCGCCCGGTCGACCCCGCCCGGCAACAGCGGCAACTCCGTGATCGGCCGCCCCAGCTCCACCAGGTCGGCCCGGAGCGAGTCCTCCAGCTCGCGCCGGGCCGCCTGGTCCCGCGCCTCCCCGTGCAGCCCGGCGACGGTGGCCCGGTCGGCCGGCAGGCCGGCGGCGAGCAGCCCCCGGCGCAGCTCGGCCTGGCTGACCACGGTGCCGGCCGGCAGCGGCGCCCGCGCCGCGTTCACGATCACCCGGCCCACCGGGAACCCGAACTGGGTCAGCTCGGCGATCGCGTCCACCGTCTCCTGGACCGGCATCTCCTCCAGCAGCGTCACCACGTGCACCGCCGCCATGGGGGAGCGCAGCAGCGCGGCGACCCCCTCGCTCTGCGTCTTGATCGGCCCGACCTTGGCCAGCCGCGCGGTCTCCGCGGTGACGTTGAGGAACCGGCCGATCCGGCCGGTCGGCGGGGCGTCCAGCACCACCGCGTCGTACACCCGGCGCTGCCCGGTGGAGCGGGTGGTGGCCTCCTTCACCTTCCCGGTGAGCAGGACGTCCCGCAGGCCGGGGGCGATGGTGGTGGCGAAGTCGATCGCGCCGAACTTGCGCAGCGCCCGACCGGCCGCGCCGAGCTTGTAGAACATGTCGAGGTACTCCAGCAGGGCCTCCTCGGCGTCCACCGCCAGGGCCCGTACCTCCCCACCGCCCGGGGCGTCGGTCAGGTGCCGCTCCTCGTACGGCAGCGGGTCGGTGCCGAAGAGCTGGGCGATGCCCTGCCGCCCCTCCACCTCCACCAGGAGGGTGCGCCGGCCACCGGCGGCCAGCCCGAGGGCCAGCGCCGCCGCCACGCTCGTCTTGCCGGTGCCGCCCTTGCCGGTCACCACGTGCAGGCGGGCCGGCCAGCCGGGGCCGGCCGGGTCCGTCGGCCGCTCAGAGACTCGCACCGGTCGAGCCTATCCAGTCCCGGGCCGCCGGCCACCGCCTCCCGCCGCGACCACCGTCCCGCCGGTGGCGGTGGGTCGGGTCGCCGGGCCGACCGCCGTCAGCCCACCTCGCAGACCCACCAGCCCTGCTTACGGACCACGGTGAAGCGCAGGTCCTGGTCGGCGACCTTCTCGTCGGAGGTGGTCATGGTCAGTCTGGTGGTGACGGTGGCCCGGTCGCCGTTCTGGTTGTCCACGGTCGGCGAGGTCCACCGGAACCGGGGGTTGCGGTAGGCGGCGGCGTACTCCTCCACCTCGGCGACCTTCGCGGCGATCTTCTTCTCGTCCCGGGCCGCCGCGCAGACCAGGTCGGCCGCGCCGGCCGGGTCGCGGTCCCGGTAGACGGCCGCCATGAAGCTGTCCACGGCGGTCGTCGGCTCCGGGGGGCCCTCACCGTGCTCCGCGTCGCGCAGGGTCAGGAAGGCCGCCACACCGCCGCCCCCGCAGAGCAGCACCGCCGCCACCAGGACGAGCGAGGCGATCACCAGGCCCCGCCGGTTGCGGGCCGGGCGGGGCGCGGCGTGCGCGGCCGGGCCGGTGGGCGCGGCGTGTTGGGGCCCGGTGGGCGACGTGCCGCGGGCGGTCGACTCGTCGCGGGGTGGGGGAGCGGCGGGCGATCCGGTCGGGCCACCGTGCGGCGGTTGGGTCATCTGGTCCCCCGGGGTGCGGCGTCGGGCCACCGGAAGGGGTGGCGACGCGAGTCGAGCCGTGGCGGGCGAGCCGGGCGCCCGTCGGGAAGGGTAGCGGTCTATGCCCCGATGAGAGGAGTGAGCCGGGTGTCCGGATCGCCCGCCGGTCCCCGTCGGCGGGGGCGGCGCGGTTCCGGTGCGGCGGGCGGGGGCGCCCCCCGGCGAGGTCTGGAGGCATGAAGGTGGCCGGACCGCGATCGTGTACTGGACGCGGGATGTGTCGCATATGTGACTTGACGTGATCGACTGTGCGCGTCCGGTTGAACCTCGGGACTTCCGGCCCTACCTTCGGCCGCGGTGGCGGGGGTCGGGCCGGACGGGTTGTCCGTCCCGGATGCCAGAAGACAGGACAAAAACGACGCCGGGAGGCACTGCGATGCACGACGCGGACGACACCCCCCGATCCTCTGCCCCCTTCGGCGACCGGGCCCGACGGGTCGGGGCCGGCGGAGAGACCGACGGGCCGGTCAACGGTCCGCCCCTCAACGAACGGTCGTACCGGCGCCTCGCCGATCCCGGGGAGCTGGTCCGCAGCCTGCACCGGTCGGACGAGCGGGTCCGGGACGAGGAGGAGCCGGGGTACGTGATCCACCTGCCGATCCGGGTCGCCGACCTGGCCGCGGCGACCGCCCTGGCCGGCCGGGTCGCGGTCTCCCTCGGCTTCCTGGTCGAGCTGGACGCCGGGGAGACGACCGTCTCCACGGCCGACGACCAGAACAACCGGCAGCGGGTCTTCTGCGACCTGCCGCTGGCCGACCGGTCCCGCTGTCCCCAGCCGTACGACCACGGCGGGCCGTGCGGTGAGGCGCCCACCGCTCCTGAGCAGCGCCCCGCGCCCCGGCCGTCGGCCGGACCGTAGGCTGTCGCGGAACTGTTCGACGTCCACACAGGGAGCGCTCACCGATGCAGAAGTGGGAATACTCCACCGTCCCGCTGCTGGTCCACGCGACCAAGCAGATCCTCGACAACTGGGGCGAGGACGGGTGGGAACTCGTCGCCGTGATCCCCGGCCCGAACCCGGAGCAGCTCGTCGCGTACCTGAAGCGGCCCAAGGCGTGAGCGCCGACCCGCGCGCCGCGCTCGCCGACCTCGGGCTGGAACTGCCCGAGGTCGTTCCGCCGGTGGCCAGCTACCTGCCGGCCGTCCGGTCCGGGCAGCACGTCTACGTCTCCGGGCAGCTCCCCGTCGCCGACGGCACGCTGCTCGCCACCGGCAAGGTGGGCGACGCCGTCTCCGCCGAGCAGGCCCGGGACCTCGCCCAGCGGTGCGCGCTGAACGCGCTGGCCGCGGTGGACTCGCTGGTCGGCCTGGCGAGCGTGGTCCGGGTGGTGAAGCTGACCGGCTTCGTCGCCTCGGCACCCGGGTTCACCGGCCAGCCGGGCGTGATCAACGGCGCGTCCGACCTGTTCGGCGCGGTCTTCGGCGAGGCCGGCCGGCACGCCCGCAGCGCGGTCGGCGTGGCCGAACTGCCGCTCGACGCCCCGGTCGAGGTCGAGGTCGTGTTCGAGGTCGCCTGAGGCGGTCCGCCCGGCGATCCGGTGCCGGTGCCCGGCGGTCGGTGCGCGCCCTCCGGTGGCCCGCCGCCCCGGCCCGAGCCGCTCCGCTTCCCGCGATCCGTCGGCGGTGAGTCGTCATGATCGCGGGGAGCGCCCGGCGGGGTCGTACGATCGCAGCCATGACGGGGCATGTGACCGCGCCGGTGGCGGCGCTCGCCGACGAGCTGCCCGGCTGGGCGACCCTGCTGCGGGCGCCGAACCCGGGGCCGATGACGCTCGACGGCACCAACACCTGGCTGCTGCGCGCTCCGGGCCGGGCCGAGGCGGTCGTGGTCGACCCCGGCCCGGCCGACGAGGAGCACCTGGCCCGGATCGCCGGGCACGGGCCGATCGCCGCCGTGCTGATCACCCACGGGCACCCGGACCACACCGACGGCTCCCGTCGCCTGGCCGACCTGCTCGGTGGCGTCCCGGTCCGGGCCGTCGACCCGGCGCACACCGTCGGCGCCGAGCCGCTCGCCGTCTCCACCGACCCCACCGGCGACCGGTCGACGCTGGAACTGGCCGGCCTGTCGATCGAGCCGCTGGCCACCCCCGGCCACACCGCCGACTCGGTCTGCCTTCTCGTCGAGCACGCGGGCGAGCGGGCGGTGCTCACCGGCGACACCATCCTGGGCCGGGGCACCACCGTCGTCGCCCACCCCGACGGGAACCTCGCCGACTATCTGGCCAGCCTGACCCGGCTGGCCGCGTACCGGGGGGTCACCGCGCTGCCGGGGCACGGCCCGGCGCTGGCCGACTGCGGGGCCGCCGCCGACTACTACCTCGCCCACCGGCGGGCCCGGCTCGACCAGGTCCGGGCGGCGGTCGCCGCCGGTGACCGGACCGCCGCCGAGGTGGTCGCCCGGGTGTACGCCGACGTGGACCGCTCGCTGTGGTGGGCGGCCGAGTGGTCGGTCCGGGCCCAACTGGAGTACCTCGGGCTGCCGACCGGGGAATCCGGCGGCCCGGAAGCGCGGTTGGACCAGCCGTGACCTGCCCGGTGTGCGGAACCGTCGCCGTACCCGGCGCCCGGTTCTGCCACAACTGCGGCGCCGCCCTGCCGGCCGCCGCGACGTTGCCGGCCGCCGAGCGCCGGGTGGTCACCGTGCTCTTCGGAGACCTGTCCGACTTCACCTCCTGGTCGGAGGACCTCGACCCGGAGCGGGTCGGCGCGGTCACCGACCGGGTGCTCGCCGCCCTGGCCGGCGCGGTCAAGACCTTCGGCGGGCACGTCGACAAGCTCACCGGTGACGGGATCATGGCGGTCTTCGGCGCGCCGGTGGCGCACGAGGACGACGCCGAACGGGCGGTCCGCGCCGCGCTGTCCATGCAGCGGGCGGTCCGCCGGGTCCTCGACGACGAGCGCGGCGGCGGTGCCCCGCTCGGCCTGCGGGTCGGACTGAACACCGGCGACGTGATCGCCGGCATCCAGGCCGCCATCGAGTACACGGTCATCGGCGACACGGTCAACACCGCCGCCCGGCTCGCCGACGCCGCCGCCGTCGGCGCGGTGTACGCGGGCGGCCGGACCGCCGCCGCCACCCGGCACGTCGCC
Organism: Micromonospora rosaria; assembly: GCF_001567585.1. GTDB lineage: Bacteria > Actinomycetota > Actinomycetes > Mycobacteriales > Micromonosporaceae > Micromonospora > Micromonospora rosaria. The sequence continues at coordinate 20,336 of NZ_LRQV01000050.1, forward strand.
TCCTGGCGGGCGCTGCGCCCGCTGCGGCTCAAGGGCAAGCGGGAACCGGTCGAGGCGTACGAGCTGCTCGGCCTGCTGGACGCCCCGGGCACCCGCTCCGGCCTCGGCGACGAGGCGCCGTTCGTGGGGCGGGAGACCGAGATCGGCCGGGTCGCCGGTCGGCTCGCCGAGGTGATCGACCGCACCGAACCCCGGGTGCTGCTGATGACCGCCGAGGCGGGGATCGGCAAGTCCCGGTTCGCCGCCGAGGTGGAACGCCTCGCCGCCGGGTACGACGTGGGCCCCGGCCGGTTCGCCGCGCACACCGGGGCCCGGGTGCTCTCCGTGCGCTGTGCCGCCTTCGGCGAGCGGCGCCGGCTCGCCCCCCTGGCCGACCTGGTCCGGGCGGCGGTCGGCCTGCCCAACGACGCGGCCACCGCGTCGACCCGGCCGGCGGTGGAGGAGCGGCTGCGCCGGCTCGGCCAGCGGCTGGCCCGGCTGCGCCCCGAGCCGGCCCCGGTCGCCACCGACCAGTTGCTGGCCCTGCTCGGGTACGCCGACCTGGGCACCGGCAGCCCCACCGACCAGGGCGAGTGGAGCACCAGCGGCAACCCCGCCGACGCGGAGGCGGTGCCGAACGCGGTCGCCGACCTGCTCAGCGGGCTCGCCGCCGAGACCCCGCTGGTGGTCGTGGTGGACGACCTGCACGACGCCACCGGCGAGACGATCCGGGCGCTGGGCCTGACCCTGTCCCGGCTGACCGGTCCGGTGCTGGTGCTGCTGCTCGGCCGCCCCGAGCTGGTCCGGACCGCCGGGGCGCTGACCCGGGTCGCGGACGCCGAGGTGCACGCGCTGCCGCCGCTGCGCGGCGCGGACGCCGCCCGGCTGCTCACCACGTACCTCAGCGGCGGGCGGCTGCCGCAGCCGGACACCGACCGGCTGCTCGCCACCGCCCAGGGCAACCCGTTCTACCTGGCCGAGCTGGTCACCCTGCTGATGGAGCGGGGGGCGCTGACCGCGGTCGGGGAGGGCGGGTGGCGGCTCGCGCCCGGTTCGCTGGGCAGCCGGCTGCTCTCCCGGGACCTGGCCGCCGTGCTGGCGGCCCGGATCGACGCGCTGCCGCCGGACGCCCGGTCGGTGCTGCGCGACGCGGCGGTGGTCGGCGACACCGTGCCGGCCGGCACCGTGGAGGCGCTGCGCGAGCAGCGGACCGGGCGGGCCGGCCGCCCGGCGGCGGTGGTCGCCGTCGAGCTGGACCGGGCCGTCGAGGAGCTGCTGCAACGCCGGATGCTGCACCGCACCCGCACCGGGTACGCCTTCGCCACGCCGCTGATGCGCGAGGCCGCGTACGCCGGGGTGAGCAAGGCCGAACTGGCCGAGCGGCACGCCGCGCTGGCCCGCTGGGCCGCCCCCGGCGCGGACGGCGGCACCCCGCCGGCCGGTGCCGCCGGCTTCACCGAGCAGGCCCGGGACGACTTCGTCGCCGCCCACGTCGAGCGGGCGGTGGCGCTGGCCGACGCGGTGGGGCTGCGGCCGGACTCGGCGGCCCGCGCGGTCGCCGGACTGGGCGTCGCCGCGCTGGGCCGGGCCGCCCGGCGCTCCCTCGCCGCCGGTGAGCCGGCCCTCGCCGTGGAGTACGCCGAGCGGGCCGCCGAGCTGACCCGCGACGGGGTACCGGCCGCCGACCGGGTGGTGCACGCGCGGGCGCTGCTCCAGGTCGGCCGGGTGCACGACGCGCTCGCCTCGGCCGAGAAGATCGCCGCCAACGCCGGTGACGAGGCGATCCGGGCCAGCGCGTTGCTCCTCGCCGGCCAGGCGCACCAGACCCTCGGCGAGCCGGACCGGGCGGTGACCGCCTGGGAGGAGGCGCTCCAGGTCGCCACCGCCGGTGGCCTGCCGACCCTGCGCGCCTCGGCGATGCGGCGGCTCGGCATGGCCGACTTCCTGACCGGGCACCTGGGGCAGGCGAGCAGCCGGCTCGCCGCCGCGTACCAGGTCAGCCTCTCCGCGCAGGACCCGCGCGGGCAGGCCTGGTCGTTGCAGAACCTGGCCTGGGTGACCACCACCCGGGGCGACTTCGCCGGTACCGACGCGGTGCTCGGCCGGGCCGCCCGGCTCTTCGCCGAGCTGCGCGACCCGTACGGCCGGGCCTGGCTGCGCGGCACCACCGCGTACGCCCGGCTGCTCGCCGGCCGGCTGCGCGAGGCGGGCCGGCTGGCCCGGGTGTTCCTGCCGTTCGGCGAGCGGGTCGGCGAGGCGTGGGCGGTGGGCACGCTGCGGGCGGTCGAGGCGTTCGCCGCCGCCGAACTGGGTGACCTGGCCGAGGCGGACCGGGGGGCCCGCCGGGCGTACCGGGAGTTCGCCGAGGTTTCCGACGAGTGGGGGCAGGGGTTCGCCCTGGTGGTGCGGGGCGTGGTGGCGCGCGGCCTGGGCGAGCCGGAGCACGCGGCGGACCTGCTCACCGACGCGCAGGAGTACGCCGACCGGACGTCGCACCCGCTGCTGACCGGGATGGCCGGCACGTTGCGCGGGTTCGTCGCCCTGGACATGGGGGACCACGAGACCGCCGAGGCGGCGGCGCGGGCCGTGCTGACCGCCGTCGAGCCGCACAACCCGCAGGCCCCGGCGCAGGTGGGGCCCCGGGTCCTGCTGGCCACCGCGCGGCTGGCCGCCGGGGACCCGGCGACCGCGGTCGGGCTGCTCGCCCCGGTGGCGACCGTCGCGGCGAGCCGGCCGTCGCTGCTCTTCTCCCGCCGGCACACCATGGCCCGGTACGCCGGCGCGCTGCTCGCCCACGGGCAGCGGGAGCAGGCGCTGGACTGGGCCCGGCGCGCGGTCGCCGCCCCGGCGGAGGACGTCCGCAGCCAGGTGGTCGCCGCCATCGTGCTCGCCGAGGCCCTGGCCGCCACCGGTCAGCCCGCCGAGGCGCTGGCCAGTGCCGAGGACGCGGTACGCCTGGCCTTCGCGACCGAGCAGATCAGCGAACGCCTCGCCGCCACCACGCTGCACCACCGCCTGCGGGCCGACGCCTGACCGCCGTCGCGCCGGATGGCGGGATGTGCCGGTTTCGCCGATGTGCGTGTCGGGCGTACCGGCTAGCGTGTGGGGGCACGACGGGCTCCACAGTGGTACGGGGAGGGGTGTCATGAGGTTGCCGCGTTCGGTGGCCGGCTGGACGATCGCGGTCTTCGGCATCCTGGCGCTGGTCATGGGGGCGGTCGGACTGCTCTGGCCGGAGGCGCAGCTACGGATGCTCGGCTTCGAGGTGCCGGCGCAGCGCGCCCCGGGCGACTACACGGGCACCTTCCTGATGGCCTCCTCGATGGCCGCCTTCAACATGGGGGTCTACTACCTGCTGGCCACCGTCACCGAGTGGCGGGCCTTCTACCGCTTCACCGTCTACTTCCGGTTGTTGACGTTCACCGTGTTCACCATCGCGGTGCTGGCCGGGATCGCCCCGGACCGCTTCTTCGGGGTGGCCGCCTGGGAGGGGCTCGGGGCGGTGGCGACGGCCGTCGGGCTCCGGGTGGACGCCCGCTGGGCGGCGGCCGGTGGGGACGGCGCGGACGCCGCCGACCGGAGCGCCCCGGCCGGTGCCGGGACCGGCCCGGACACAGGCCACTGAGCCGCCGATCGAGTTGGGTATTTTCGAGCTGTGACCGACACCCCGCCCGGCGCCATGCCGACGCCCATCGTGCCTGGTCTGACGGATTTAGAGGTATTTGCCCGGGGTGGCTACGCCACCATCTACCGCGCCGTGCAGATCTCGGTCGGGCGCGAGGTGGCGGTCAAGGTGGAGAACCGCACCCTGGACAGTGAGCGGGACCAGGCCCGGTTCCTGCGGGAGGCACGGGCCGCCGGGCGGATGTCGTCGCACCCGCACGTGGTGGACCTCTTCGACGTCGGGGTCACGGTCGACCAGCACCCATACCTGATCATGGAGCTCTGCGACGGGTCGTACGCCGAGCGGATGCGGACCTCGCCGCTCGGCCCGGCGGAGGCGTGCGACCTCGGCATCAAGATCGCCGACGCCGTCGCCCACTCGCACGCGGCGGGCGTGCTGCACCGCGACGTCAAGCCGGCCAACATCCTCTACTCGAACTTCAACTCGGCGGTGCTCGCCGACTTCGGGCTGGCCGTGGTCGCCGAGCTGCGGGACGCCTCGGTCGCGCTGGAGGTGCTGACCCCGGCGTACGCCCCGCCGGAGATGTTCAACCACGCCCCGCCCTCGCCCGCGGTGGACGTCTACGCGCTCTGCGCCACCCTCTACGCGGTGATGTACGGCCGGCCGCCACGCTGGCGCACCGAACGCAACCCGAGCCTGGTCACCGTGCTGGAGATGTTCCACCAGCCGATCCCCGACCTGCCCGGCGTGCCGGGCGAGCTGCTCGACGTGCTGCGCGCCGGGATGGACAACGACCCGGCCGCCCGCCCGACGGCGGTGGAACTGCACGGCCTGCTCGCCGGCCTGGGGCTGGCCCCGGGCACGTCCAGCGGGATGCCGCTGCTCGGCAACCTCCAGGTGGCGGGGCAGGGCGGTGCGGAGCAGCCGACCGACCCCGACGCCGGGGTCGCCCGCGACGGCACCGCCCAGCCCCGCCCCCGTGCGCCCATCGAGCAGGACGAGCACGCCACCGTGCCGACGACCGCCGCCCGGTGGCGTCGCCGCTGGTTCCTCGGCGGCGCCGGGGTGCTCGCGCTGGCCGGGTCGGCGGCGGCCGGGGCCTGGGTCGCCAGCGGTACCCCGACCTGGTCGTCGCAGACCTCGGTGGTGAGCCGGACGACCAACCCGGCGGGGCCCTGGGGCGCGCTGCCGGGCTGCCTCCCGGGCACCGGCGGTGCATCGGCGGCGCTGCCCGGCGGGGCCCGCTGCGCCCCCGAACTGGAGTGCTTCGGGCCGGTCCTGGTCCGGGGCGGGCAGGCCCAGGCGGCCCAGGTGTCCTGCGACGGCCGGCACACCTGGGAGAGCTTCGCCGAGGGGGACCTGCCGGCCGAACTGGTCGGCGCGGGGCACGACGAGGTACGCGGCGACCCCACGGTGCAGGCGGCCTGCGGCCCGCAGACCTTCCGGTTGACCAGCGGGATGACCCCCACCGGGTGGAACCTGGAGGTGCTGCCGCCGGTCGAGGACGAGGCCGGCGGGTCCTACCGCTGTCTGGCCGGGCGGGGCGTGGACGCGCTCGCCGTGCCGACCCTCACCGATCGCTGAGCCGACCCGCGCGCCGTTGCCGGACGTCCACCGCGTGCAGCGCGTCCCGGCAGTCGAACGCCTCGAGGGTGTCGGCGTCGACGGCGGAGCCGCCGGGCACGTGGTGCTCCGCCGGGGGCATGCCGGTGACCGGGGCGCGCTGCTGCCGACTGGCGCTCGCGGCCACGCCCGCGGTCACCGTGCAGAGGACGCAGAGCAGCGCCATCCCGACGGTCACCACGTCGTCACGCCCCCACAGCAGCAGGGCGCCCAACAGGGAGGCCGCCGCCAGGGACGCGGTGACCGCCACCCCCCGGGCATCGAACGGGGGTAATCTCCTCACCTGACAAGCATGTACCGGCCGGGCGGCTTGTCAACCGCGGCCCGGTGGTGTCCCCCAGTGTGGGCGCGAGTGGCTGCGCGGTGTCACTGGACGGCTACGACTACCGTCGGTGTTCCGCAGGCCACGCTCTCCGGTGAGGTCGCCGATGAACCAGCTTCTCTCCCGTGCCCGGGTCCGGTCGATGGCCACCACGCTCGCCGTCTCGCTGACCCTCACGCTGGCCGCCGCCGCCGGCTGCGACAGCCGGCAGGAGCCGAGGGTCCCCTCGGTCCGGGACAAGCTCCGCGAGTCCCACATCTACGACCAGCCGAAGCTGCGCATCGGCGTCTCCGCGACCTCCCCGCTGATGGGTCAGCGCAACGTCGACGGCACCTTCGCCGGCTTCGACATCGAGATCGCCCGGTACATCGCCTCCTCGCTCAGCTACGAGGGGGCGGAGCGGGTCGACTTCGTCGCGTTGACCACCGAGGAGCGGATCCCGGCCCTGCAGAGCGGCCAGGTCGACCTCGTGGTGGCGAGCTTCTCGATGACCGAGGAACGCGAGAAGCTGGTCCAGTTCGCCGGGCCGTACCTGGTCACCACGCCGGAGGTGCTGGTGCCGACCCGGCTCAAGGACAAGATCCGCACCCTGGAGGACCTGGCCGACCCGAAGTACAAGGTCTGCGTCAGCGGGGGCTCGACCACCGAGACCGAACTGCGTGGGCACGACGTACCGGTGGTGGTCGTGATGGAGGTCGGGCACTGCGTCGACGGCATCCGGGAGGGCCGGTACCACGCGGTCGCCTCGGACGAGACCATGCTCGCGGGGTACCGCTACCAGTACCCGAACGAGTTCGAGATCGTGAACATGCCCTTCGGCACCAGCGAACTGCTCGCGATCGGGGTGCCCATCGGCGACCCTGCCCTGCGTGACCTGGTCGCCTTCTTCCTGCAGAAGAGCTACCTCCAGGGCCGCAAGACCGGGTCGAGCCCGTGGCAGAGCGCGTACAACCGCACGCTGGGTGGCTGGTTGGGGGTGGAGCGGACCCAGCCGCAGCCGCTCGACGTCCCCGACCTGGTGGACTTCGACGAGCGGGCCCCCCGGCGATGAGCACGCCCCCGGCCCCCGCCGCCGCAGCCGGTGCCGACGGGGCCGGTGCTGCTCCGGCCGGCGTGGCCCCGGGCGACGCTGCTGCGGGTGGTGCGACTACGACCGGCGCGGTGCCGGCCGGTGCGGCCCCGGGCGGCGGGTCGCTGCGGGGTGGCCTGGGACGGGTCGACCCGGCGGAACGCCGGGCGCGGGCCAGCCAGTCGTTCTGGTCGGCGGTGGTCGGCGTGCCCGCCGTCTTCTCGGTGCTGCGGCTCGGCGTCGAGGCCGGCGGTGAACTCCAGACCACGCTGCTGCTGGTGGCGAACGTCGGGCCGGTCAACCTGCTCGCCGGCTTCCTCACCACGGCGGCCCGGCTGCTCTCCACCGGCCTGGTCGCCGTGTTCGCCCTCGGTGCCGTCCTGGCGGTGAGCGCCGACCGGCTGCCACCGACGTTCCGCCGACCGATCTTCGCCCGCTGGGTCGAGATCACCCCCGACTGGTTCGTGGTAGCCAGCTTCCTGCTCGCCCTGGTCACCTGGAAGCTGCTCTACCTGCCGCTGCTGCTGCCCGCCTTCGCCGCCGCGTTCCAACTCGGGCCGGAACGCCTGCACGACCGGATCGGCGCCCGGATCGCCATCGCGGCCGGGCTGTACCTCGGGTACCTCTGGTTCCTGCGACCCACCCTGTTCGCCGCCGCCGCCCAGCGGGAGTCGCTGGTGATCGCGCTGGTGACCGTCCCGCCGCTGCTGGCGCTGGCCATCACCGGGCCGCTGCCCCGCCTGGTGATCCGGCCGCTGGCCTCGGTGGCCCAGGCCGCCGTGCTGGCCGGGCTGGTCTGGGCGGCCCTGCCGGTGATCAGCACACCGGTGCTGCCGCTGACCGTGACCACGGCGGCCACCGCCGGGGCGGACACCGAGGACATCCGGGGGCACGTGGTCAGCGTCGACGACATCAGCATGGTGATCCTCCAGGAGCGGGGCGGCGTCCGGTACGTGCCGGTCGACCAGGTCCGGGCGCAGGTGCTCTGCCCCGCCGAGGAGGAACTGCCCCGGCACCGGCTGCGCGTCCACGACTTCCACGTGGAGGACTCGCTGCTGGAGGGGCTGGGCCGCCGGGTACGCCCGGTGCACCGCATCGACGCCGCCTGCCGCGCGATCGGCTGAGAGGGGTGTAAGGAGGGGCCCCCTGTTAACGCATACGGTCGAGAGGGGAACCCTTCTCACCCCGTCGAGCGGGGGGCGGGGAGCGGGGGCGGGGAGCGGGGCAGCGGGTCAGCGGCCGTCGCGGGGGGCGAAGACGGCCAGCGCCTCGGCGTCGCTGTGCCGGGAGCGCAGGTACACGTCGGCCCAGGCCCCCGCCTCCGGGTACGTCGACTCCGCCGCCACCCGGGCGCACGCCGCCGCCACGTCGAAGTCGGTACGGCGTAGCTGCACGCCCGGCCCGAGCAGCGCCCAGTACGCCCCCGGCCCGCCGTACGGCATCCCGACGCTGCCCGGGTTGACCACCAGCCGGCGGTCGACCAGCCGGGTGAAGGGCATGTGGGTGTGCCCGCAGACCACGGTGCGGACCGGATCGGGGACGTCGGCGAGCACCTCCGCCCAGCGGGACAGCCGGGTGTCGACGAGGACGACCTCCTCGTCGTCGCGGGGCGTGGCGTGGCAGAACAGCACCTCGCCCAACCCGGCGACGGGCAGCGTGACCGTCAGCGGCAGGGCGGCCAGCCGGTCGACCTGGTCGTCGCGGAGCTGTCGGGCGCCCCAGTCGGAGACCTCGATGCCGGAGGGCACCCCGCCCCGCGCCTCGACCAGTTCCCGGTCCGCGTTGCCGCGTACCCACCGGGCCCGGTCGCCGAGCGTGGCGAGCAGGTCCAGCGTCTCGACGGGCTGGGGTCCGGCGGCGAGGTCGCCGGTGAGCACGACCAGGTCCGCCGAGGCGACGTCCGGCTCGGCCAGCACCGCCTCCAGCGCGGGCAGGGCACCATGGATGTCGGAGAGGACGGCGACGCGTTCGAGCATCCACCCATCGTGATCCGTGGCCCGCCGGCCGGTCCAGCGCTTCTGCGCTGGGCAGACGCCGCTTCCGGCTGGCCCGGACCCGGTGGCCGCTCAGACGCGGGCGCGGCGGGCCAGGCGCTCCGGGTCCAGGATGATGATGCTCTTGCCGTCCAGCCGCAGCCAGCCGCGCGAGGCGAAGTCGGCCAGCGCCTTGTTGACGGTCTCCCGGGAGGCCCCCACGAGCTGGGCGATCTCCTCCTGGGTCAGGTCGTGGGTCACCCGCAGCACGCCACCGTCGCGGGTGCCGAACCGGCCGGCCATCTGGAGCAGGTTCTTCGCGACCCGCCCCGGCACGTCGGTGAAGATCAGGTCGGCCAGCGAGTCGTTGGTGCGGCGCAGCCGGCGGGCCAGCACCCGCAGCAACTGCTCGGCGATCTCCGGTCGGTTGTTCAGCCACGGCCGCAGGGCCTGCTTGCGCAGCCGTACCAGGCGGGTGTCGGTCACCGCCGTGGCGGTCGCCGTCCGCGGCCCCGGGTCGAAGAGGGACAACTCGCCGACCATGTCCGACGGGCCCATCACGGCGATCAGGTTCTGCCGGCCGTCCGCTGCCCGGCGACCGACCTTGATCTTGCCGGACAGGAGGATGTACAGGCTGTCTCCGGGCTCGCCCTCGTTGAACACGACCTCGCCCTTGCGGACCTCGATCGTCTCCATCTCCTTGGCGAGCGCCTCGGCAGCCTCCGGGTCGACGCCCTGGAAGATCCCGCTGCGGGCCAGTACCTCGTCCATCGCGCACCTCCGCCTGCGCGTGCCGTCCGTCGGCCCGGGTTCGCCGTCCGCTGATCCCTCGCGCGCCGCCAAGTCTAGGCGCATGTGAGCAGTAATCAGAGGTGCACCCCTGGAAACTTGATCGTTGGACGTAACCTGCCCGACCTGATCAACCACTACGATTCCGGTCGCCGCCGGATGCGAGCGCTCCCACGACCGCCCAGGTCAGCGGGACAGTAGGGTCACCGGTGTGCTGACCGAGCCCGTACTGACCACCCGCGCCGAGGACGGTGGGAACCCACCGGTGCTCGTCTGGCGGGCGGAGCGACCACTGCGCGCGGTCAGTTCGGCTCCGCTCGGCGGCGGGCTCGGCGTTCGCCGGTGGGTGGTGAACGCGACCGTGCCGATGTCGTACCACCGCGACGACCCGGCCGACCACCTGGCCGCGCTCGCCGCCGGCCTCGGCCTGGACGGGCCGGGCGTGGGCCTGCTGACCGGGGTGGACGTGGCCGACGTGGTGAGCCGGACGGACACCGGGGTCCGGGTCTGGGCCACGGTCGGTCTCGGCCTGCCCCTCTGGGCCGCCGCCCCCGCGTCGACCGAGGGGCCCGCCGCACCCGGACCCACGCCAGCCGACGAACCCACGCCGGCCGACGAACCCGCGACGTCCGCCCCGGCCGACGGTGCTGCCGCCGTCGCGTCGGGTGGGGAGTCCGTGCCGGGTCCGGGGCCCGCGTCCGGTGCCGGTGGCGGGCCGGTGCCGCCGGCGCCCCGGCGGGTCGGCACGGTCAACATCGTGGTGTACGTGCCGGTGCGGCTCGGCGACGCGGCACTGGTCAACGCCGTCGCCACGGCAACCGAGGCGAAGACGCAGGCGATCATCGAACTGGGTCGGGCCGGCACCGGCACCCCGACCGACGCGGTCACCGTGCTCTGCCCGGTCGACGGGCCGGTCGCCGACTACGGCGGGCCCCGGAGCCGGTGGGGCGCGCCGCTCGCCCGCGCCGTGCACGCCGCCGTCCGCGCCGGGGGAGCCGCCGACGCGCCCCCGTGGTCCCGGAAGGTGCGGACGGCCGAGTTCGTCCGAACGGCCATCGCCACACGGAAAACCGGGCGGTAGCGTCGGCGGCGATGTATGCTGCCGCCCCCCTCGCGTCCCGCTCGCGTCGCCGTGTCCCGCTCGTCTTCGGCGCGGTCCTGACCGTGCTGCTCGCCGCCGGCTGCGCCGAGCCCGCCGCCACCCCGCTGTGGCAGCCGCCGGCCGCCGGCGGGGCGAGCGGCAGCCCCGCCACGAGTGGACCACCGGCCGAGGCGGAGCAGGTGATCTCGCTCTCCGCGACCGGCGACATCCTGATGGGTAACGTCCCGAACCGGCTGCCCGCCAACGGCGGGAAGGGCTTCTTCGAGTCGGTCACCGAGGCGTTGGAGGCCGACCTGGTGATGGGGAACCTGGAGGAGCCGCTGACGGTCGACACCGGCACCGGCAAGTGTGGCCCCAACTCGACCCGGTGCTTCCAGTTCCGGGCCCCGCCGGAGTACGCGGCGCACCTGCGCGACGCCGGGTTCCACCTGCTCAACATGGCCAACAACCACGGGTACGACTACGGCCCCAAGGGGTACACGAACACCCAGGAGGCGCTGGAGAAGTACGACCTGGAGCACACCGGCGCGCCCGACCAGATCACCGTGGTCGACGTCAAGGGCGTCAAGGTCGCCGTCGCCGGCTTCTCGTCGTACGTCTGGTCGAACAGCCTGGTCGACATCGACGCCGCCGAGAAGGTGGTGAAGAAGGCGGCGACCCTGGCCGACCTGGTCGTGGTGCAGGTGCACATGGGGGCCGAGGGCGCGGCGATGACCCGGGTCAAGCCCGGCACCGAGATGTTCCTCGGCGAGAACCGGGGCGACCCGATCAGGTTCTCCCGCCGGATGGTCGAGGCCGGGGCGGACCTGGTCGTCGGGCACGGGCCGCACGTGCTGCGGGGCATGGAGTTCCACCAGGGCCGGCTGATCGCCTACAGCCTGGGCAACTTCGCCGGGGGCGGCAACACGCTGAACAACTCCGGCCGGCTGGGCTGGGGCGGGGTGCTCAAGGTGTCGCTGAAGCCGGACGGCACGTTCGTCGAGGGCGAGTTCGTCTCGACGTACATGAACGGGACCGGCAAGCCGACGATGGACCCGGACGACCGGGGCCTCGGCCTGGCCCGCGAGCTGACCCGGCTGGACTTCCCCAAGACCGGGGCCCGCTTCTCCGACACCGGCTCGATCACCACCCCCCGCCCCGCCTGAGCCCCTCCCGCCCCCTGGGCGGGTCCCGGTGGTCGCGGAGTTTCCGTCAGTGTCGCGCCCCCGCATCGACACAGACCCCTTGCTCACCGGCGGGGCCGGTGGGCCGGGCGGGCGGGAGGGTGGGTTGGGACGGGGGACGGGGCGGGCGACGTAGGCTGGCCGGCGTGAGCAGGAGTGCCAACGAGACCGACCTCGGGCGTACCCGCCGGGCCAGGCGGATCGGGCGGAAGCTGGCCGAGACCCATCCCGACGCGCACTGCGAGCTGAACCACTCCGGGCCGTTGGAGCTGGCCGTGGCGACGATCCTCTCCGCCCAGTGCACGGACAAGAAGGTCAACGAGGTCACGCCGAAGCTCTTCGCCCGCTATCCGACCGCCGCCGACTACGCCGGGGCGGACCGGACGGAGATGGAGGAGCTGATCCGGCCGACCGGGTTCTACCGGAACAAGACCACCTCGCTGATCAACCTGGGGCGGAAGCTGGTCGAGCGGTACGACGGCGAGGTGCCCGGCCGCCTCGTCGACCTGGTGACGCTGCCCGGGATCGGCCGCAAGACCGCCAACGTGATCCTCGGCAACGCCTTCGACGTACCCGGCATCACCGTCGACACCCACTTCCAGCGGCTGGTGGGACGGTGGCGGCTGACCACCGAGACCGATCCGGTCAAGATCGAGCACGCGGTCGGCGCGCTGTACCCCCGGCGCGACTGGACGATGCTGTCGCACCGGATCATCTTCCACGGGCGGCGGGTCTGCCACGCCCGCAAGCCCGCCTGCGGGGCCTGCACCCTGGCCACACTCTGCCCGGCGTACGGCACCGGGCCGACCGATCCGGCGCTGGCGGCCAAGCTGCTCAAGGGCCCCCGGGCGCGGGACCTCGCGGTGGCCGCCGGGGTCGACCCGGACCTGGTGCCGACGGCGGCGGTGGCGGCGGAGGTACCGTGAACCGACGACTCGCCGCCCTGCTCCTGCCGGTACTGCTGCTCGGGGCCGGCTGCACGACCGGGCCCGAACCGGGCCCCGTGCCGACCGCCCAGGGCAACACCCGGCCGTCACCCTTCGCCGACTGTGCCGCCCTCACGTCCGTCCCGCCGTCGGCCGGCCCGGACACCCCGGCCCCAGCCACCTCCGCCGGCCCGCCGGTCGGGCAGCGGCTGCCGGACCTGGTCCTGCCCTGCTTCACCGGCGGGGAGAACGTCGCGCTCGCCGAGGTACGCGGGCCGGCGGTGATCAACGTGTGGGCGTCCTGGTGCCCGCCCTGCCGCGAGGAGCTGCCCGCCTTCCAGCGGCTCGCCGAGCGGGCCGACGACCGGCTCCAGGTGATCGGGATCAACAGCCGGGACCGCCGGACCGGCGCCCAGTCCATCGGCGAGGACTTCGGCGTCCGGTTCCCGATGCTGTACGACCAGGGTGACAGTGTGCAGAGCGCGGTGGAGCGCAACGCGATCCCGATGACCCTCTTCGTGGGCGCCGACGGCCGGATCCGGCACCTCGACGTCTCCGGGGCCCTCGACGACGCCAGCCTCGCCGATCTGGTCCGTCGGCACCTCGGCGTGCGGGTGACGGCGTGACCCGTCGACCACCGGAGTGGATGGCGCCGCTGCTGACCCGGCTCGCCACCGCCCAGGTGACGGACTTCACCCAGCTGGCCACCCCGACCACCGGGGGCCGGGAGAGCGCCGTACTGGTGCTCCTCGGTGAGGAACCGGGCGCGGGCCCGGACGTGCTGATCCTCCAGCGCGCCGCGACCCTGCGCAACCACGCCGGGCAGCCGGCCTTCCCCGGCGGCGCGGCCGACCCCGGCGACGCGGACGCCGCCGCGACGGCGTTGCGGGAGGCGAACGAGGAGGTCGGTCTCGACCCGACCAGCGTCACGGTGCTCGCCGAGCTGCCCCGGCTCTGGATCCCGGTCAGCGACTTCGTGGTGACCCCGGTGCTCGCCTGGTGGCACACGCCGCACCCGGTGCATCCCCGGGAGCCGGCCGAGGTGGCGCACGTGGCCCGGCTGACCGTCGCGGAGCTGGTCGACCCGGCCAACCGGCTGCGGGTACGCCACTCCAGCGGGTGGATCGGCCCGGCGTTCACCGCGCGGGGGATGGTGGTCTGGGGGTTCACCGCCGGGGTCCTCGCCACGCTGCTGGAGATGGCCGGCTGGGCCCGGCCGTGGCCCCGGGACCGGGTGATCGACCTGCCGCCCACCGGGGCGAGCCCGGCGCCCTCGGCCGGTACCGACCCGGTGGACGAGGTCGCGGGTCCGCTGACCTGACGGTCACGCTCCGCCAGCGCCGGCCGTCGGGCGTGCGCGGTGCCCGTACCCTTGACGGGTGTCCGCCGTTGATCTCGTGCTCCTGCTGCTCATGCTCGTGTTCGCGATCAGCGGATACCGTCAGGGCTTCGTCATCGGGGTGCTGTCGTTCGCCGGGTTCTTCGTGGGTGCGCTGGTGGGGCTCCAGGTGGGCCCGATGCTGGCCAACCAGTTCGTCGACAGCGGGATGCGGGTGCTGATCTCCCTGGTGGCGGTCTTCGGGCTGGCCGTGATCGGGCAGGCGTTGGCCGGCTGGCTCGGTTCCCACCTGCGCCGGACGATCACCAGCGAGATCGGGCGGCGGGCCGACGACGTGGGCGGCGCGTTCGTCTCGCTGCTCGCCGTGATCCTCGTCGCCTGGCTGGTCGCGGTGCCGCTGGGCTCCTCGTCGCTGCCCTGGCTGGCCTCCTCCGTGCGCAACAGCGCGGTGCTGGGCGTGGTCGACCAGGTCATGCCGGACGAGGCGCAGCAGCTCTCCACCGCGCTGCGGGACACCGTCGACACCAACGGCTTCCCGGACGTCTTCGGCAACCTGGCCCCCACCCGGGCCCGGCAGGTCTCCCCGCCCGACCCGGCGCTCGCCGGCTCCGAGGTGGTCGCCAACGGGCAACGCTCGGTGGTGAAGGTGCTCGGCTCCGCCCCGAGCTGCTCCCGGCGGATCGAGGGGTCCGGGTTCGTGTACGCCCGGGACCGGGTGATGACCAACGCGCACGTGGTCGCCGGCACCGAACGGGTGGCCGTCGAGCTGAACGGCCAGCGGTACGACGGGGACGTGGTGGTCTACGACCCGGACCGGGACCTCGCCGTGCTGCGGGTGCCCAACCTGCCCGGCCCGTCGATGCGGTTCGCCGCCGGCAACGCCGGCAGCGGGGCCGACGCCATCGTGCTGGGCTTCCCGCTCGACGGGCCGTACGACGCGCAGTCGGCCCGGGTCCGGGACGTCGACCGGATCACCGGGCCGGACATCTACTCCTCCGGGGACGTGACCCGGGAGATCTACACGATCCGGGCCCTGGTCCGCAGCGGCAACTCGGGTGGGCCGCTGGTCTCCTCCAACGGCCTGGTGCTCGGGGTGATCTTCGCGGCGGCGGCCGACGACCCGAACACCGGCTTCGCGGTGACCGCCGCCGAGGCCCGTCCGGTGGCGCTGGCCGGCGCGGAGAACACCCGCCCGGTCGGCACCGGCGGATGCACCTGAGCAGCCGCTCGGGCGGGCGCTGTCAGGTGGGCGGGGCGGTGGGCCGGTGGCGCCAGAGCGCGAAGCCGGCGACCGTGGCGGTGACCACGGCCGCGCCGAGCAGCCAGCCGGCCAGCACGTCACTGGTCCAGTGCACACCGAGGACGATCCGGCTGAGCCCGGTCCCCGCGGCGAGGGCGACGGCCGCCGCCCACAAGGCGGCCCGCCGGCCGGGCCGGCCCCCGGTGGCCGGCAGGAAGACCACCAGCAGGACCCCGGCGGCGAGGGTCGCGTTCAGCGCGTGACCCGAAGGGAAGGCGTACCCGGCGGCGGACGAGACCGGGTCGAGCAGGTCGGGCCGGTCCCGCCCGACGACCAGTTTCAGCAACGGGCCCAGCAGCCCGCCGCCCACCATGGTGACGGTCACCCAGGCGGCCAGCCGCCGGGCCCCGCGCCGGACCAGCCAGAGCACCAGGAACAGCGCCCCCACCCGCAGCGGGTTCGGCGCGAAGACGTCCGTCCAGAGGCTGGTCAGCCGGACCCAGCCGGGGTTCGTCAGGGCGTACGCGTGCAGCGCGTCGGTCACCCGTACGTCCAGGTCCCGCAGGGGCGGCCAGCCGGTGAGGACCAGGACGGCCAGCCCGGTGGACGGGAGCATCAGGAGGCCGGCGACGGCGGCCAGGGTGAGCCGCAACCCGCGTGGCTGCTCCGGGGCCAGCCGGCGGCGCAGCCAGGACGGCGGGGAGTCGGGTACGGCGGTGCGCGGGACGGGCTGGTTCATGCCTCCGATTTCTACCCCGAGCGGCGTCGGATCAGACCGGTCCGGGCGGGTCAGCGCCCCGACTGACGGATTCGGCGGGCCACCAACGCGGCCCCGACGACCAGGGCGGCGAGGACCGCCACCCCGGTCCAGAGCCGGTCCGGGCCCGAGTCGTCCCGCCCACCGGCGGGGTGCGCGGTCCACCAGGTCTGCTGCCGGGGCGCGGCGAGGTCGAGCGAGTCGGTGCCGGTACCGGCGGCCTGCTCGTCCGGGGCGGTGCCGGGCGCCGGCCCGAACCCGGCCACCCCGGGCGAGAGGTTGTCGTCGAGGGGGTTGCGGGGCACCGACGGGACGTCGGTGGTGAGCGCCGCGACGGGGTCGACCAGACCGTACCCGAACCGGTCGTCGCGGCCGGTGGGGCCGATGTCCCGGGCGGTGGTGATCAGGCGGTTGACCACGTCCCCGGCGGACATCTGCGGGTACTTCGCGCGGATCAGCGCGGCCGTGGCGGCCACCAACGGGGCGGCGAAGCTGGTGCCCTGCACCCGCCAGTAGCCACCCGGGCGGGCCCCGACCAGCCCGCTGGCCGGGGCGGTGAGCACGGTGTCCGGCCCGGTGATCGAGCCGGACCAGAGTTGCTCGGTGTCGCGTTCGAGGCCGGCGACCGCGACCACGCCGGGCTCCCGGGCCGGGTACCACACCTTGGTGCTGGTGGAGGTGGCGACGTTGCCGGTGCAGGCGACGACCACCACGTCCCGGGCGAACGCGTAGTCGACCGCGGCGGCCAGGGCCGGGCTGTCGCCGCTGCCGCCGAGGGACAGGTTGATCACGCGGGCGCCGTTGTCGACCGCCCAGCGCACCCCCTTGGCGACGATCAGCGCGTCGTCGTAGCGGTTGTCCTCGTCGAGGACCCGGACCGGGAGGATCTTCGCGTCCGGGGCCAGCCCGACCACGCCCCGCCTGTCGTCGTTGCGCCCGGCGATCAGGCCGGCGACCGTGGTGCCGTGGCCGACCGGGTCGGGGCTGTCGGAGCGGCCGGGGTCGACCAGGTCGAGCCCGGGGAGCACCTGGCCGGCGAGGTCCGGGTGGCTGCCGTCCACTCCGGAGTCGATGACCGCGACGGTGACGTCCCGCCCCGTCGACGTCCGCCACGCCGTGTCGGCCCGCAGCGCGTCCAACTGCCACTGTTCGTCACGGACCTGGTCGACCCGGGTCGGCGTGTCCACCGGGGCGAACCCGCTCGGCGGCACGAACCCGACGGGCGTGGTGAGCGTCGCCGCCCCGAGGGCCGTCCAGGTGGCCGCCGCCGGCGCGGCGCGGACCGCCAAGCTGGCGCTGTCGGCCGAGCTGGTGCTGTCGGCCGAGGTGGCCCTGTCTGTCGAGGTGGCCCGGTCTGTCGAGGTGGCGCTGTCGGCCGAGCTTGCCAGGGCGGGGACGGCGGTCAGGGCGGGCGCGGTGGCCGGAAGGGGAGTGGTGGCCAGGGCGGGGGAGGCCGGGCCGGCGACCGAGACGGCGGTCACCGTGACGCCGAGCAACGCCCGGCCGGCCAGTCGTCGGGCCGCTGTCGAGCAGCCGTGCCGAGTCCCAGTCACATCCTCAGCCATTCATCGCGACAGACACATGATGCTCGGAGATTACCGAATTCCCCGCCTGCCACGGAGCGAACCGCGCAGATGTCCTGGCTCGACGATCCCACCGGCTGCCCCGCCCCGCCTCACGGGGGTGGCAGGTGGGCGAGCTGCACCAGCCGTACGCCCTCCCGGCGGGTGACCAGCCGACCCCGGCCCGGCGGCAACGGGCCGGGCCGGACGGGGCCGACCAGCGGACCCTCGTCCGGGCTGCCGGTCATCACCAGCCCGGCGGTGGAGAGCTCCCGCAGCCGTTGCACGATCGGCTCGAACTGGGCCCGCGCCGCGCCGCCGGAGCGGCGGGCCAGCACCAGGTGCAGGCCGACGTCCCGGGCCTGCGGCAGGAACTCCTCCAGCGCCCGCAGCGGGTTCGCCGGGCCGCTGGACACCAGGTCGTAGTCGTCCACCAGCACGAACAGCTCCGGCCCGGACCACCAGGACCGCTCCCGTAGCTGCGTCGGGGTGACCTCCGGGCCGGGGATGCGCTGCTGGAGGTACCCGGCCGAGGACTCGACCAGGTCGGTGGTGTGCGCCGCCGCGGTGCCGTAGCCGATCAGGTGCGGCAGGTCGTCGATCGCGCCGAGCAGGCTGCGCCGGTAGTCCACCAGGATCACCCGGGCCTGTTCCGGGGTGAACCGTCGGGTGATCGAGGTGGCCAACGCGCGCAGGAACGACGACTTGCCGCACTCGGCGTCACCGAAGACCACGAAGTGCGGCTCGGCGGCGAAGTCGAGCAGCACCGGCCGCAGGTCCGCCTCGGCGATCCCCACCGGCAGCCGCAGGCCCGTCGTCGCGGTCAGGTCCAGGTCGGCGTAGGGCAGCACCGGCGGGAGCAGCCGGACCGGGGGCGCGGGCGGACCGGCCCACCCGTCGGCGACCGCCTTGACCAGGTCGACGGTCTCCCAGCCGGGGCCGGTCAGCCGGGGCAGCGCGGTCAGGAAGTGCAGGCTGCCGGCGGTCACCCCCCGACCCGGCGTCGCCTCCGGCACGTTGGCCGCCGCCCGCCGGGCCACCATGGAGTCCGACGGGTCGTTGAGCCGCAACTCGATCCGGGAACCGAAGAGGTCCCGGATCGCCGGGCGGAAGTCGGTCCACCGGACGGCGCTGGCGACCACGTGCACCCCGTACGACAGGCCCCGGGTGGCCAGGTCGGTGATCAGTGGCTCCAGGTCGTCGTACTCGCCCCGCAGGGTGGCCCACCCGTCGACCACCAGGAACACGTCGCCGAACGGGTCGGTCACCGGCTGGCCGGTCGTGGCCAGGGCGGCCCGCCGCCGCCGGTACGCGGCCATCGACTCGACACCCAGCTCGGCGAAGCGGTGCTCCCGGTCGGCCAGCACCGTGACGACCTCGCCGACGGTCCGCCGCACGGCGGTCGGGTCGGAGCGGCCGGTGACCCCGCCGACGTGCGGCAGGTCCCGCAGCGCCGCCAGCCCGCCGCCGCCGAAGTCGAGGCAGTACACCTGCGCCTCGGTCGGGGTGTGGGTCAGCGCCAGCGCGCAGACCAGCGTCCGGAGCAGGTTCGACTTGCCGCTCTGCGGCGCGCCCACCACCGCGACGTGCCCCGCCGCGCCCTCCAGCGACAGCCAGAGCAGGTCGCGGCGCTGCTCGTACGGCTTGTCCACGACGGCCACCGGCACTTGGAGGGCACCCTGCAGCTCGGGGTTGCCGACGGTGACGCCCCGGGCCGGGTCGGTGCCGACCGGGCCGAGCAGGTCGTCCAGGGCGGGCGGGTCACCGAGCGGCGGCAGCCACACCTGGTGCGCCGGAGGGCCCTGCCCGGCCAGCCGGTCGACCAGCACGTCGAGCAGACTCTCCGCCCCCGCCTCCTCGGTGGCGGCCGGGGCCGGGACGGCCGGCTCGGGCAGCGGCACGTGGTGCGTGGAGAAGGTGAGCAGCCGGGGCGCGCCGGTGGCCCCGGTGGCCGTGGCCGCACCCCGGCGCCGGGCCGGCCCGGAGACGTACGCGGCCCGGAACCGGACCAGCGGCTCGGTGCCGAAGCGGAGGTACCCGTGCCCGGGGGAGCGGGGCAGCTCGTACGCGTCCGGCACGCCGAGCACCGTCCGGGACTCCAGCGCGGAGAAGGTCCGCAACCCGATCCGGTACGACAGGTGGGTGTCCAGCCCCCGCAGCCGCCCCTCCTCCAGCCGTTGCGAGGCGAGCAGCAGGTGCACCCCCAACGACCGGCCCAGCCGGCCGATCTGCACGAACAGGTCGATGAAGTCGGGCTTGGCCGACAGCAGCTCGGAGAACTCGTCGCAGACCAGCAGCAGGGAGGGGAGCGGGGCCAGCGGGGTGCCGGCGGACCGGGCCCGCTCGTAGTCCCGCAGGCTGGCGAAGTTCCCGGCCCGGCGCAGCAGCTCCTGCCGGCGGACCAGCTCGCCGTTGATCGCGTCGACCATCCGGTCCACCAGGGGCAACGCGTCCGCCAGGTTGGTGATCACAGCGGCGGTGTGCGGCAGCCGGTCGAAGGAGGCGAAGGTCGCGCCGCCCTTGAAGTCGACCAGGACGACGTTGAGCTGCTCGGAGCTGTGCGTGGCGGCCAGCCCGAGGACCAGCGTCCGGAGCAGCTCGGACTTGCCCGAGCCGGTCGCCCCGATCAGCAGCCCGTGCGGCCCCATGCCGTCCTGCGCGGACTCCTTGAGGTCGAGTTCGATCGCGCCGCCGTCGGTGCCCACCCCGATCGGCACCCGTAGCCGGTCCCGCGCCGACCGGGGCGCCCAGCCCTGCTCGGCGGTGAAGTTCTCCGGGTCGCCGATGCCGAGCAGTTCGGGCAGGCCCAGCTCGGCGCCGGGAGCGGCGTCGGGACCCCGGGCCGGGGTGGCCAGCCGCAGCGGCGCGAGCCGCCGGGCGACCGCCTCGGCGTCGGCGACCGCCAGTCGGTCGGCGGTGCCGACCTCGGCGTGCCCGTCGGCGGAGTGCGAGTGCAGCCGGCCGTCGCGGATCTCCAGCAGCAGCGCGAACCGGTCGAGCAGCCGGGGCGGCGGGGTGTCCAGGTCGAGGACGGTGACCGCGTCGATGCCCCCGTCCCCGGTCAGCTCGGTGGCCCCGGTCAGGTCGGCGCCGTCGAGCACGACCACCACGTGCGGGCCGTCGGTGGCCGGGCCGGTCGGGCTGAACCGGGGCCGGGCCGCCAGCACCTCGTCGAGGAGGCGTTCCAGCTCGGCGGCGGAGCTGGCGACCAGGCGCACCGGGCCGAGGGCGTCGGTGCGGGCGGGGTGGTGGGCGTGGGGCAGCCACTTGACCCACTCCCAGGCGGCCCGGCGCTCCGGGCCGGCGCAGACCGCGACGAGCAGCTCGTCCGGGGCGTGGAAGACGGCGAGCTGGGTGAGCATCGCCCGGGTCAGCGCCTGCGCGCCGGTCACCCCGGCGGCCCGCGCGTCCAGCCCGGCGGTCGAACCCGGCACGACGGCGTCGCCCCGCCCGCCGCCCGCCGCGTCCCGGACGAAGACCCGGGCGAAGCTGCGCAGCGAGAGCGCCACTGGCAGGTCGGGCACCACCGAGTACACGTCGAGGAACCGGCGCAGCGCGCCGGCGGTCATCGGCTCCAGCTCCTCCAGGGGGCGGGTGACCGGCGGCACCAGCGGGGTGGCCAGCGTCTGGGGGCCGACCGCGACCCGGACCACCGCGAAGTCGGGGTCGGTGGGGCGGCGTTCCCAGACCCGGTGGCTCTCCACCGTCGACCAGAGGTGACCCGGGTCGGGGTGCCGGTAGTAGAGGCCGGCCCGCTGCTGCCCGGCGGTCTGCCGCACCCGACGGCGCAGGGCGGCGAGGTGGCGCAGATACTCCCGGCGGGCGGCCATCATCTCCGACTTCTTCGGCGACCCCGAGGCGGCGCCCCAGGAGGTGGCCAGCATCGCCACCGAGGAAAGCCCGAACATGCCCCCGACCACGTAGGAGTAGGCCCCACCGCCCCGGCCGAACATCATCGCCATCGCGACCGTGCCACCCACCATCGGCAGCACCATCAGCAGCTGCTGCCAGCGTCCGCCGGTGCTGGCCGGGATCTCCGGCGGCCCGTCCACGGGCAGCTCCCCGACCGGGATCTCGGGTGCCGGCCGCCGGGGTGGCCGCTTGATCACGACAGTGGACACACACCCTCCCCCACAGCGCTCGGTAACCCGAGCCTGGCTCATCGTAGGTAAAGTCCTGTCGTCCGCGCAGCCACCACTCCCGCTCGATATGGAGATGAGTCGATGTCAATCGGCCTGGCCCGGGTCACCATCAGCGCGCCGCAGCGCCGGGTGGACGTCGCCCTGCCGGAGCAGGTTCCCCTGGCCGAGCTGCTGCCGGAGGTGCTCCGGCATGCCGGGGAGGGGCTCGCCGACGACGGCGAGCGGCACGGCGGCTGGGTGCTGCGGCGGACCGACGGCGTCGTGCTGCACACCGCTCAGGCGCTGTTACCGCAGGGGGTACGCGACGGCGAGGTGCTGCACCTGGTGCCGGCCCGCGCGCAGTGGCCCGAGCTGGAGTACGACGACGTGGTGGAGGCGATCGCCGACGGGGCCCGCCGGCGGGGCAGCGCCTGGGCGCCGACGGCCACCCGGGCCGCCGCCCTGGCCGGCGCCGGGGTGCCGCTCGCCGTCGGGCTGGCCGCCGTACTGACCGGACAGGGCGGCGGCTGGCCGTTCGCCGTGGTGGTGGCGCTGCTGCTCACCCTCGCCGGCACGGTGGCCTCCCGGGCGTACGGGGACGGCCCGGTCGGCGCCACCCTCGGTGGGTACGCGCTGCCCTACGCCTTCGCCGCCGGTGCCGTGGCGGTCGCCACCGGCGACCCGGTCGGCCCGGTGCCGGCACTGCGCTGGCTGGGCGCCCCCGAACTGCTCGCCGGTACGGTGGCGCTGCTGCTGGTCGCGGTGCTCGGCCTGCTCGGTGTGGCCGCCCGGCTGCGGGTCTTCGTCGCCGGTACCACGGTCGGTCTGGTCGGTGCGCTCGCCGCGCTCGGCGGGCTCGTCCTCGCCCCGACGGCGACGGCGGCGGTGCTGCTCTGCGTCCTGGTCCTCACGGTGGGGGCGGTGCCGTTGCTGGCCATCCGGTTCGGCAAGCTGCCGCTGCCCCCGGTGACCCTGCCGGCCGGTGGGGACGGCGGGCCGGACCGGGCGCGCGAACTGCCGGACCGGTCCCGGGTGCACGCGGCGGTGGCCCGCACCGAGGAGATGCTGACCGGCCTGCTGCTCGGGCACGCCGTCCTGGCGGTCGCCGCGACGGTCGTCCTGGGGGCGCTGGGCGGTACCGCCGGGCTGGTGCTGGTGGCGGTCGGGTCGGCGGTGCTGCTGCTGCGCGCCCGGCTCTTCGTGGCGCTGCGGCACCGGGTGCCGCCCGTCGCCGCCGGGTTGGCCGGGTTCGCCGTCGCGGGACTGGTGCTGGTCGACCGGGCCGGCCCGACCGGGTTGGCCGTGCTGACCGTCGCCGGGCTGGTCCTGGCGCTGGTGACGGTGGCGGCGGGCAGCACGTACGCCCAGCGGCCGGTGTCGCCGTACCTCGGCCGGATCGCGGACCTGACCGACACCGCGCTGGTGGTCTCCGTGGTGCCGGTGGCCTGCGCGGTGCTGGGCCTGTACGACCGCGCCCGTGGGCTGCTGGGTTAGCAGCCCACGGGCGCGGTCGGCGAACGGTCCGGCCGGTGGCCGGGTCAGTGCGGGGCTTCCCCGCGCGCCTCGGCCTCCTGGTGACGCCGGTACGAGGCGACGATCTCGGCCTCGGCCTCGATGCGCCCCACCCAGGTCGCCCCCTCGACGGACTTGCCGGGCTCCAGGTCCTTGTACACCTCGAAGAAGTGCTGGATCTCCAGCCGGTCGAACTCGCCGAGGTGGTGGATGTCGCGCAGGTGCTCCTGGCGCGGATCCTCGTAGGGCACGCAGAGGACCTTGTCGTCGCCGCCCTTCTCGTCGGTCATCCGGAACATGCCGATGGTGCGGCACCGGATCAGGCAACCGGGGAAGGTCGGCTCGGGCACCAGCACCAGCGCGTCCAGCGGATCGCCGTCCTCGCCCAGGGTGCCCTCGATGAACCCGTAGTCGGCCGGGTACTGCGTGGACGTGAAGAGCGTACGGTCGAGCCTGATCCGACCGGTCACGTGGTCCACCTCGTACTTGTTGCGGTGACCCTTGGGGATCTCAACCGTGACGTCGAAATCCATCTCACGCTCCCTCGTTGCCCACGCTGGCTGACGGAACCAGTGGCGCTCCGGTCGGATGAATGCCCACCCGTCGGCTCCGGCCGCCGCATAGTCTTCGGACCGAAGTAGTGTCACCCAAGCCGATTTTGCGCTGGGGAGGAGGGGGCCGTGGGGAGGGAAGATTCACACTACCGCCCGGACAGCGCCGACGGGCGACGGACCGGCAGACCGGGCGGTGGCGGGGCGACCGGCCGCGTTCCGGTGCCGGAGGCCCAGCTTCCCCGGGCCGCCGACCAGGGCGTCCGGCCCGGTGTCGGCGCGACCGACGGCGTCGGCTCCCCCCAGCCGCAGGGTCCGGCCGGCGGTGGGTACGGTGCCGGCCGGCACCTGCCCCCACCGCCGGTCTACCGTCCCCCGGGCGCGACCGCCCCGGAGCCGACCGCCGGCCCCGCGGATCCGTCCGGGGCGGGCACCCCGTCCGCCGGCGGGCCCGGCGTGGGCACGCCGTCCGGCGGCGGGCCCGGCGCGGGCACGCCGTCCGGCGGCGCCGC
>NZ_LRQV01000051.1 GCF_001567585.1 Micromonospora rosaria
GCGTCGAACATCCGGGTGGCGTCGTCCGGGTCGAGGATGCCGCCCACCCCGATCACCGGCAGCCGTCCCCCGGTCTCGGTGTGCACGAAGGAGACCACCGCGCGGGCCCGGTCGGCCAGCGGCCGGCCGGAGAGCCCGCCCGCCTCCGCCCCGCGCGGCACGTCGGCGGCGGCCAGCCCGTCGCGGGCCAGCGTGGTGTTGGTGGCGATCACCCCCGCCGCGCCCCGGGCCAGGCAGACCTCCAGCAGCTCGGCGATGGCCGGCTCGGTCAGGTCCGGAGCGATCTTGACCAGCACCGGCTTCTCCCCCACCAGCGCCGCCAGCAGGGCGTCCAGGTGCGCCTTGCCCTGCAGGGAGCGCAGTCCCGGGGTGTTCGGGGAGGAGACGTTGACCGCGAAGTAGTCACCGTGCCCGCGCAACGCCCGGTACGAGGCGAGGTAGTCCTCCACCGCCTCGTCCAGCGGGGTCACCTTGGACTTGCCCAGCGAGATGCCCAGCGGCACCCCCAGCGGGCGGGGCAGCCCCGCCAGCCGGGCCGCGAGCGCCTCGGCGCCGGCGTTGTTGAAGCCCATCCGGTTGACCACGGCCTCGCTGTCGCGCAGCCGGAACAGCCGGGGCCGGGGGTTGCCCGGCTGGGCGTGCGCGGTCACCGTGCCGACCTCGACGAAGCCGAAGCCCAGCGCCGGCCAGGCCGGCAGGGCGACGCCGTTCTTGTCCATCCCGGCGGCCAGCCCCACCGGGTTCGGGAACTCCACCCCGAACACGGTGCGGGGCGCCCGGACCAGGTACCGGGAGCGCAGCGCCGCCAGGGCCGCCGGCCGCCCGGCGAGCCCGCCGAGCCGCCGCAACGTCCACTCGTGCGCCGCCTCGGCGTCCCCGCCGCCCACCCGGAACAACCAGGGCCGCACCACCCGCTCGAACATCACCCCGCACCTCCCGCCCCGCGCCCCACTCCGTCTCCCGTTCCCCGCCCCACTCCCCGCCCCGTTCCCCCGGCGGTGATCATGGGGTTGGCGGCCCGCCGTGCCGTGGCGACTGCCGCCAACTCCATGATCGACGGGGACGGGGACGGGGACGGCGGTGGGGTGGGTGGGGTCACTGCGGGGCCCGGAGGGTGGCGTGGAGTTCCTGGAGGGGGCGGACCTGCATGTCGCCCCGGATCCGGGCCTCGATGCCCATCACCGCCGCCGCCACGCCCGGCACCGTGGTGATGCACGGGATGTCCGCGGTCACCGCGGCGCTGCGGATCTCGTACCCGTCGGAGCGGGCGCTCGCGCCCGAGCCCTGCGGGGTGTTCACCACCAGCCCCACCTGACCGCTGAGGATCAGCGACACCGCGTCGTCGTCCGAGCCGGCCTGGTAGTGCTTGCGGATCTGCTCGCAGCCGATGCCGTGCCGGCGCAGCACCTCGGCGGTGCCCTCGGTGGCCAGGATCTCGAAGCCCAGGTCCGCCAGCCGCTTCACCGGGAAGACCATGGCCCGCTTGTCCCGGTTCGCCACCGAGACGAAGACCTTCCCGCCGGTGGGCAGCGACCCGTACGCGGCCGACTGGGACTTGGCGAACGCGTGCCCGAAGTGGGGGTCGATGCCCATCACCTCGCCGGTGGACTTCATCTCCGGGCCGAGCAGCGAGTCCACGCCCTTGCCGGTCGGGGTGCGGAACCGCTTGAACGGCAGCACCGCCTCCTTCACCGCGATCGGGGCGTGCGCCGGCAGCGAGCCGCCGTCCCCGGTCGCCGGGAGCAGCCCCTCGGCGCGCAGCTCGGCGATGGTGGCGCCGAGCGCGATCCGGGCCGCCGCCTTCGCCAGCGGCACCGCCGTCGCCTTCGACACGAACGGCACCGTCCGGGACGCGCGCGGGTTGGCCTCCAGCACGTACAGCACGTCGTCCTTGAGCGCGTACTGCACGTTGAGCAGCCCGCGCACCCCCACCCCGTGCGCGATCGCCTCGGTGTACCGGCGGACCTGCTCGATGTGCGGGCCGGCGAGGGTGATCGGCGGCAGCGCGCAGGAGGAGTCGCCGGAGTGGATGCCGGCCTCCTCGATGTGCTCCATCACGCCGCCCAGGTACACCTCGCCGTCGGCGTCGCAGAGCGCGTCCACGTCGATCTCGATGGCGTCGTCGAGGAACCGGTCCACCAGCACCGGGTGGTCCGGGGAGATGTCGGTGGCCCGGCCGATGTAGTCACGCAGCGTCGGGTCGTCGTAGACGATCTCCATGCCCCGCCCGCCGAGCACGTACGACGGGCGGACCAGCACCGGGTACCCGATCTCCTCGGCGATCGCCCGCGCCTGCTCGTACGAGGTGGCGGTGCCGTGGGCCGGCGCGCGCAGCCCGGCGCGGGCCAGCACCTCGCCGAACGCACCCCGCTCCTCGGCCAGGTGAATCGACTCCGGCGAGGTACCGACCACCGGCACCCCGGCGTCCTTGAGCCGCTGCGCCAGGCCCAGCGGGGTCTGCCCGCCGAGCTGCACGATCACCCCGACCACGCCGGGCCCGCCGGCGTCGCGGCCGGAGGTGTCCTCGGCGTGCCAGACCTCCAGCACGTCCTCGAAGGTCAACGGCTCGAAGTACAGCCGGTCGGCGGTATCGTAGTCGGTGGAGACGGTCTCCGGGTTGCAGTTGACCATGACCGTCTCGAAGCCGCCCGCCGTGCCCTCGGCACCGGGCACGGCCCCCGCCGGCGCCGGAGCGCCGCGCAGCGCCTGGACGGCGTGCACGCAGGAGTAGTCGAACTCGATGCCCTGCCCGATCCGGTTCGGCCCCGAGCCGAGGATGATCACCTTGGGTCGCGCCGAGCCGGTCACCTCGGTCTCGGTGTCGTAGGTCGAGTAGTGGTACGGGGTGGTCGCCTCGAACTCGGCGGCGCAGGTGTCCACCGTCTTGTAGACCGGCCGGACGTCGAGCCGGTGCCGCAGGGTCCGGACCCCGTCCTCGGCGGCCAGTTCCGGGCGCAGCGCGGCGAGCTGCCGGTCGGACAGGCCGGCCCGCTTGGCCCGGCGCAGCAGGTCCAGGTCGAGCACCGGGGCGGCGACGATCTCCCCACGCAGCTCGACCAGCGCGGCGATCTGGTCCAGGAACCACGGGTCGATCCCGCCGGACGCGGCGGTGACCTCGGCGACCGAGGCGCCCAGCCGCAGCGCCCGCTCCACGGTGTACAGCCGCCCGTCGTGCGGCACCCGCAGCGCGGCGAGGGTGTTCTCCTTCGTCGCGCCGTCGGGATCCGGCTGCGTCCAGAAACCCGCTGATCTGGTTTCCATCGAGCGCATCGCCTTGTTCAGCGCCTCGGTGAAGTTACGCCCGAGGCTCATCGCCTCGCCGACCGACTTCATCGTGGTGGTCAGCTCCGGGTCCGCGCCGGGGAACTTCTCGAACGCGAACCGGGGGATCTTCACCACCACGTAGTCCAGGGTCGGCTCGAAGGCCGCCGGGGTCTTGCGGGTGATGTCGTTGGGGATCTCGTCCAGGGTGTAGCCGATGGCCAGCTTCGCGGCGATCTTCGCGATCGGGAAGCCGGTCGCCTTCGACGCCAGCGCCGAGGAGCGGGACACCCGGGGGTTCATCTCGATCACGACGATCCGGCCGTCGGCCGGGTTCACCGCGAACTGGATGTTGCAGCCGCCGGTGTCCACCCCGACCTCGCGCAGCACCGCGATACCCAGGTCGCGCAGGTGCTGGTACTCCCGGTCGGTGAGCGTCATGGCCGGGGCCACGGTCACGCTGTCCCCGGTGTGCACCCCCATCGGGTCGACGTTCTCGATCGAGCAGACCACCACCACGTTGTCGTGGCGGTCCCGCATGAGTTCGAGCTCGTACTCCTTCCAGCCGAGCACGCTCTCCTCGATCAGCACCTCGTGCACCGGGCTGGCGGCCAGCCCCGCCCCGGCGATGCGCTGAAGGTCCTCGTCGGTGTGCGCCATGCCGGAGCCGAGACCGCCCATGGTGAACGACGGCCGGATCACCACCGGCAGGCCCAGCTCGGCGACGGTCTCCTCGACCTCGGCCATCGAGTGGCAGACCCGCGAGCGGGGCACCAGCGCCGCCGGGTCCTCGACCCCGATGCGGACCCCGGCCTTGGCGACGATGTCCTTGAAGAGCTGCCGGTCCTCGCCGCGCCGGATCGCCTCAATGTTGGCCCCGATCAGCTCGACGCCGTACTTGTCCAGCACCCCCGCCTCGTGCAGGGCGACCGCGGTGTTCAGCGCGGTCTGCCCGCCCAGGGTGGGCAGCACCGCGTCCGGCCGCTCCCGGGCGATGACCAGCTCGACGAACTCCGGGGTGATCGGCTCGACGTAGGTGGCGTCGGCGAACTCCGGGTCGGTCATGATCGTCGCCGGGTTGGAGTTGATCAGGCTGACCCGGATGCCCTCCTCGCGCAGCACCCGGCAGGCCTGGGTGCCGGAGTAGTCGAACTCGCAGGCCTGTCCGATCACGATCGGCCCGGAGCCGATGACCAGGATGTGCTTGAGATCGCTCCGCTTAGGCATTCTTGCCGCCTTCACTGTGGTTCCGGTCGAGGCCGCGGCCCTCGCTCTGCTTCCGGTCGGGGCCGCGGCCCTCGATCAGCTCGGCGAAACGGTCGAAGAGGTAGTCCGCGTCGTGCGGGCCGGCCGCCGCCTCCGGGTGGTACTGGACGGTGAAGGCGGGCACGTCCCGGGCCCGCAGCCCCTCGACCACGTTGTCATTGAGGCAGACGTGGGACACCTGGACGCCACCGAACTCGGTCTCGATCACCTGGTCGGGGACGACCGCCCCGGGCGCGGCCCCCGGCACCTGCACGGCGAAGCCGTGGTTGTGGCTGGTCACCTCGACCTTGCCGGTGGCCCGGTCCAGCACCGGCTGGTTGATCCCCCGGTGGCCGTAGCCGAGCTTGTAGGTGCCGAAGCCGAGCGCCCGGCCGAGGATCTGGCTGCCGAAGCAGATACCGAACAGCGGCACCTGTCGGCGCAGCACCTCACGGGCCAGCGCGGCCGGGCCGTCGGCGGTGGCCGGGTCCCCCGGGCCGGGCGAGAAGAACACCGCGTCCGCGCCGGTGGCCAGCAGGTCCTCGATCGTCGAGTGCGCGGGCAGCACGTGGGTGGTCACCCCCCGGGCGGCGAGCCGACGCGGCACGTTGCGCTTGATCCCCAGGTCCAGCGCGGCGACGGTGAACCGGTGCTCGCCCTCGGCCTCGACCACGTACGGCGTGGCGGTGGTCACCTCGGCGGAGAGGTCCGCGCCGACCATCTGCGGGGCCTCCCGCACCCGGGCCAGCAGGGCGCGGGGGTCGTCCTCGACGCTGGAGACGCCGACCCGCATCGCGCCCCGCTCCCGCAGGTGCCGGGTGAGCGCCCGGGTGTCGATCCCGCTGATGCCGACCACGCCCTCGGTGCCGAGCCGGTCCTCCAGGCTGCCCGTGGCGCGCCAGTTCGAGGCGACCCGGGCCGGGTCACGGACCACGTACCCGGCCACCCAGAGCCGGGCCGACTCGTCGTCCTCGGTGTTGACGCCGGTGTTGCCGATGTGCGGGGCGGTCTGCACCACCACCTGCCGGTGGTAGGACGGGTCGGTCAGGGTCTCCTGGTAACCGGTCATGCCGGTGTTGAAGACCGCCTCGCCGAAGGTCTCCCCGACGCTGCCGTACGCCTCGCCGTGGAAGGTCCGGCCGTCCTCCAGCACCAGGATCGCGCTCCTGCGCTTCGCCATTACGCGCCCCCTTCGATCCGGACTGCGGGACTCCGCTCCGCTACGTTCCTCGCCCGGAAACCCGAGCCTTCCTCGATCCGGACTGCGGGACTCCGCTCCGCTACGTTCCTCGCTCGGATCACTTGACTGCCTTTCCGTCGAGCACCGTCGCCTCGCCACGCAGGAAGGTCGCCACGATGCGACCCGGCAGCGTCATCCGGGCGTACGGGGTGTTGCGGCTACGGCTGGCCAGCTCGGCCGGCTCGATCCGGCGTCGGGCGGCCGGGTCGACCAGGGTGAGGTTGGCCGGCACGCCGGGGGCGGGGTCGACACCGTGCCCGGTCAGCCCGGCGATGCGGGCCGGCGCGCGGGACAGCCGCTCGGCGATCAGGTCCCACTGCGGCCCGAGCACCTCCAGCGCGATGGACAACGCCGTCTCCAACCCCAGCATGCCAGGCCGGGCGTACGCCCACTCGCACTCCTTGTCCTCCACCGCGTGCGGCGCGTGGTCGGTGGCGACGATGTCGATCACGCCCTCGACCAGTCCGGCGCGCAGCGCGGCGACGTCGGCGGCGGTCCGCAGCGGCGGGTTGACCTTGAACACCGGGTCGTAGCTGGCCCCCGGGCTCCAGTCGGCGGCGACCGCCGCGCTGCCCAGTTCGCCGCGACCGCCCACGACCTCGTCGGTCAACAGAAGGTGGTGCGGGGTGACCTCGGCGGTGACCCGTACCCCCCGGGCCTTGGCCTGGCGCAGCACCTCGACGCTGCCGGCGGTGGAGACGTGGCAGACGTGCAGCCGGCTGCCGACGTGCTCGGCCAGCAGCACGTCCCGGGCGATGATGGCCTCCTCGGCGACCGCCGGCCAGCCGGTCAGGCCGAGCCGGGTGGAGACCTCGCCCTCGTGCATCTGGGCGCCCTCGGTGAGCCGGGGCTCCTCGGCGTGCTGGGCGATGATCCCGTCGAACGCCTTGACGTACTCCAGGGCACGGCGCATCAGCTTCGGGTCGGCGACGCAGTGCCCGTCGTCGGAGAAGATCCGCACCCGGGCCGCCGAGTCGGCCATCGCGCCCAGCTCGGCCAGGCGCTCACCGGCCAGCCCCACGGTGACCGCGCCGATCGGCTGCACGTCGACCAGGCCGGCCTCCCGGCCGAGCCGCCAGACCTGCTCGACCACCCCGGCGGTGTCGGCGACCGGGGAGGTGTTCGCCATCGCGCAGACGGCGGTGTAGCCGCCCAGCGCCGCCGCCCGGGAGCCGGACTCCACGGTCTCGGCGTCCTCCCGGCCCGGCTCGCGCAGGTGGGTGTGCAGGTCGACCAGGCCGGGCAGGGCGACCAGCCCGTCGGCGTCGACCACGACGGCGTCCGGCGCGGAGAGCCCCGGGCCGGCCTGCGCGACCACGCCGTCGCGGATCAGCAGGTCGGTCGGCGCGGCGCCGACGACGCTCACGTTCTTGATCAGGTACGCGGTCACCGGTTGTTTCCTCCGAGCAGCAGGTAGAGCACGGCCATCCGCACGGAGACTCCGTTGGCGACCTGTTCGACGATGGTGGAGCGGGGCGAGTCGGCGACCTCGGGGGTGATCTCCATCCCCCGGTTCATCGGCCCCGGGTGCATGACGATCGCGTGGTCGGGCAGCCGCCGCAGGCGGGGGCCGTCCAGGCCGTAGCGGCGGGCGTACTCGCGGGCGGAGGGGAAGTAGGAGTCGCCCATCCGTTCCCGCTGCACGCGCAGCATCATCACCACGTCCACGCCGGGCAGCACCGCGTCCAGGTCGTAGGAGACGGCGGTGCCCGGGGCGAGGGCGGCGGCGATGTCCACCGGGATCAGCGTCGGCGGGCCGACGAGGGTGACCTTGGCGCCGAGCGTGGACAGCAGCAGGACGTTGGAGCGGGCCACCCGGCTGTGCAGCACGTCCCCGACCACCGCGACCGAGAGGCCGGCCAGCCGGCCCAGCCGCGAGCGCATGGTGTACGCGTCCAGCAGCGCCTGGGTCGGGTGCTCGTGGGTGCCGTCGCCGGCGTTGACCACCGAGCCGTCCACCCAGTCGGCCAGCCGGTGCGGGGCCCCGGAGGCGGGGTGCCGCACGACCACCGCGTCGGCGCCCATCGCCTGGAGGGTCAGCGCGGTGTCCTTCAGGCTCTCGCCCTTGGTCACGCTGGAGCCCTTGGCGGAGAAGTTGATCACGTCGGCGCTGAGCCGCTTCGCCGCCGCCTCGAAGGAGATCCGGGTCCGGGTGGAGTCCTCGTAGAAGAGGTTCACCACGGTCCGGCCGCGCAGCGCGGGCAGCTTCTTGACCTCCCGGCCGGCGACGGTGGCCATCTCGGCGGCGGTGTCCAGGATCTGGGTCGCGGTGGCGGCGTCCAGGTCCGCGCCGGAGAGCAGGTGCCTGATCATGCGTACGCCTGCCTTTCGTTCGCGGTGCCCCGCTCCGCTGCTGTCCGCGCGCTCACCGGGCGTCCTCCCCGTAGAGGCGTACCTCGTCCTCGCCGTCGGTCTCAGCCAACGTCACCCTGACGTTCTCGGCCAGCGCGGTGGGGATGTTCTTCCCCACATAGTCGGCGCGGATGGGCAGCTGGCGGTGCCCCCGGTCGACCAGCACGGCGAGCTGCACCGAGGCGGGGCGGCCGATGTCGCTGAGCGCGTCGAGCGCGGCCCGCACGGTGCGGCCGGAGAAGAGCACGTCGTCGACGAGGACGACCCGGCGGCCGTCGATCCCGCCCGGCGGAAGCTGGGTGGGCCCGACCGCGCGGGTGGCGTGCCGGCGCAGGTCGTCGCGGTAGAGGGTGATGTCCAACACGCCGACCGGAACGTCGAGCCCCTCGAAGGTGCTGATCCGGGCGGCGAGCCGGCGGGCCAGCGGGACGCCCCGGGTCGGCACGCCGAGCAGAACGGTGTCGGCGGCGCCCTGGGTCTTCTCCAGGATCTGGTGGGCGATCCGGTCGACCACGCGGGAGACGTCGGCGGCGGTCAGGATCACCTTCACCGAGGGTTGCCGCGCGGGAGACGAACGGGCAGCCGGTGGGTAGGCCACGGCGGACCTCCTTCCCCGCCTCACGGGACGGGTCGTTAAAGGACGTCGGGACCGGCACGGCGACCGCGAACGGCCGCCGACCGGGGCTCACGCCACGTTACCAGTGGTCACCGCGTCGAGATCCGCCGGCCGCTGATCCCCGGCTCAGGGTACAGAAATGCGGACAACTCCCCCGGCCGCCCCAACGGTACGGTCACGAGCACTTGACCAGGTGTCCCAATCCCCGTACCGTCACGCTCCGTAGCGATCGCTGGGAGAACCCCGAGCAGCACTGGGAGTGTCCGAATGCCCTCTGAATACGCCAAGTCGCTGGGCGCCCGCCTGCGCTCCATCCGCCAACAGCAGGGCCTGTCCCTGCAGGGGGTGGAGGAGAAGTCGAACGGGCGCTGGAAGGCTGTGGTGGTCGGCTCGTACGAACGCGGTGACCGCGCCGTCACGGTGTCCCGTCTGGCCGAGTTGGCCGACTTCTACCGCGTTCCCGTCAGCGAGCTGCTGCCCGACGGCAGCGGGGTGCGCCACGAGCCGACCAGCAAGATCGTCCTGGACCTGGAGCGGCTCTACGACGAGGCCTCCGAGGACCTCGCGTACGTGGCCCGGTACGCCCGCGCCATCCAGCAGCAGCGCGGCGACTACAACGGCCGGGTGCTCTCCATCCGCGCCGACGACCTGCGCGCCCTCGCGATCGTCTACGACGCCTCGCCGTCGGGCCTGATCGAGCGGCTCACCGAGCACGGGGTGCTGGTCGCCGACCCGCGGGCGTTCTTCGCCTCCTGAGCGCTGTCACGGCCTCCTGAGCGCCGTCACGACGGGGCCCGTGCCATCCGGCACGGGCCCCGTCGACGTTCTCTGTGATTCTCCGCTCACCCGACGTCCCGCCTGCCGGAACCCCGGACGGCGGACCGGGTCGGGCCACCGCCGCCGGGTCGGCCCCGGTCAGCGGGTGGCGTACTCGGCGATCCGGTCGAGCAGACCGTTGAGGAACCGTGGGGAGTCGTCGGTCGACATCTGCCGCGCCAGCTCCACGGCCTCGCTGATCGCCACCGGGTCGTCGATCTCGTCGACGTAGAGCAGCTCGTACACGGCGATGCGGGCCAGGTTGCGGTCGACCACCGGCATCCGGTCCAGCGTCCAGCCCTCGGCGTAGCTGGCGATCAGCTCGTCGATCCGGTCCAGGTGCGCGGCCACCCCCTCGACGAGGCTGACCGCGTACCCCAGGTGCTCCGGATGGGGCCGCTCGATCCGTTGCAGGTAGCCGGCGAGCACCTCGACCGGCGGCCGGTCCCGCAGGTCGGCCTCGAAGAGCACGTCCAGCGCCCGCTTGCGCGCCTTGCGGCGCGCCGGCATCTGCTGCTTGGGCCCCTCGGCCATCAGGCGCGGCCGAGGTAACGGCCGTCGCGGGTGTCGACCTTGATCTTCTCGCCGGTGGTGATGAAGAGCGGCACCGGCACGGTCGCCCCGGTCTCGACGGTGGCCGGCTTGGTCCCACCGGTGGACCGGTCGCCCTGCAGGCCCGGCTCGGTGTAGGTCACCTCCAGCACCACGCTGGTCGGCAGCTCGAGGTAGAGCGGCAGCCCCTCGTGCATGGCGACGGTCGCCTCGGCCTCGGGCAGCAGGTAGTTGGCCGCCTCGCCGACGGTCCCGCCGGGGACGGTGATCTGGTCGAAGGTGTCCAGGTCCATGAAGACGTAGTCGTCGCCGTCGGCGTACAGGTACTGCATGGTGCGCTTGTCCACGGTCGCGGTCTCGACCTTGGTGCCCGCGTTGAAGGTCTTGTCGACGACCTTGCCGGAGAGCACGTTCTTCAGCGTGGTACGCACGAACGCACCACCCTTACCGGGCTTGACGTGCTGGAATTCGACGACGGCCCACAGCTCCCCGTCGAGGTTGAGTACCAGGCCGTTCTTGAGGTCGTTGGTGGTGGCCATTTCCTGCCTTGATCGTCGAATGGCGGACAGACCTGGGAAGTCTACTAGCAGGCCGCCGACCGCCGCCGCTGCGCCGACGGTGGGCACCGACCACGCGGCGTACCGGAGTCCAGCGGGACAGCCCGGCGACGGACGGCCGGGCCGGGGCCAGGCCGGCCACCCCCGCGTGGGCCAGGTCGACGACGGTGCCGCCCGGCGGCCTCAGTGGGCCGCCCTCGGCAGGGTGAGCAGGACCAGGGCGCCACCGACGGCCATCACGGCGAAGACCATCGCCATCCCGAACGTCTCGGTGAGCGGCCCCACCACGACCGGCGCGGAGATCGCCCCGATCCGGGACAGCGCCGACACGATCGACGCGGTCCGGGCCGGGGCGATGCCGTGCCGGACGGAGAGGTGGTCGGCGGCCCCGAAGAGCATGGGAAAGATCGGACCGGCACCGAGACCGGCACCGGCGATGGCGGCCAACGCCCACCAGGCCGACGCGTCCACCGCCGTCACCGCCAGGCCGGCGAGCATCGACCCGAGCACCGTCGCACCGGCGACGGCGGCCACCGGCACGGTGCCGAACCGGCGCACCGCGACGTCGAGGACCAGCCGGGACGCCACCAGCCCCGCCGCGAAGACCACCGGGGCGGCGGCGGCCACCTCGGGCGGCGCCAGGAGCCCCCGGCTGAGCAGCAGCCCGGTCCACTCCTGACCGGGACTCTCGACGTAGCTGGCGGCCAGCGCGGCGAGGGCGAGGACCGGCAGGACGTAGCGCAGCCGCCGGGCTCGGGCCGACCCGGCGGCGACGCCCGGCGCGACCGGGTCGGTCGTGGCCGGGCCGGTGCGCGCCGGCGCGTCGTCGTCGGCCGGGCCGGCCCGGCGCCGCAGGACCAGGACCGCGACCTGCGCCGCCACCGCGACCACGGTGACGACCGTGACGTGCACGACGACCGGCACCCGCAGCCCGGCCGCGGCGGCGCCGAGCACGCCCGCGGCGGTCAGCGACAGCGACCAGGTGGCGTGCATCCGGCCCATCAGCGAGGTACGCCGCCGCTGCTGGCCCCGCACCGCGACGGCGTTCATGCCGACGTCGTGCGCGCCGTCGAGAACGCCCATCAGCAGCAGCGCCAGGCCCAGGAAGATCAGTTCCGGCGCCCAGGCCACGGAGACCGCCAGCACCGCGTACCCGAAGCCGGCCAGCAGGGTCGCCCCGAAGTCGCCCCGCGCCCGCACCAGGGCCGGGGCGACCAGCGAGCCGACCAGGCCGCCCAGCGCCGAGGCGAACAGGACCACCCCGAACGCCGTCTCGCTGGCCTGGGTCCGGTCGGCGATCTCGGGGTAGCGGGTGAGCAGGGTGCCGTACATCGCCCCGTTGACGGCGAACGCGACGGCGGGCGCGAACCAGTCCAGCAACTCCCGACGGTTACTGCTGGTGCGCACCCCGACGACCATGCGGTAAACTTATACGCATCAGAAGGCCGGCACAATTCAAGGACAGGTTCCGATGCCCACCGGTCCCCGACCACGGATGACCGACCTCGCCCGCGCCCTCGGGGTCAGTCAGGCCACGGTCAGCAACGCGTTCAACCGGCCCGACCAGCTCAGCCCCGAGCTGCGCGAACGGATCCTCGCCGCCGCCCGGCAGGCCGGCTACCCCGGCCCGGACCCGCTGGCGAACACCTTCCGGCGGGGCCGGACCGGCGCGATCGGGCTCATCGTGCACGAGCCGTTGCAGTACCTCTTCGAGGACGCGGCGGCGCAGCTCATCATGGCCGGCGTGGCGCGGGCCTGCGGCGAGCACAGCTCCTCCCTGGTGCTGGTGCCCCGGGCCGAGCCGGGCCGACCCGACGTCGTCTCCTCGGCCCTGGTCGACGGGTTCGTGGCCTTCTGCGACCCCCTCGAACCGGACCGCCGCGAGCTGCTGCGCCGCCGCCGGCTGCCGGTCGTCGGGCTCGACGCCCCGATCGCCCCCGGCGAGCCCTACGTCGGCATCGACGACCGGCACGCCGCGCGCACCGCCGCCGCGCACCTGGTCGCCCTGGGCCACCGCCGGTTCGGGGTGATCAGCTTCCGGCTGGCTCCCGACTCGACGCCCGGCATCGTGCCGACCGGGTTCGACGCGCCCACCGGGTACGTCGCCAACCGGGCCCGGCTCGACGGGTACCGTGACGGGCTCCGCCCGGCCCTGGACGCCGGCGGCACCGCCACCGTCGCCGCCGCCAAGGGCGTCGAGGAGGGCCACGGCGCGGCGGTCGCCGCGGACCTGCTCGACCTGCCCGACCCGCCCACGGCGATCCTGGCGATGAGCGACCGGCTCGCCCTCGGCGCCGTCGCGCTGGCCCGCTCGCGCGGCCTCGACGTCCCCGGTGACCTCTCCGTCATCGGCTTCGACGACGTTCCCGCCGCCGCCACGGCGACACCGCCCCTGACCACCGTGGCCCAGCCGCACGCCCGCAAGGGCACCGAGGCCGTCCGGCTGCTCTTCGAGGAGGAGCCGGCAGCGACCGCCCTGCTACTGCCCACCCACGTCGTGGTGCGCGGCTCGACCGGGCCGCCGTCCGGCACCACCTGAGCCGCACCGACCACCAGGAGGGGACATGGAGCATCCCGCCGCCGCCCATCTCGCCCTGGGCGCCGTCCGCCGGCACGTCGAGTCCGCGCGCCCGGACGCGCCGACCCGTCCCGAGCCGCCGGGGCCGGGGCCCCGGATTCCGCAGGCCCGACACCGGGCGGCCGGGGCCCTGCGCCGGCTGGCCGACTGGATGGAACCCCCGGCGTCCGCCCTGCGCGTCGGCGAGTGACCGGTGCCGGCCGGGCGCACCGCCGCAGCGTTCAGCCGGCCAGGGTGGCCAGGTGCCGCAGGGCGAGCCGGTACCCGTCGACGCCCAGACCGCAGATCACCCCGGTGGCGACCGCCGACACCACCGAGTGGTGCCGGAACTCCTCCCGGGCGTGGATGTTGGAGATGTGCACCTCGACCAGGGGCCCCCGCAGCATCGCGCAGGCGTCCCGGACCGCGTACGAGTAGTGCGACCAGGCGGCCGGGTTGAGCACCACCGCCGCGCCCTCGTCGGCGGCGGCGTGCAGCCAGCCCAGCAGCTCGTGCTCGGCGTCGGTCTGCCGGACGGTGACGTCCAGCCCCACCTCCCGGCCGGTGGACTCGCACAGCTCCACCAGGTCGGCGTAGCTGGTCACCCCGTACACGTCGACCTGGCGGGTGCCCAGCCGGCCCAGGTTGGGGCCGTTGAACACGTACACCCTCCGCGCGCTCACGACCGGGCCACCTGGCGGTAGGCGGCGTGCAGCAGGTCGTCGTCCGGGCCCTCCAGGATCGCCGGGCGGGCCAGCCCGTCCAGCACCACGAACCGCAGCCGGTTGCCGCGCGCCTTCTTGTCGACCCGCATGGTGGCCAGCAACTGCGGCCAGGCGTCGGCGGGGTAGCTGGTGGGCAGGCCGAGCGCCGCCACGGCGCTGCGGTGCCGCTCGGCGGTCGCCTCGTCCAGCCGGCCGGCGAGCCGGGCCAGGGTGCCCGCGTACACCAGGCCGACGGCGACCGCGTGCCCGTGCCGCCACCGGTAGCCCTCGACCTTCTCGATGGCGTGCGCCAGGGTGTGGCCGTAGTTGAGCACCTCCCGTACCCCGGACTCGCGCAGGTCACCGGAGACCACGTCGGCCTTCACCCGGATCGCCCGCTCGATCAGCTCCCGGGTCACCGGCGCGGTCGGGTCGGTCGCCGCCGCCGGGTCCCGCTCCACCAGGTCGAGGATGACCGGGTCGGCGATGAACCCGCACTTGATCACCTCGGCCTGCCCGGCGGCCAGGTCGGCGGCGGGCAGGCTGTCGAGGGTGGCCAGGTCGGCCAGCACCCCGACCGGTGGGTGGAACGCGCCGACGAGGTTCTTGCCGGCCGCCGTGTTGATGCCGGTCTTGCCGCCCACGGCCGCGTCGACCATGCCCAGCAGCGAGGTCGCCACCGGCACCCAGCGCACCCCGCGCAGCCAGCAGGCCGCGACGAACCCGGCCAGGTCGGTGACCGCGCCGCCACCCACCCCGACCACCGCGTCGGTGCGGGTGAAGCCGGCCGCGCCGAGCCGTTCCCAGCAGTCGGTGGCGACCTCGATCCGCTTGCCCGCCTCGGCGTCGGGCACCTCGATCGGCAGCGGTTCGACCCCGGTGGCGCGCAGCCGCTCGCCGAGGGCGTCGGCCAGGTTCTTCAGCGGGGGCGCGTGCAGCACCGCGACGCGGTCCGCCCCCGGCAGCAGGCCGGGCAGCGCGTCGAGCAGGTCACGTCCCACCAGTACGTCGTACGGCCGCTCGCCGCCGACCGAAATCCGGGTCTCCTCGTCCATCGAGGGCAGCCTAGTGGAGCCGGGTTCGGCGGGCCGGCCGACGCCCGGCGGTGCCCGGATGGCGGTACCGGCGACGGTCAGCGCTTGAGCAGCGTGACGATCTCGTCGGCGATCTCGTCGGGGGTACGCCCGTCGGTGACCACGGTCGCGGTCGCCACCTCGGTGTAGAGCGGCCGGCGCTGGTCCATCAGGTGTTTCAGCGTGGCCCGGGGGTTGATCGCCAGCAACGGCCGGCCCGCCCCCAGCCCGACCCGCCGGACCGCGTCGGGCAGCTCCACCGACAGGTGCACCACGGTGTGCCCGATCAGGGCGGCGCGGTTCTCCTCGGCGAGCACCGCGCCCCCGCCGAGGGCGAGCACCCCGGCGTGCGAGGCCAGCGCCGCCGCCACCGCCGCCCGTTCGAGGGCCCGGAAGTGCTCCTCCCCCTCGTCGACAAAGATCTCCGGGATGGGCTTGCCGGCCATCCGCTCGATGTCGCCGTCGGTGTCCCGGAACGCCACGCCGAGCCCGGCGGCGAGCGTCTCGCCCACCGTCGTCTTGCCCGACCCCGGCGCTCCGACCAACACGACCAGCGGCTTCGTCACGGCAGCGGTCACCGGATGACCAGGGCGTCGAGGTACCCGGCCAGGTTGCGGCGGATCTCGGCCACCGAGTCGCCGCCGAACTTCTCCACCGTCGCCTCGGCCAGCACCAGGGCCACCATCGCCTCGGCGACCACCGCCGCGGCGGGCACCGCGCAGACGTCGGAGCGCTGGTTGATGGCGGTGGCCGGCTCGCCGGTGGTGACGTCGACCGTGGCCAGGGCCCGGTTCAGCGACGAGATCGGCTTCATCGCCGCCTTCACCCGCAGCGGCTCGCCGGTGGTGATGCCGCCCTCCAGACCGCCGGCCCGGTCGGTCACCCGCCGTACCCCGGTCGCGGTGGGCACCATCTCGTCGTGCGCCTCGGAACCCCGGGACCGGGCCTGCTGCCAGCCGTCGCCGATCTCCACGCCCTTGATCGCCTGGATCGACATCAGCGCGGTGGCCAGCCGGGCGTCCAGCTTGCGGTCCCACTGCACGTGGCTGCCCAGACCCGGCGGCACCCCGTACGCGAGGACCTCGACCACGCCGCCGAGGGTGTCGGCGGCCTTCTTCGCGGCGTCGACCTCGGCGACCATCCGGGCGCTGGCCTCGCTGTCGAGGCAGCGCAGCGGGTCGGCGTCGATCTGCTCGGCGTCGGCCGGGGTGGGCCGCAGGCCCGGCTTGGCGGCGACCGGGCCCAGCTCGACCACGTGCGAGACGATCTCGATGCCGAGGGCCTGCCTGACCAGCGCCTTGGCCACGGTCCCCACGGCGACCCGGGCGGCGGTCTCCCGCGCGCTGGCCCGCTCCAGGATCGGCCGGGCGTCGGTGTGCCCGTACTTCTGCATCCCGGCGAGGTCGGCGTGGCCGGGCCGGGGCCGGGTGAGCGGGGCGTTGCGGGCCTGGCTGGCCAACTCGTCCGGGTCCACCGGGTCGGCGGCCATCACGGTGCGCCACTTGGGCCACTCGGAGTTGCCGACCCGGATCGCCACCGGGCTGCCCAGGGTCACGCCGTGCCGCAGCCCGCCGATGATCTCGATCTCGTCCTGCTCGAACGACATCCGCGCGCCCCGGCCGTAGCCGAGCCGGCGGCGGGCCAGCTCACGGCCGATCTCACCGGTGGTCACCTCGACCCCGGCGGGAACGCCCTCCAGCAGCGCGACGAGGGCGGGACCATGCGATTCACCTGCAGTCAACCAGCGCAACACAGCGGTCAGTCTGTCACGCCCGGTGGCCGCGCCCGCGTACCGCCCGGCGCGTCCCGCCCTGCGGACGGCCCGGCCCGCCGCCGGGCCGCCCGGTCCCGCCCCGGCGCGTGGTGCGGGCCGTCGCCGGACGGCCCGCACCAGCGGCGGTTCAGCGGTCGGCGAGGATCCGGGCGTCACCCGCGATCACCCGGGCGACGGCCGCCGGGACGAGCTTGCCGGCCTGCCGGTCGGCGTACCGGGACAGCTCGTCGTAGCGCCCCTTGACGAGGTGGTTGAGCAGCACGGTGAGCGCCTGCTCCTCGGCCCGCGAGGTGAGGATCAGGTGACCCAGGCCGGCCTGGGTGGCGGTCACGGTGACGGTGCTCTCGGTGGAGACCGTGCCGGTGGGGCCGGTGGCCTCGGCGCGCAGGGTGTGCGGGCCGACGGCCAGGGTCCGCAGGTCCAGCGGCTCACCGACCGGCACCGGACGGCCGTCCAGGGTGACGGTGACCGTGTCGGCGCCGGTGGCCGGCACGGTGAGCACCGGCTGCTGGGCGCGGTTCAGCTTCGCCCCGTCGGCGGGCGCGGCGATGCTGACGGTGACCCCCGGCTCGTTCCCCTCGTCGGCCTGCTGCCCAGCGGCGTTCCAGCCGGCCAGCTCGGCCGGGCGGTCGGTGATGACGCCGTCGACGCCGAGTTCGTCGAGCTGCTTCCACTGGGCCGGGGAGTTGATCGTCCACACCATCACCGCGATGCCGGCGGCGTGCAGGTCGGCGACGATCCCGGGCCGGGTGGCCAGCGCCGCACCGGACGGGTTGTACGCGGTCAGCCCCAGCTCGCGGGCGGTCGCCACCGGGTCGGCGTCCAGGGTGCCGCGCAGCAGCCCGGTGGGCAGCTCGGGGGCCAGTTCCCGGGTGTACCGCAGGGCGTCGACCTCGAAGCTCTGCACGAAGACCCGGCCGGTCATCCGCTCGGCGCGGATCACCTCCACGATCCGGGCCACCTGGTCACGGGTGTGCGCGCCCTTGATCTCCAGCAGCAGGTTGCCGCCCCGGGTCCGCAGGTCGGCGAGCTGCTCGGCCAGGGTCGGCAGCGTCGCCCCGGCGAAGTGCGGGGCGAACCAGGACCCGGCGTCGAGGGTCTTGAGCTGGGCGGCGGTGAGGCCACGGATCGGGCCGGTGCCGGAGGTGGTCCGGTTGACCGTGGTGTCGTGCAGCACGAACGGCACCCCGTCGCTGCTGGGCTGCACGTCGTTCTCCACGAAGTCGGCGCCGGCCCGGCGGGCGACCTCCTGGGCGACCAGGGTGTTCTCCGGAGCGGCGGAGGAGGCGCCCCGGTGCGCGACCACGGTCATCGGGGCGCCCTCGGGGCGCAGGTACCCGCTGTCCGGCAGCTCGGTGACCCGGACGTCGTCGAAGGAGACGGTGCCGCCGTTGACGACCAGCGCCTGTCCGCCGTCGGCGGAGCGGGCCAGGCTGCTGGTGGTCAGCAACTGCCGGCCGTCGAGGAACCAGCGGGCCCGGTTGCCGTGCACCTCGATGGCGACACGTACGTCCCGGCCGGTGCCGGCGGCGTACCCGGCGG
This sequence comes from Micromonospora rosaria, assembly GCF_001567585.1. Classification (GTDB taxonomy): domain Bacteria; phylum Actinomycetota; class Actinomycetes; order Mycobacteriales; family Micromonosporaceae; genus Micromonospora; species Micromonospora rosaria. The sequence continues at coordinate 18,290 of NZ_LRQV01000051.1, forward strand.
CGGCGGTGTTCGTGACGTTCCAGGCGTTGCCGGTGGTGAGCTGGGCGAACTCCAGCCCGTTGGCGGCCGTGGTGCCGCTGCGCATGGTGGCGATCCACCACGGGGTGGAGCCGTCGGCGGGCACGTCCAGGCCGAGCGCCGTCCAGCGGGTCGGCTCGGCCACCGACTCGAACCGCACGGTGGCCTCGAACCGGAAGCTGGTCAGGTGCCGGCCGAAGGTGATCTTCCTGGTGCCGCTGGTGGCGGTGCCCCGCAGCCGGCCGTCGCGCACCGTCCACTCGCCGTCGACCGCCCGCCAGCCGGCCGGCAGGGTACCGGCGGAGAAGTCCTCGTCGACGACGACGTCACCGGGTTGCGCGGCGGCCGGGGTGGTGGGCTGGACGGCGGCGACCAGCCCACCGGTCACGGCGAGCGCCGCGCCGACGGCGACCATCCGGGACGGTCGGCCGGGCGGGGTCGATCCCGCAACGCGGCGGGCGGTCACCGGCCGCAGGGCCCGCCGCAGCAGGGCGGAGCAGCGAAAAGTCAGCATGGCCGCCGACGCTAGGGGCGGGTTCGGAACGGCCGGTGTCGACCAGGGCGACGGTCGACACCGACCAGGTTTCCGGCAGGTGGCCACCGGCCTCCACGGTCGAGGGTCAGTCTCGGGGTGACTGGGATCGCACCCGAGGGTCCAGCGCCATCCACTGTTCGGCAACCCCCTGCGGAACCTCGCGGACGAGCAGATCACCCCGCTTGCCCTGCCGCGGATACTGCGGAGGGATGAGGCGCTTGTCGAGGAGTTGTGCGATCGCGTGAAGGGCGCAGAAGCCAAAGAAGAAGGCGTACGGGGTCGGAGAGAATGCCAGCTTCCACCAATACCAGCCATGGGCCACCGCGCCGCAGACCACAGTGATCAGGCTTGCCGGACCGAGAACCAGCGCGTCGAACCGCTGCACGGCCTGCGCCTTTCTCACCCGCTCCGCCGCCTGCCGACCGAACGGCAGCGCCACGGCAGCAGACCGTCGCACCAGCGACGAGCGCCAGGGGCGAACCGTCACGGGCTCGGCTGGCTCGCCGTCGGTGAGGGAGACGGCAGGAACGCGCAGCGAGGCGACCGCCTCCCGGGGAATGACAAGATCCATCGACATTTCTCAGCCCTCGAGTCGGCCGGGGTGCCGCGACAAACCACGACACCGCAGGGTGGTACGGAGTTGGGCAACTGCTGGTCACGGTGGTGATGAGATCGTGGGGGGCTGCCGGCCCCGCCAGTGGGCATTGCGGGCCCGGCAGCCACCCGTCGGGACGGGCTTTCCGTCGAGGCTGGACCGCGCGCCTACCGGGTGGTCATCCGGTCCGGACCGCGATCAGGGACTTGGTCATCCCCAGCAGCCGTTCACCGCGGATGGCGGCGTCGGGAAAGAGGTACCGCATCTCCGCCCGACCGATCAACTCGGTGTTGAGAACCTGCTTCATCGCCAACTCGTACGGTTTGCCCGGGTTGTAGGCCAGCGGCCACTTTCGCGCGACGAACACTCGGGCCGGCAGCGGCAGGAACTGCATTCCCGGCGCCACCCAGTGCGGCTCCACGGGAAAGTACCGGTACGGGGTTTGCACCCAGTACGCGGGGGCCAGATCGCGGACCGCCTCGGCCATCCGCCGGCGGCGCTCGTACCCGCCCACGTGCTCCAGGACGCTGTTGCTGAAAACCAGGTCGTAGCGGCGGGCGCGAATTGCGGTCGGCAACTCGCAGGCGTCCGCGTGATCCGCCTCCGCCCATTCCGGCAGCTCCGTCGGCAACGGTTCAAGATTGACCACGTGCACCCGCTTCGGGCGGACCGGCACCCGGGTCCAGTTCTCCACCCGGCCACCCAGGTCGAGAATGTCCATGTCCGCCAGATCAGGAAATGTCCGCGACAGCCACGCGGCTCGGCGCGCCCGACGCCGGGCCCCGAAAGAGGTGGGCGAGTCGACGAGTCGAAACCTGACCGAATGCAACACCATGGAAAGGAATACTGCTATGTTGCATTGACGTTCGCCACCTTCAGAAAACAGTCGATCAGTGATACGCGGCACGCTGCGGGCCGGCCTCCGGACACGGTCGACCCGCACCCGCACCCGCACCCGCACCCGGAGGACGACCCGACCTCAGATGCCCCGGCCCCGCTTGTGGAGCGTGCGCAGCACCGCGTCGGCGCGGACCACCCGACCGGCGACGGCCAGCGCCAGATAGGCCCTGGGCTCGCGGGGGTTGTCCCGGATCGTGCGCCGGGCCCAGTGCACCGCGCCCCGCCGGTCCCCGGAGGCCGCCCGCGCGAAGGCGATCTGCCCGGTGACCCGGGCCTGCCCGGCCGGCTGGGTGGCGAACTCGGGGTAGCGCTCCAGCAGCCACTGCAACGCCGCCGAGATGGTGTCCCAGCGCTGCGCGAAGTAGGACCGCTTGTGCCACCGGACCAGCACGTACGGCACCGTCAGGTTGACCAGCGGGGCACTGCGCGCGGCGCGCAGCAGGAACTCGTAGTCCTCGGCGTAGCTGCCGGGGATCTCCTCGTCCACCAGCCCGAAGCCGTCGCGCAGCGCCGTCGCGCGGATCACGAACGTCGACGGGTGCAGCTCGGTCATCCGGTCCCGCAGCAACTCGGCCAGGGTGATCGTCTCCCGGTCGAGCACCCGGTCCACGCTCCGGCCGTCGTAGCTGACCCGGATGCCGCAGCTCACGAACTCCGCGCCCGGCACGGCGGTCAGGGCGGCCACCTGGGCGCTCAGCTTGCCGGGCAGCCACTCGTCGTCGTCGTCGCAGAAGGCGATCAGCTCGCCCTCGGCGGCCAGGGTGCCGCTGTTGCGGGCCCCGGCCAGCCCGGCGGCGCGCTCGTTGGCGATCACCCGGACCCGGCGGCCCGGCCGGGACAACTCCTCCAGGGAGCGGTCCGGGGTGGACTGGTCGTGGACCACCACCACCTCGATCCGGCCCGGGTAGTCCTGGTCGAGGATCGCGGCGACGGCGGCGCGCAGCAACTCCGGGCGGTCCCGGGTGGGCACCACGGCGCTGACCGTCGGGTACTGCGGGGTCATCGGGTCGGCTCTCCGTCCGTCACGCGGCTCCTCGGCCGCCACCACGGCCGGCTGCGCCGACGCGGGGCGGCGGCCACCAGCCCTTCCACGATCTGTCCGACCCGTTCGACGGCGGCCAGCCGGGCGGCGGCCGTGGCCTCGTCGGTGGTCACGGTGAACCGGCCGGGGTCGGCGAGACCGGCCTCCAGCGCCGCGACGAGGGCGTCGCGGGACTCACAGAGCGCCACCAGGCCGGCCGCGCCGAGCCGGCGGGCGAAGAGCAGCTGGTGGTTGTCGACGTGTTCGCCGTACGCCGGATCGCGGGGCACCACGATCGGCAGGTGCCCGTGCCGGCGGGCCTCCAGGATGGTCGCCGGGCCGCCGTGGCAGATCACCAGGTCGGCGGCGGCCATCGTCGTCTGCAGGTCGGCGTGGCCGAGGAACGGCGTCGCCCCCGGCGTGGCCGGGGCCCGGGTGTGCCCGTGCTGGACGGTCAGCTCGACCCGGGGCGCGACACCGGGATGCCACTGTTCGAGCCAGCCGACCAGCCGGTCGAAGGGGTGCTTGTCGGTGCCCACCGCGACGAGCAGCCGGGTCCGGGAGCCGGTCCCGGTCGGCCTGGTGGTGGTCGACTCGACCGCCTGCGGCGGCCGTTGCCGGGGGATCCGGGCCGGAGCGGTGGCCTGCGGGACGCCCGGGGCGGACGACATCGGATCTCCGGTCACAGCAGCGTTCCCACCACGGTCGCCTCGGGGTACTGCCGGCGCTGTTCCTCCCACTGCACGAGCATGGCCGACAGGAACGGCCGGCAGAGCCGGGCGGTGAGCGTCGCCGTGTCGATCCGGTCGTACACCTCGATGTAGACGGTCGGGATGCCGCGCAGCCGGGCGAGCACCACGAACGGCACCGCCACCCCGGCGCCGGTGGTGACCACCGCGGCGATCCGGCGTTGACGCAGCACCCGCACCGCCAGCCAGGCGTTGCGCAGCAGGTTGGGAATGTTGCGGGTGGTCGGGTGGTACGCGGGCACCAGGTCCTCACCGGCCAGCAGCGACACCGCCTCCGGGGTGTCGAAGGTGACCCAGCACCGGGGCCACCGCTCGTACCACGGCCGCAGCGCCAGCAGTTGGGCCAGGTGCCCGCCGCTGGAGCCGACCAGCAGCAGGGCGGGAGGACCGGCCGGGTCCTCGACGGTTGTGTCCACGCGACTCCCCACAAGCACGCCCGGAATCCTCGTCAGCAGCGACAATCGGAAGCTAGGAGACCACAGGTCGCCGCCAGCCAGAAATCCGTTGCCGGGCCCGGCACCGGCACCGCACCGGCCCGGACCTGCGCCGCTGGCGATCGACAACGCTCTCACCTGCGGTTTCGTCGATCCACTCACCGGATCCACCTGATGGCAACCCCGAGTTCAGTCGTAATGTCGTCTCTCGACGGTGTCCAGCAGAGCGGGATGCAGCGCCGCGTTCCAGCCGGCCCCGGCCGAGGCCAGCCGCCAGGTCCGCAGCCACATCTCGATCAGGTACGCCTCGGCCACCAGCGCCCGGCCCGCCACCGACAGGCCCAGCCGATCCCCGTGCCGCGCCAGGTGCGCGTCGACCGCTCGCGCCGCCTCGGCCGCCGACCGGCCGTCGAGGACCAGGGCCCGTTGGAAAGCGTCGTGGGCCAGGTCGAACCCGACCGGGACGTCCGGTCCACTGTGCTCCCAGTCCCAGGCGACCAGCCGACCGCCGTGCACGCCGAGGTTCCACGGCACCCAGTCGCCGTGCCAGTGTCCGAACTCGACCCGGGTGCCGCCGTGCCGTCCGGCCAGCGCCGCCACCGCCGCGACGGCCCGGTTCCCGGCCGGATCCGCCTCGGCCGCCCGCGCCGCCTCCGCCCCGAGCCGGGCGAGGAAGGTGGAGCCGGCCAGGGGTCGGGGTCCGGTCGGTGGCCCCCCACGCCGGGCCACGGCGAGCAGCGCGCCGAGCCGGGGCGGGTCGTCGGCCGGGACGCCCCGCACGGACAGCGGCAGCGGGTCGACCACCGCGATCACCTGACCGGCCCAGGTCAGCTCGGCGAGCAGCCCGGGGGCGGCCGGGTGCTCGCCCACCCCGGCCACGGCCGGTAGCGCGCGCAGCGCGGCGCACTCGGCGGTCACCAACGCGCGGGTCGCGTCGTTCCAGCCGATCTTGGCGTACCCGAGGGGTCGGCCGTCCGCCGCGAAGACCTGCAACGTGGGCTTGTGGTTCGGGTCCGGTGGGCGTACCCCGCAGGCCGCGTACGCCGGCCGCACGTCGAGCACGTCGGCCAGGTGCGCGGCGAGCAGCGCCCCGGCCGGGTCGACGCCCTCGGGCAGGGAGACGGTGAGGGTCGGGAAGCGGGCCGCGTCGAGCACCCCGACCCGGGCCAGCGCGCCCAGCCCGGCCCGCACCGCGCGGACCTTCGGCGGGCGCAGGGCGTTGTACGCCAGCAGCGCGGCGGCGGTGGCCCGGACCGCGCCCCGGGGCAGCAGGAACCGGGCCCGCTCGACCGACGGCACGACGGTGTACCGGGCCACCACCGTGTGCCCCGGCGGTGCGCCGTCGCCGACGGTGAGCCCGATCCGGGGGTCGCCGAAGACGGCCCGGCTGACCCAGCCCAACCCGTCGGTCCGCGCCCGGGGGTCCTGCGTCGCCGTCACGCCGCCGGGTCCGACCAGTCGAACGTCATGCCCAGCCGCCGCGCCAGGGCCGCGTTGTACGGCCGGTAGTACGCGGTCAGCTCCTCCCGGACCGCCGGGTCCAGCGGCGCGGACCGCCGGTCGTTGTACACCTTGAAGTTCGGCAGGTCGTGGCCGGGCAGGCCGAGGAAGTCCAGCGTGCGGGCGTACGTCGCGCGGGCGTCGCGGTACAGGTCCTCGCTGGGCAGGAAGAGGAACTGCGACCGGTCGAACCGCTCCAGCCACGGTTCGAGGTGTTCCAGGTAGCGGCCCCGCGCCCGGTACGTGTACCAGTCGTACGGCTCGCTGAAGTGCTCCGGCTCGGCGATCAGCCGTTCCCGCTCCCCCGCCGTCCGCTCCGGCTCGGCGGCGAGCGCGGCGGCGAAGTCCAACGGCTCGATGTCGTGGGTGCGGCGCTCCTTCCAGTGCGAGTACGCCCGCTCCACCGGGTCGCGCAGCAGCACGATCAGCTTCACCTGGGGCATCAACGCCGCCACCCGCTGCGCCGCGAGGGGGTGGAACATGTACAGCGGCGCCGCCTCGCCGACCCGCACCGGGCCACCGTGCCGGCTCTCCAGGGCGGCCCGTTGCCGCACCGTCGGGAAGTGGCTGCGGTACCAGGCCTCGCCGCGCCGCCAGTGCTCCTCGAAGTAGTGCGACGCCTTGGTGTTCCAGGCCGGGAAGAGGCGCGGCACCAGCGGGTGCTGGATCAGGTAGTTCCACAGCGAGGTGGTCCCGCCGCGCTTCGTACCGATGATCAGGAAATCCGGCAGCGGGCGGCGGTCACTGGTCCGCACGCCGTAGTCGACCAGGCTCTCCCGGACCCGTTCGGTCACCTGGGTCGGTACGAGTTGCTTCACGCGGTCCCGGATCGAGGACACCGCGCCTCACCTGCCCTTCGAGGGTTGGGGCGGGGCGGGCCGACCGCCCCGGATCTGCGCCAGGATGGCCCGGATGCCGTGCCGCACCCGGGGATTCGTCACCAGGGCGACGGCACCGACGGCGAGCACGCCCAGCGCCACGGCCAGCCCGGGGATCCCCCGCCCGGCGGCCAGCACCCCGACCGCCGCGGCGGCGCCGACCCCGGCGGCCGTGGCCGCCGCCGCCCGCAGCATGGCGCGGTCGGTCAGCGGGTGACCGACCAGCCGTCGGGCGCACGCGGCGGCGATGAGGTTCTCGGTGACGATGCCGGTGCCCCAGGCCACCGCCGCCCCGGTGGCCCCGTACCCAGGAATCAGCAGGAGCCCCAGGGTGACCGTGCCGGTCAGCCCGGCCACCGCGGCGGCCAGGTGCAGCCCGCTGCGCCCGCCCATCAGCAGCAGGCTCTGCACGTTGCCGACGCCGGTGTTGACCAGCATGGCCAGGGCGAGGACGGTCATCGCCGCCGAGCCGGCCGCGAACTCCGGCCCGAAGAGCTGGAGAAAGGCCAGCCCGAAGACGGCCAGCAGCAGGTACACCGGCCAGGACAGCACCAGCCCCCAGGTGGTCAACTGCCGGTGCACGGTGGCCGCCGCCGCCCGCTCCCCCTGGCCGAGCAGACGCGACAGTTGCGGCGAGACGGCCACCCGCAGCCCCTGCATGGCCAACTGCCCGGCCAGCACGTACCGGCCGACCGCGCCGAAGACACCCGCCTGCGCCTGGTCGGCCAGGGCCGAGGTGAGCAGCACCCCCACCCACATGCTGCCGGCGTCGATCGCCGCCGACGCGGCCCGGGGCAGCGCGAAGCCCCAGAAGGCACGCCAGTCCGCCGGCTGCGGGCGCACCTCGACGCCCCGGCCCAGCCCGACCGGCCCGGCGACCAGCGCCAGGCAGGCCAACAGGGCGATGCCCGCCGGCACCAGCCACCCGGCCAGGCCGAGCACCAGCCCGCCGCCGACCAGCGCCGCCGCCCCGACCAGCACCGGCCGGGCGACGGGCAGCAGGAAGAACTGCACCGCCACGTACGCCCGGATCGGGCGGACGCAGCGCAGCGCCGCGAGCAGCAGGGTCATCGCGACCACCACCGGCACCGCGACGAACGCGGCCACCAGCAGGGGGGTCCCGGCGGTACCGGAGCCGTCGAGCAGCCGCCCGGCGAGCGGGCCGGCGGCGAGCACGCCGACCCCGGCGACCAGCAGCGCGACCAGCAGCGGCGGCAACAGTGCCACGGGCAGCAGGCGGGCGGCGTCCCCGGTCCGGCCGATCCGCCGCCGGGGCAGGGCCCACATCAGCCCGGTCTCCGCGCCCAGGGTGCAGATCGCGGTGGCGACGGTGACCACCCCGATCGCCGCGAAGAAGGCGCCCGAGCCGACCGTGCCGTACCCCCGGGTGATCACCACTGCGAGCAGGAAGCCGAACAAGCCGCTGGTGGCCGCCCCGACGAGGCCGGCCGCCCCGCTGCGGGCGCTGCGCCGCGCCTCCGTGGAGCCGTCGACGGGGCCGTCGCCCGACGCGCCGGTGGGGCCGTCGCCCGGGATGGCGGTGACAGCCCCGCCCGGGATGGCGGTGGGGCCGGTCGGGCGGTCCGGCCGGGGCTCGACGGCGGTCACGCGGGCACCGCCGGGGCGCTCGGCAGCCGGCCGGGACCGGCGGCGCGTTCCCGCTCGGTCAGCGCCATCGCGAAGGAGACCACGAAGAACGCCAGCGCCAGGTTCTGGTTGGCCATGCCGTAGAAGGGCACCTGCACCAGGCAGACCACCGGCACCACGGCCAGCCACTGGCCGGCGGCGGAGAGCGCCCGGGAGCAGACCAGGTACGCCACCACGAACCAGCCGAGGAAGCAGAGCAGCGCCGGCACCCCGTGGCTGAACAGCACCATCCACAACTGCCCCTGGGTGCCGATCGGCGCGTCGGCGGAGACGGTGTCCACGTTGACCGGCGCCCCGTACCCCAGCCACGGCGAGTCCGCGATGCGCCGCAGCACCTCCTGGTAGAGCGAGAGCCGGTCGGTGTTGGTGTCGCTGCGTTCCACCCGGTCGCCGATCAGGTCGAAGACGGGGATGAACAGGGTGGCCACCGCGCCGAGGACGGCCACCCCGACGATCGACGCGGCGACCCGCAGGTTGCCGCGCAGGCTGGCCCGGATGCCGAGCACGAGCAGCCCGACGCCGAGGCTGAGGAACATCGCCCGGTTCAGGGTGAGGAAGGCCGGGGCCAGCGACAGCGGCAGCGAGACCAGCAGCACCCAGCGCAGCACCCCGCGCCGCAGCAGCGCGGTCAGCGCCACGATGCAGGGCAGGGTCATCGCGTACGCGCTGCCGAAGTTGTTGGTGTACGCGTACGGCGCGGCCGGCCGGTAGATCGGGGTGAGCGAGCGCGGATTGAACTCGGCGGTGTTGAGGTGGACCATGTCCCGGATGAACGGCGTCCGGGCCAGTCCGCCGGGCAGCAGCGACTCCACCAGCGTGGTCATCTCGAACCGGGGCACCAGCACCCCCAGCCAGCCCAGCACGACCAGGCCGAGCCAGAACGCGGCCAGCGGCATGAGCACCACGATCTGGTCGGCACGTTCCCGGGCGACGGCGTAGACGTAGCACCCGACCACGAGCGCGGTCAGGTAGAACGCCAGCCGCAGGGCGAAGGTCAGCACCGAGGCGGCGCTCTGCAACTGGGTGGCGCTCACCGCCACCAGGGCGAGGAAGAGCAGCCAGATCCCCGCGCCCGGCGGCAACGGCACCCGTCCCCGGGTGACCAGCAGGGTGAGCAGCACCGCCCCGAGCAGCGGCCAGCCGAGGTAGAAGGCCCCGGTCAGCCACCAGACCGGCACCAGACCGAACATCAGCGCCAACGGCCACAGCGGCAGCCGCGGCGGCGCGGACCCCGCCCCGGTGGCTGCCGGCGATCCCGCCGCCACCACCGGCACGGCCCGCGACACCGGTACCGCCGCCGACACGGGTACCGCCGCCGACACGGGTACCGCCGCCGACGCGGACACCGGCACGGGTGCCGACGCCGACACGGGTGCGGGGGCCGGCACGGGTGTGGAGGCTGACACGGGTGCGGGGGCCGGTGCCGGCGGGGCGGGGGCCGCCGGCACCGCCGCCACGGCCCGGGTGGGGGCCGACGCGGGTGCCGGCACGGATGCCGCCGCCCGCACAGGCACCGGTGCAGGTGCCGACGCAGGCACCGAGGCAGCGGCGGACACCGGGGCCGGCGCGGACACCGGGGCCGGCGCGGACACCGGGGCCGGCGTCGGGGTGGAGGCGGAGGCCGGGGTGGAGGCTGACGACGGGGGCGAGGCGGTCGGGTCGGGAACGGGAACCCGGGCGGAGGCCACCGTGGACCCGGGCCGGCGGGCCGGAGCCGGCCCGGTCCCGTCGGGTTTCCGCTCAGGACCGGCGGGGTGCCGCTCAGGACCGGCGACGTTCGGCTCGGGACCGCCGGGGACCGGCTCAGCCATGACCGTTGCGGGTCAGCACGAAGCCCAGCGGGGTGACCCCCGCCGCCCGCAGCCGTTCCACCAGCCGACGCAGGTCGGCCTGCCGGGTCCGGTCCCGTTCGACCACGACCACCGCCGTGCCCTGCCGGGCCAGCGCCACGCCCCGCTCGTCGGACTCGGCCGGCGGCGCGTTGTAGAGCACCAGGGGCTGACCGACGCCCTGCCGGGCGGTGCCGATCCGGACCGTCCCCGAGCCGACCGCGATGTCCTCGGCGTCGACGGTGCGCCCGTACTCGCCGTCGCGTTTCGACGAGACCCGGGGCAGGGTCACCGTCGCCTCCGGGTCGCTGGACGGACGGGCGCCGACCGGGTACGGCGACGGCCGCCGGCCCGCCGCCGGCCCGGTGGTGGGGTTGGCCGCCGGCACCGGGACCGCGCCGGAGGCCCCGGCGACGGGCACCGAACCCGAGGTCGCGGTGCCGCCCGGGCGGGGCTTCGGCACGGTCCCCGGACGACCGAGCGCCACCGGGGAGCGGCCCTGGACGGCCGAGCCGTCGATGGTCGCGCCGGGCCGGTCGAGGGGCAGCCTGGACCGGCCGGCGAGCACCGCGTCCCGCAGCCGCCCGGACCGCCCGCTGTCGTCGGCGACGAAGACCGGACGGCCGTCGGCGGCAAGCGCCACCGCCAGCCCGGCCGTGGTCGTCGTCGGGTCCTCGCGGGCGGTCAGCACCGCCACCCGGGCGGGCGGGCGCACCTGCGCGGCGATGGCCATCGCGACGTACCGCACGTCGGCGTCGACCGGCTGCCCCCGCCCGGGCGGCACCCGGCGGCGGCGTACCGTGCCCAGCAACGGCAACCCGGTCACCTCCCGGCCGTCGGTCACCGAGCGCACCCGCCGGTCCATCGACTCCCAGGCGTACGCCACCACCACGCCGACCAGCGTGCCGCCGAGCAGCCCGGCGACCAGGAAGAGCATCCGGTTGCCGTCCCGGGAGGCCAGGGCCGGCTCGGCGGTCTGGGTCACCCAGCCGGGGTTGACGTCGACCGCGGCGATCTCGCTGCGCGCCGAGTTGAGCTGGCCCAACTGGTTGTTGATCCCGGACAGTTCGCTCACCGTCGCGTCGGAGACCCGGCCCTCGGCGTTGTCGATCCGCCGCTGCAACGCCCGTTGCTGGCTGGTGACGTTGCTGATGTTCTCGTCGTACGCGCGCAGCATCTCGGTGCGCTGCTTCTCGTACATCTCCCGCCGGACGTCCAGGTACGACTGGGCGGCGAGGTTGACCATCTCGACCGCCTCCTCCACCGAGGGGGCCCGGTAGACGAAGCGCAGGATCTGGCCGCCGGTGGGGATCTCCACCTCCAGGGCGTTGCGCACGTCCCGAGGGCTCTGGCCGTTCGCGGTGGCGATCCGTCCCACCACGTCGGTACCGGTGGCGATGCCGCTCTCCACGTTCATGTTCACCGCGCGGTCCGGGCTCGACCCGGTCGGGGTGAAGGCGTCGGTCACCACCGGGCGGACCGCGACCACCGCGTTGGCGGTCACCGCCGAGGGGGCCAGCAGCACGAAGGTGAGCGCGGCGAGCAGACCCGCCGCGGCGATCCCGCCGACCAGGCGGATCCGGTGCAGCGGAATGCGCAGCAGATCGGTGATCGTGACGGTGCGGGCGGGCGGACCCGGCCGCTCGGTCGCCGACCATCCGGCGGGGCTGGGATCAGTCATGGAACTTCTTCACCGTCTGTTGAGGGTTGCCGACCACGACGACCCGGGGCGGCACGTCGGTGCGGACCACCGTAGCCGCTCCCACCACGCTGTCGTCACCGATCCGCACCCCCTTGAGCACCAGCGCGTGCGCGCCGATCCAGACGTTCTCACCGATCACGATCGGCGCCCGGGTCCGGTCGGTGGCCGGCTCGTGCCGCAGCTCCGGCGGAAGGTTGTGGAAGTCGTTGTCGATCAGCTCGCAGTTGGACAGCAGACTCCGGTCACCGATGGTGACCGAGGTCCAGCAGCCGATCCAGGTGGCGTTGAGCAGGCAGTCCGTGCCCACCCGCACCTCGCCCGGCCCGGCGAAGCGGACCAGCTTGTTGACCCGGGTCCGGTCGCCGATGCTCACCCGTACCCCGCGCCGCAGCCGGATCCGGCCCCGGATCTCGACGTCCCGGCCGAGGGTCAACCGGCGGTAGCGCAACCGGTACCAGCCCCGCCGGAACGCGTACACCGCGCGCAGCACCGGGCCGCGGCGGGCACGAGCGACGCCAGTCAACGGGCCCTCCTCGTCGTCACGGGGGCCGGCGACGAGACTCGTCACCGGCCCCCGGTAGTCCAATTTACCGAGTATTCATCACGATCGGTCGATCGCTACTGTACGGAGAAGAACATCGCCGGCTGTGACCAGGTCAGGCCGGCGCTGGCCGGGGCCAGCACGGTCGCCGAGGCACCGGCCACCGCCGGCGTGGCCGTGGGGTCGAACGGCACCGAACGCAGCGAGCCGTCCGTGTGGCCGTACACGATCTTGCCAGCGACCCAGGCCATGCCCCGCACCGCCGACCAGGTGATCCCGGTGGTGGGGACGGCGAACTCGGTGGCGCCGAGGTAGTTGCCGTCGGTCTCGAAGTACCGGTAGTACAGCCCGGACGCCCCGGTCCGGGTGTAGTACAGCCGGCCGTCCAGGAAGAACGCGCCGGTCAGGTTCGCCGGGGTGAACCAGTCGTTGTAGCCGGAGGCCTCCCACGGCACGCCGATCGTGGTGCCGTTGTACAGCGAGATGTCGATCCGGCTGCCGGTGGGCGAGCCGGTGACCTGACGGGACCAGTAGATCCGGTCACCGACCTGCCAGGTCGCCCCGGCCCCGGTCCAGTTCGGCTGGCTGACCGTGGTCGGCGTGCCGAGGGTGGTGCCGTTGAACGGGACCTTGGCCAGCTCCCCGTTGGCGGTCCGCAGGTGCAGGTTGCCGCTGGTGGCGGACTGGGCGTTGCGCGGCGTCGCGGTGCGCCCGCCGGCCAGCGGGAACATGCCGAGCCGGCCGTGGTACTCGTCGCCCATGCCGTCGGAGTTGTGGCCGAAGTAGAGCCCGTCCGTGCCGCGCCAGAGCACCGGCACCGAGGAGCCCCAGTTGCTGGCCCCGGAGGGCAGCGACGAGCCGCCGCTGCGGCGCGGGTTCCAGTTCAGCGGCATCCCGGTGGCCGGGTTGACCGCGCCGATGCCGAGCCGGTCGACCGCTCCGTTGCCGGCGACGTCGCTGGCGTTCGGGTTGTTCAGCCAGCGGAAGTGCCCACCGAGGTAGATCGCCCCGTCGGCCACCTCGACCGAGGTGATGGTGTCGTTGCCGGTGAAGTTGACCCAGGTGGCGAGCTGCCCGGTCCCCCGGGCGGCGGTCTCGAACCGGACCAGCGCGTCGCAGTACGCCGACGGCCAGCCCGACCCGCCGTTGGTGCCGACCACGAACCAGCTGCCGTCCGCGCCGAACCGCACGTCCTGCACGTAGTGCACGAAGGTCGCCGGGTTGCCGCAGGGCGCGACGAACTTCTCCGAGCTCCAGTCGATCACGCTGGGCGTACCGGTCAGGTCGACCAGGCCGATCTGGTTGCGCGGCAGGTCGTTGAGGTACAGGAAGTTGCCGCCGACGACCAGGGTGCTGCCGTCCGCCGACACGTCGATCGTCCACACGTACGAGTTGGTCTCGTGCCGGCCCACCGAGGCGTTGACGTTGAAGGTCGGGTCGATCGCGCCGGTGGTGGCGTTGAGCCGGGCCAGGCCGGCGTGCGCGGTGCCGTTGAGCCAGTTGAAGGCCCCGGCGACGTAGAGGTGGTTGCCGTGCAGGACCAGGTCGCGCACGTTGCCCCCGTCGGAGCGGCCGACCCAGGAGTCGACGATGGCACCGGTGACCGGGTCGAGGGCGACCAGGTTCCGCCGGGCCACCCCGTTGACGGTCTTGAACGCGCCGCCGACGATCACGGTGCCGCCCGGCCCGGCGATCAGCGCGTTGACCGCGCCGTCGAGCACCGGCAGGAAGGTCGTCGACACGGCCCCGGTGGTGCGGTCGTAGGCGAACAGGTACCGCTGGGTGGCCCAGCCGGCGGTGACGGTGGGCCGGATCTGGGTGAAGCTGCCGCCCACGTACACCGTGTTGCCGACCTGCGCGAAGGCGCGGGTCTCACCGTCGCGGGCGTGCGGGGTGGTGTCGGCCGGGTTGGTCGAGACCAGGGTGGCCGGTGCGGGGACCGGGACCACGGCGGCGGAGGCGGCACCGGGCACGGACAGCACCGTGAGACCGACCACCGTCGCGAGCAGCGCCGCGCGGAGGCGGAGGGAACCGGCGGTACGCCGGTAGAGCGAGGGAACGGGCACGCTTTGCTCCATCGGGGGGAGAACAAGAACCTGCGTAGCGTCCCTCGTGGGGGGCGAAAAGGGAAATCCGCCGATTGGGCGGTCGGTGAATCGAGTTACCGACACCGGGGCGGTCGGTCCGGTCCGGACCGACCGCCCCGGGTGGACACCAGGTCAGCCCGGCGTGCCCAGCCCCGTCGGCTGCCGCAGGTAGCTGTCGCGGCCGGCGGCGGCGAAGCCGGCGAGCGCGGCGGCGTCGTGGTTCATGGTCATGTCGCAGGTGCTCGTCTTGCGGGTCATCCCCGGCGAGTTGAAGTAGATCGCCGCCTTGATCTTCGGGTGCGCCTTCAACGCCGCCGGGAACTGCTCGAACCAGCGACGCTTGGCGGCCGGGTCGTCCGGGTGCAGGTTGGTGCCGAACTCGGCGAGCATCCGTGGCTTGCCCGCCCCGATGCCGTTCTCGTCCAGCCAGCGGTAGAAGCCGCCGACCGTGTCGTGCGGGCTCTTCCACACCGTACTGCCGTTGCAGACGTGAAAGTTGTACGGGTCGTAGCCCACCCAGTCCACGTACCGGTCACCCGGGTAGAGGCCGGCGTACCGGTGGTGGTGGCCGGACCAGCCCATCATCACCCAGACCCAGACCGCGTTGTCCGCCCCGGCCCGCTCGAACCGGTCGTGCACGTACCGCCAGGCGCGGACGAAGTCGGCGTCGCTGCCCTTGGCCGGCTCGTCCTCCGGCTCGTGGTCGAAGCCCATGAAGACCGGGGAGCCGATCGCCCTGATCCGGCCGGCGACCGCGTCGATGGTCGCGTCGTGCCGGCCACTGTAGACGTCCGCCCAGGTCAGCACGGTGCCGGTGGAGAAGACCCGGGACTCCCAGGCGAAGAAGGGAATCCGCCCCTGGCGCATCTGCTCCTGCTGGTACGCGTCGGGGAAGGCGCCGTTGCTGCCGGAGTTGGAGAAGTCGTGGTACCGGTGCACGACGTCGAACCTCCGCCCGACCTGCGCCTCCACGTCGGCGACCGACTGGCCGTGGTCCCACCCGTTGCCGGCGGAGGCCGGCGAGTACATCCCCCACCAGGCGCCGCAGGAGGGCACCAGGATCGGCGACACCGTCCCGCACCGGCCGGAGCCGCTGGCCGGCGGCGTCGTCGGGTCGGGGGCGGGGGTGGTGGCGGTGGGGCGGGTCGGGCTCGGGGTGGCCGGGGGCTCCGTGCGGGGCGTCGCGCTCGGGGTGGGCGGCGCGGCCGGCGCGGAGGTGGGTGGCAGCACGGAGGCCGTCGGGCTCGCCCCGGTGCCGACGTCGTAACTCAGCACCAGGCGCGGGTGCAGGCCCGGGTCGCGGTTCTCCCGCGACGCCCAGTAGATCCGGGTGTCCAGCCCGGTCTGCGCCAACGCGACCGTGACGGTGCCGTTGCCGCGCACCAGGCCCGAGACGTCCCACTCGTTGAAGCCCTTGGTCACCGTCGACACCGAGTCGAGCACGTCGCCCAGCTCCACCGGCGCCGGGCGCGGCTGGCCGGCGTCCACGGTGGAGGCGTACGCGGTGACCGCGGCGGCGGCGTCGCGCCAGGTGTGCACCCGCAGCGTCGCCCGGATGTTGACGGCGGTGGCCGGCAGGTCGGTCACCGCGAACCGGATGACCGCGTCCCGGGTGCCGCGCGGGTTCCCGTCGCAGGGCGCCGGGCAGGTGGCCAGCGTCGTCTTCGCGCCGTTGTCACCGTCCTGCGGCACCGTCGTGGCGGTGGTGTCGGCGACCGCCACCAGCGCGGCGTCGTCGTCGGCCAGCAACGGCATCATGGTGGCCACGAGGCCGGCCACCACGCCGACACTGAGGACACCGAGGATGGCGGCCCTGCGCCGGGACCCGGTGTACCGGGTGAGGCGGTGAACTCCACGCCTGGTCACGAGCACACTCCCTGTGTCGACTGTGGTACGGGATGCAGCGTAGCCACGACCGGCACCGGACTTCGACAGCACAGCGCCGCGTCAGCGCGTCTTAACCCGCAGCTAAGGATTGCCGGCTAGTGGGACGCGCGGGCGGCGACGAGGGCGGCGCGCATCGCCGCCACCGGCGCGGTGACCCCGGTGAACTGCGCGAACTGGCCGACCGCCTGGGCGAGGAGCAGGTCCAGCCCGGAGACGATCCGGCACCCGGCCGCCTGGGCGGCGGCGGCGAGCGGGGTGGGCCAGGGGTCGTAGAGCGCGTCGAAGACCACCGCCCCCGGCCGCCAGCGCAGCCCCCCGACGATCGGGTCGGCGACCCCCTTCGGCACCGTGGAGACCAGCACGTCCACGTCGGCGTGACCGCCGGCCGCCGCCCACGGGGCGCCGGTCAGGGCGAGGCCGAGCGTGGCGGCGACCGGACGGAGGTCGTCGACGGCCGCCGCGCGGCGGGCCACCACGGTCACCGAGGCCGCGCCGAGGCGGGCCGCCGCGGCCAGCGCCGCCCGCGCGGTGCCACCGGCGCCGAGCACGGTCACCGTGGCGCCCGCGCCCACCCCGGCCGCGCCGAGCACCTCGACCATGCCGGTCACGTCGGTGTTGTCCGCGTACCAGGAGCCGTCCGGGCGGTGCACCAGCGTGTTGGCCGCGCCGACGGCGGCGGCGAGCGGGGAGACCTCGTCGGCCACCGCCAGCGCCGCCTCCTTGCCGGGCATGGTCACCGACAGCCCGGCCCACTCCGGGCCGAGGCCGGCGACCAGGCCGGCGACCTCGGACTCCGCGCACTCGATCCGGGTGTACGACCAGCCGGTCAGCCCGGCGGCGGCGTACCCGGCCTGGTGGATCACCGGGGAGAGGGAGTGCGCGATCGGCTTGCCGATCACCGCCGCCCGTCGTGCAGTTCGGGGCTCAGCCACCGACAGTTCTCCACATGACCCAAGGCTACGCCGACGCCGACGCCGACAGCCGCGCCACCCGGCCGCAACCGGCCACCAGAATCTCACCACCATGACAGATTGTGCTTGCACCAATACCTATGGTTACATCGATGCGTCATGTCGATCAACACAGGGAGTAGGCATGCGGTTTCGGAAACTGACCGCCTCGGCCGCCGTCGGCGCTCTCGCCGCGCTGTCACTGGCCGTCGCACCGGCAAGTGCTAGCACGCTCAACGCCGGAGCGACCCCTCAAGCGGGCAACTCGGCGGTGAAGATCCGGACCGGAGCGGGCACCAGCTACACCGCCGTCGCACAGATCAACGAGGGCCAGTGGGTGAGCTGCTGGTACCCGGTCACGGCCGACTGCAACTCCGCCAGCACGGGCGTCACCACCGGCAGCTCGTACACCTGCAACGGCACGACCAGCAACAGGTGGCTGAAGGTCGGCCACAACCGCACCCTGCGGTACGTCGCCCTCGGCTGCGTGCGGATCTCCCAGATCCCGCCAGGCGCGCCGGTGGTCGGCTGAGCCACAGCGACCGGGCGGGGTGAAGGTCGTGACCTTCACCCCGCCCGCCACTGCCATCCCTGCACAGGGTGGACCTAGATGATCCCGGCCTCGCGGGCCTTGGCCTCGTTGCGCAGATGGCCCTCGTAGGTGTCGGCGAAGGCCGAGTTGCCGTCCCGGTCGACGGCGACGAAGTAGAGCCAGTTGCCCGTCGGGGGGTCCATCGCCCCTTCCAGCGCTTCCTTGCCCGGGTTGTTGATCGGCGTCGGCACCAGTCCCTTGAGCTTGCGGCTGTACGGGTTCTTGGTGTCGAGGAGCTCGTCCCTCGTCATCTCCGCGGACGTCTTGGTCTTCTGACCGGTCAACTCCAGGTAGTAGTTGACCGTGACGTCCATCTCCAGGCAGTTACAGGGAAAGTCCCCGTAGACCCGGTTGTACGCCACCCGGGCGACCTTGCCGAGGTCGGCCTTCGTGCCCGCCTCCGCCTGGGCCAGCGACGCGACGATCAGCGCCTCGTACGGGGTGATGCCGCCACGCTCCTTCTGCACCCGGTCGGCGAACTCCATCTCCCCGGTGACGGTGAGGAAGCGCTCGACCATGGTCTGCAGGATGGTCTCGGCGGTGGCGTTCGGCGGCAGCTCGTAGGTGTCGGGGAAGAGGAAGCCTTCGGCCGACTTGGTGACCTTCTTGCCGTCGCTGCGGGTGATCCACCAGTCCGGCACGCCCAGGGCCTCCGGGTCCTTCGCCGCCGCCTCGAAGTCCTTGACCGGGATCTTGGTGTACTCGGAGAGCAGCTTGAAGATGCCCTTGGCGGTCCGGCCCTCGGGGATGGTGACCCCGTTGACGATCTTGTTCTTCAGGTCGAGCAGGGCGGTGACCGCGCTCTCCCCGCTCATCTCCTTGCGGACCTTGTACACCCCGGGCTGGATGTTCTTGGCCAGGGCGTTCGCGTCCGCCGCGTTGATGAAGGCCTTCGGGCTCTTCACCACCCCGGCGCCGTGCAGGGCGGTGGCCATGTCGGCGATCAGCGCGCCCTGCTTGATCTCGACGGTCACCTCGCCGGTGCCCGCGCCGTCGTAGTCGGGTGTGGTGAAGTAGTTCTGGACCCGGTCGAAACCGTAGAACGCGCCGCCGCCGATGCCGCCGAGCAGCACCAGGGCCATCAGCAGGGCGAAGGCCGTCTTGCCCCGGCCGCCCGACCGCTTCTTGCCCTTGCGTCTCTCGACGAAGCCGCGCCGGTGCCGGCCCTTCTCCCCTCGCTCCTGTTCGTCGAACCCGAGGTCCAGATCGTCGATCATTACGTCCGCCTCCGCTGCGCGTCCAGCCAGCTCTGCAGAATCTCGACCGCGGCGGCCTGGTCGACCACCGCACGTTGGCGCTTCCCCCGGACGCCCCGCTCGGACAGCCTACGAGACGCGACCACGGTCGACATCCTCTCGTCGCTCAGCGCCACCGGTACGGGGGCTATCACATCAGCCAACCGTTGAGCGTACGCCTTCGCGTGGATCGCCGCGGGCCCGTGCCGGCCGGCCAGGTTCACCGGCAGTCCGACCACCACCTCCACCGCCTCGAACTCGCTGACCAGGCGGGACAGCTCCGCCATGTCGGCCGGCACCGCCTCGGGCGCGGCGGCGAGGTCCCGGGCGAGGGTGGCGACCGGGGTGGCCAGCACCCCGTGCGGGTCGGAACGGGCCACCCCGACACGCACCTGCCCGACGTCCACGCCCAGTCGCACCCCGGTCACTCCACGACTCCCCGGTCATGCGTCGACCCGGGCTGGTCCGGTGAGACTCCACCGGAGCGGCCCGGGTCGACGGCAGTGGCACACATCACGTGTCGGCGATGGTCTTCTCGACGGTGAGCAGCAGGTTCGGCGCCTCGGCGGCCGGCAGGCCACCGCCCTGGGCCAGGTCGGGGCTGCCCCCACCCCGGCCGGAGAAGGCCGCCTTGACCAGGTCGTTCGCCGCCAGGCCCCGGGAGCGGGCCGCGCCGTTCACAGCCACCACCAGGGAGGCCTTGCCATTGGCGCGGGCCGCCACGGCGACCACCGCCGGCCGGGCCGGGTCGATCTTGCCCCGGATCTCCTGGGCCAGGGTCCGCACGTCGTTGCCGGCCGCCCCCTCGGGCGCCTCGGTGCCGACGTACGCCACGCCCCGCACGTCCTTCGCCTGCCCGGCGAGGGCCCCCGCGCCGCCGAGCACGAGCTGGGCCCGCAGCTTCTCCAGCTCCTTCTCCGCGTCGCGGAGCTGGGTGACGGTCTGCTCGACCCGGTCGGCGACCTGCTCGCCGGGCACCCGGAACAGCTCGGCCAGCCGGGCCACCAGCAGGTGCTCGCGGGCCAGGAAGCCGAAGGCGTCCATGCCGACCAGCGCCTCGATCCGGCGGACGCCGGAGCCGACCGACGCCTCCGAGAGGATCTTCACCAGGCCGAGCTGGGCGGAGCGGGCCACGTGGGTGCCGCCGCACAGCTCCCGGGCGTAGTCGCCGACCTCGACGACCCGGACCCGCTCGCCGTACTTCTCCCCGAACAGCGCCATCGCGCCGATCCGCCGCGCCTCCTCCTGGCTGGTGACGAAGGCGTGCACCTCCAGGTCGGCCAGGAGCACCTCGTTGACCTGCTGCTCCACGTCGTGCAGCACGCTCGGCGCCACCCCGGTCGGGGTGTTGAAGTCGAACCGCAGCCGACCCGGGGCGTTCAGCGAACCCGCCTGGGTGGCCGACTCGCCGAGGAAGTTGCGCATGGTCTGGTGCACCAGGTGGGTCGCGGTGTGCGAGCGGGAGATCGCCCGCCGCCGGGTCACGTCGATCTCGGCGTACCCGGACTCCCCGGCGCGCACCTCGCCCCGGACCACCCGGGCCCGGTGCACGATCAGCCCCGGCACCGGCTGCTGCACGTCGAAGACCTCGACCTGACCGCCGCCGACGGTGATCAGCCCCTGGTCGGGCTGCTGCCCGCCGCCCTCGGCGTAGAAGGGGGTGGTGTCGAGCACCAGCTCGACCGTCTCCCCCTCGCCCGCCGCGGCGACCTCGCCGCCGCCGGCCAGCAGCGCCCGGACCCGGGACTCCCGGGTCAGCTCGGTGTAGCCGGTGAACTCCACCGCGCCGCCCGCGTCCAGCACGCCCCGGTACGCCGACAGGTCGGTGTGCCCGGTCTTGCGGGCCGCCGCGTCGGCCTTCGCCCGCGCCCGCTGGTCGGCCATGAGCCGGCGGAAACCCTCGGCGTCGACCTGGAGCCCCTGCTCGGCGGCGATCTCCAGGGTCAGGTCGATCGGGAACCCGTACGTGTCGTGCAACTGGAACGCCTTGTCCCCGGAGAGCGCCGGCTTCCCCGCCGACTTCGTCTCCGTGATCGCGGTGTCCAGGATCGTGGTGCCCGCCCGCAGGGTCGCCAGGAAGGCGTCCTCCTCCGCGTACGCGTACTGCGAGATCCGGTCGAACTCCGCCGCCACCTCCGGGTACGACGGCGACATGCAGTCGCGCGCCACCGGCAGCAGCTCCGGCAGCGCCCGCTCCTGCCAGCCCAGCAGCCGCATCGCCCGGACCGCCCGCCGCATGATCCGCCGCAGCACGTACCCGCGACCCTCGTTGCTCGGGGTCACCCCGTCGGCGATCAGCATCAGCGAGGTCCGCACGTGGTCGGCGATCACCCGCAGCCGCACGTCGTCGGGGTGCGATTCGGCGGCCACGGTGCCGGAGTGCGCCCCGTACCGCTTCCCGGTCAGCTCCGCCGCCCGCGCCAGGATCGGCCGGACCTCGTCGATCTCGTACAGGTTGTCGACGCCCTGGAGGATGGAGGCGATCCGCTCCAGGCCCATCCCCGTGTCGATGTTCTTCTTCGGCAGGTCACCGACGATCCGGAAGGTCTCCTTGTCGACCACGTCGGTGATCTCGTGTTGCATGAAGACCAGGTTCCAGTACTCCAGGAACCGGTCCTCGTCGACCTCCGGCCCCCCGTCGCGACCGTACGCCGGGCCCCGGTCGTAGTACAGCTCCGAGCAGGGCCCCCCCGGGCCGGGGATGCCCATCGACCAGTAGTTGTCCTTCTTGCCCCGGCGCACGATCCGCTCCGCCGGCACCCCGGTGTCCCGCCAGATCTGGTACGCCTCGTCGTCGTCGAGGTAGACCGTCGCCCAGATCCGCTCCGGGTCCAGCCCGAAACCGCCCTCGGCGACCGACTTCGTGGACAACTCCCAGGCGAGGGGGATCGCCCCCTCCTTGAAGTAGTCGCCGAAGGAGAAGTTCCCGTTCATCTGGAAGAACGTGCCGTGCCGACTGGTCTTGCCGACCTCGTCGATGTCCGGCGTCCGGATGCACTTCTGCACGCTCGCCGCCCGGGGCCACGGCGGGGTCTGCTGCCCGAGGAAGTAGGGCACGAACTGCACCATGCCGGCGTTGATGAACAACAGGTTCGGATCGCTGATGGCGGGCAGCGGAGCGGACGGGACCACAGCGTGCCCCTTCGCCTCGAAGTGCGCGAGGTACCGCCGCTTGATCTCCGCCGTCTTCATCGCTGGTACTCCTCGGGAAAAATCTCTCGGTCCCCGATCCGCGGGTCCTCCCGCAGCTCGGCGAACTGGTCGTCGAACGCCTCGCCCCGGGCGAACGCCGCGTGGATCTCCTGCTCGCGTTCGGCCATCCCGATGCGGACGTCCTCCACGAAGCTACGCAGCGACTCGACCAGGCTGCCAGCGGATTCGGACAGCCCGCCGGCGATGCCCGCCGGAGTGTACGCCTGCGCGGTGCGGGTCGCCTTGCGCACCACCACCACGCCCACGGCCAGGCCGATACCCAGCCAGAACAGTCGCCTCATGCTCCCAATCCTCCCGCGCCCGACCGGCCTGGGCTCAGCCGTTGCCGCGCTTGGCGGCCCGGCGCTGCTGCTTGATGCTGTCGCGGACCTCACGCTCGGTCTCGGCGTGCCGGCGGGCGGCAGCGGCCCGGCGGACCCCGTACCCGAAGGCGGCCACCTTGACCAGCGGGTTCGCCGCGGCGGCGGAGACCACGGTGGCCAGGTTCGCCACGTTCGCGGTGACGTTCTGCGCGTGGCTGGTCATCGTGTCGACCTTGGCCAGTTGCAGGTTCACCCCGTCCAGCGAGGTCTGCACCTGCTCCAGCGCGGTGTTGACGTTGCGCACGGTCTGGTTGACGTCGCCCAGCAGCGGCGTGGTCCGCTCGTTGAGGTCAGTGATCATCCGGGTCGTGGCGTCCACGGTGTGCCGCAGCCGCAGGATCGGCACCGCCAGCACGAGCACCAGCATCAGGAACGCGCCGGCCGCGATCAGGGCAGCGATCTGTCCACCATCCACGCATGTCCTCCTCAAGCAGATTCGTCGAGCCGCGCCGTCCACGCCGGGCCCACGGCCGGCACGCCCACCGGCGTCGGCCACGGCCGTGCGGGCCCCACGGGGCCGGCGGAACACCCGTCCCACCAGCCCCAGACCCTACCGTCAGTGATGAATGCCCGCTCACGACGGTGAGGGGGTCAACTCCCCGAGGGGGTCCTCGGTCAACGTGGGGAACGGGTCCTCACCGGTCAGTGACGGGTCGGTGCTCGGCTGCGGTCGCGTCCGGTCGTCGTCGATGGCGTTACGCACCTTCAACGACACCGAGGCCCCGGTGCACTCCGCCGGCAATTCCTCACCCGGCGCCGGGGACGGCACGATCGCGGGCTCGCCGTCGGCTCCCGGGGGCGGGACGCAGGTCGGCTCCCGTACCCACAGGTCGAGCGTGAGCTCGTCGCGCCGCCAGCAGGTGTACGAGCCCTTCTCCTCCTGCTCCGGGCACCGTTCCACCTGCCACCGCCGCCAGCCGTCGCGGACCAGCGCCTGCTCGTACACCCGGGCGGTCTCCTCCGGCGGGCGCTCCGACTCCACGGTGCGTTCCCGCAGCCGGCAGTCGAGCAGGCACCAGCGGCTACCGCTGACGTCGTCCTGCGTCTCCACCGCCGCCCAGGCGGGCACCTCGAGCGCGTCGAGGGTGTCGAAGACCGGGTCGTTGCTGAGCGTACGGATACCGAAGTAGAGCGGCAGCGCACCGAGCAGCACCACGATCACCGTACCGAGCAGGACCAGCCGCAGCCGACGCCGTTCGCGGAGCCGACGCCGCAGGTCGGAGCGGGCGCCACCGCCGGCACCCGCCGGCTCGGCGTCGTCCGGGCCG
>NZ_LRQV01000052.1 GCF_001567585.1 Micromonospora rosaria
TCTCGCGCGCCGAACATGATCAGGCTGCCGGGATCACCCCCGCGTGCGCGGGGAAGAGTTGACGTTGGAGCCGCTCTGGTCGCATGATTTGGGATCACCCCCGCGTGCGCGGGGAAGAGACCGGCTCCGGCTCGACCGGGGGCAGCTTCTCGGGATCACCCCCGCGTGCGCGGGGAAGAGTTCGGCGCAACGAACCTGCGCATGTACCGGGAAGGATCACCCCCGCGTGCGCGGGGAAGAGACTTCCTGACCTGGGGCGCTAGAGATCAACTTCGCTGTTTTTCTTCACTTTGTCGCTCAAGATCGACTCCCAGTCGCGGCAGGCTCGATGGCGGATCAGTCATGAACAGTAGCTTTCAGGCGGTGTGCGCAGGTAGCCCGTTGCACCGTCTACCTGAATCATGAGGCGCGAAGAGACCTTGGAAGCGAATGGCCCTCATGGGGGCCGAAATCCTCCAAGATCTCTAAGCCACAACCCTCCCACGCAGGGGGCGCTTGGCTGTCTTCCGGCGCAGGACGCTTCACTCGCCGCGCAGCAGGTCCATCAGCTCGTCGGTGGAGAGGTGCGCAAGCTCCCCGGCCGGGGCTCGGTGGCGCAGGTTCCGTAGGTGACGCACCAACCTCTGCCCGGGGCTCTCGGTGCCGTCAAGCGGCACCACCTGCGGGTTGTTGCCCCTCGTTCGCCCGGTCACCCCGCCCTCTCGATCAACTCCGGGCCCCCTCACTCAGCCAGGCCCGCCCGGAGCATTATCCTCAGCCGCCGGGGGTCCACGGGTCGCACAGAGACGCCGTAGTTGTCGCCTCAGCGGCCGATGATGACCACTAAATCCAAGATGTTGTGGCAAGGCAGCACGCCCGAGCGCGGTCTGGCGTGTCGCGGTCAGCAGCGATACTGCTTTGGTTGCACATACCTGCCAGGAATAATTATACCTGCCAGGTATGCGGCTCAAAAGCAGTACGTCGCCCCGACGACCCCAGGTGGCCCGGAGGAGCGCGCGGCGAGGCGCGGAGACGTGGCGGGAGGGCTTGGACGGGCGCGAGGGAGGCTCGCACAGTAGGTTGATCGGGTGACTGGACGGTTCCCGATCGAAGACGTCTCCCCCACCGTCTCCTGCGGGCGCTACCCGGCCAAGGCGGTCGTGGGCGAGGTGGTGCCGGTGTCGGCGCGCGCCTACCGGGAGGGCCACGACGCGCTGGGCTGCAACGTGGTGTGGCTCGGGCCGGACGGGGCGGCCCGCCCGTTCACCCGCATGCGCCCCGGCGAGCCCGGCCAGGACCGGTGGCACGCCACCATCGTGCCGGACGCCGTCGGCGACTGGACGTTCACCGTCGAGGCGTTCCAGGACCCGTACCTGACCTGGCAGAACGCGGTGACCAAGAAGGTCGCCGCCGGGCAGGGCGCGGCGGAGCTGGCCAACGACCTGGCCGAGGGCGTGCGGGTGCTGACCGCCGCCGAGGGCCTGGTGCCCCGCGGCGACGTCGAGCGGGTACGCGCCGCCGTCGCGGCGATGGGCGACGAGGCGCGGGACCTGCCGCACCGGGTCGGGCCGGGGCTGGAGCTGGCCGAGCTGCTGTGGGCGTACCCGGTGCGGGAGCTGGTCACCACCGGCGAGCCGTACCGGATCTGGGTGGACCGGCCCCGGGCGCTCTTCTCCGCCTGGTACGAGTTCTTCCCCCGCTCGGAGGGGGCGGTCCTGGCGACCGCCGACTCCCCCGCCCGGTCGGGGACCTTCGCCACCGCCGCACGGCGGCTGCCGGGGGTCGCGGAGATGGGCTTCGACGTGCTGTACCTGCCGCCGGTGCACCCGATCGGCCGGGTCAACCGCAAGGGCCCCAACAACGCGCTCACCGCCGGGCCGGACGACGTGGGCTCGCCGTGGGCGATCGGCGCGGCCGAGGGCGGGCACGACGCGCTGCACCCCGACCTGGGTACGCCGCAGGACTTCCGCGACTTCGTCGCCGCCGCCGCCGAGGTGTGCCTGGAGGTGGCGATGGACCTGGCGTTGCAGTGCGCCCCGGATCATCCGTGGGTCGCCGCGCACCCGGAGTGGTTCACCACCCGGGCCGACGGCAGCATCGCGTACGCGGAGAACCCGCCGAAGAAGTACCAGGACATCTACCCGCTGAACTTCGACAACGACCCGGAGGGGATCCGGGCGGAGGTCCTGCGGGTGGTGCTGCACTGGGTCGGCGAGGGCATCAAGATCTTCCGGGTGGACAACCCGCACACCAAGCCGTTCGACTTCTGGCACTGGCTGATCGGCGAGGTCAAGCGGGTCGACCCGGACGTGCTCTTCCTGGCCGAGGCGTTCACCCGGCCGGCGATCATGCACGGGCTCGGCAAGATCGGGTTCACCCAGTCGTACACCTACTTCACCTGGCGCACCAGCGCGGCGGAGATGCGGGCGTACTGCGAGGAGCTGGTCGCGGCGGCCGACTACATGCGGCCCAACTTCTGGCCCAACACCCCGGACATCCTGCACGAGTCGTTGCAGCACGGCGGCCCGCCGATGTTCAAGATCCGGGCGGTGCTCGCCGCGCTGCTCTCCCCCTCCTGGGGCCTGTACGCCGGGTACGAGCTCTTCGAGCACGTCGCCCGCCCCGGCGCCGAGGAGTACCTGGACAACGAGAAGTACGAGCTGCGGCCCCGGGACTGGGCCGGCGCGGAGGAACACGGCCGCTCGCTCGCCCCGTTCCTCACCACCCTCAACCGGGTGCGACGGGAGAACCCGGCCCTGCACCAGCTCCGCAACCTCGTCTTCCACGAGATCGACAACCCGGCGCTGCTCTGCTGGTCCAAGCACGACCCGGCCACCGGCAACACCGTCCTGGTGGTCTGCTCGTTCGACTCCCGGGGCGTCCAGTGGGGCAACACCGTGCTGGACATGCCCGCGCTGGGCCTGGACTGGCACGACCGGTTCACCGTCCACGACGAACTGACCGGGGCACAGTACGACTGGGGTCAGCACAACGCGGTCCGGCTCGACCCGTATCTTCAACCGGCGCACGTCTTCACGGTGCGCCGCCCGCAGCCGCCCGAGCCGCCGGCCCCCGCCGGCACCGCACCGACCACGCTGACCGTGGCGAACGTGCCGGAGGAGATCTCCGGGGGCACCGCCCCGACCAGCCCCGCCCCCACCGACGCCACCCCGACCGCCGCCACCCCTGCCGTCCCCGCCCCGACCGATTACGCCTCGTGAAGGATCACCGATGGACCAGTTGATCGCCGGCGAGACGCACGACCCGCACGCGGTCCTCGGCGCGCACCCCGCCGACGGGCGGACCACCATCCGGACCCTGCGCCGCGCCGCCGGGACGGTGACCGTGCTGGTCGGCGGCGCGCGGCACCCGGCGACCCGGGTGCACGACGTCGGGGTCTTCGAGGCCACCGTGCCCGGCACCGTGCTGGACTACCGCCTCGACGTCGACGGCGCGATCGTCGACGACCCGTACCGGCACCCGCCCACCCTCGGTGAGCTGGACCTGCACCTGATCGCCGAGGGCCGGCACGAACGGCTCTGGGAGGCGCTCGGCGCCCGGGTCGGTGACGACGGGGTCGCCTTCGCGGTCTGGGCGCCGAACGCCCGGGGGGTCCGCGTGGTCGGCGACTTCACCGGCTGGGGCGCCCACGACGGCTGGCCGATGCGCTCGCTGGGCGCCAGCGGGGTGTGGGAGATCTTCGTGCCGGGCGCGGCCTCCGGGCACCGGTACAAGTACCGCATCCTCGGCGCGGACGGGCAGTGGCGGGACAAGATCGACCCGCTGGCCGGGTACGCGGAGGTGCCGCCGGCCACCGCGTCGGTGGTGCACCGCTCCACGTACCAGTGGACCGACGGGGCGTGGCTGGCCGGCCGGGTCCGCCGGCAGCCGCACCAGGAGCCGATGAGCGTGTACGAGGTGCACCTCGGCTCGTGGCGCCCCGGCCTCGGCTACCGGGAGCTGGCCGAGCAGCTCACCGCGTACGTGGTGGAGCTGGGCTTCACGCACGTGGAGTTCCTGCCGGTGATGGAGCACCCGTTCGGCGGCTCCTGGGGGTACCAGGTCACCGGCTACTACGCCCCCACCTCCCGGTTCGGCGACCCGGACGACTTCCGGTACCTGGTCGACACCCTGCACCGGGCCGGCGTCGGGGTGCTGCTGGACTGGGTACCCGCGCACTTCCCCAAGGACGACTGGGCCCTGGCCCGCTACGACGGCACCCCGCTGTACGAGCACCCCGACCCGCGCCGGGGCGAGCACCCCGACTGGGGCACGTACGTCTTCGACTTCGGCCGCCGGGAGGTGCGCAACTTCCTGGTCGCCAACGCGCTCTACTGGTGCGAGGAGTTCCACGTGGACGGCCTGCGGGTCGACGCGGTCGCCTCGATGCTCTACCTGGACTACTCCCGCCCCGAGGGGCAGTGGCTGCCCAACGAGCACGGCGGCCGGGAGAACCTGGAGGCGATCGCGTTCATGCAGGAGGTGAACGCGACCGTCTACAAGCACCACCCCGGCGTGGTGATGATCGCCGAGGAGTCGACGGCCTGGCCCGGGGTCACCCGGCCCACCTCCGACGGCGGGCTCGGCTTCGGGTTCAAGTGGAACATGGGCTGGATGCACGACACCCTGCTCTACACCTCGAAGGACCCGATCTACCGCCAGCACCACCACCATCAGCTCACCTTCTCCCTGGCGTACGCCTGGAGCGAGAACTACGTCCTGCCGATCAGCCACGACGAGGTGGTGCACGGCAAGGGCTCGCTGGTGGCGAAGATGCCCGGCGACACCTGGCAGAAGCTGGCCACCGTCCGGGCGCTGCTGGCGTACATGTGGGCGCACCCGGGCAAGCAGCTCCTCTTCATGGGCTGCGAGCTGGGTGACGAGCGGGAGTGGAGCGAGGAACGCGGCCTCGACTGGTACCTGCTGCACGACCCGGCCCGCGCCGGGTTGCAGCGCCTCGTCGGTGACCTGAACCGGATCTACCGCGACACCCCGGCGCTGTACGCGCAGGACACCTCGCCGGCCGGCTTCCGCTGGCTGGCCGGGGACGACCTGGCCAACAACACGATCTCCTTCGTCCGGATCGCCCCGGACGGCCGGACCCTGGTCTGCGTGGTCAACTTCTCCGCGCGCCCGCTGGAGGAGTACCGGGTCGGGCTGCCGGCCGGCGGGCGCTGGACCGAGGTGCTCAACACCGACGCCCACCACTACGGCGGCTCCGGCGTGGGCAACCTCGGCGAGGTCCGGGCGCAGGACGTGTCGTGGCACGGCCAGCCCGCCTCGGTGGCCCTGCGGGTCCCGCCACTGGGCGCCCTCTGGCTGCGCCCGAGCTGAGCCGGGTGCCCCGGGCCGGGCCGGTTCGGCCGGTGCCGGACTTCGGCCCTGCCGCAGTCGTCTCCGCCAGGGCTGCTCGCCGGCTCCGGCCCGGGGCCGAGGTCGTAGGCGACGCCCTTTCGAGCTGCCCCGTCGGTAGGACCGCCACCGCGTCACCCACTCACCGCCCCCAGCGCCCGCGTCACCCCACGCCGCCCACTCGCCACCCGCGCCCCCGCGTCACCCACTCACCGCCGGGTCATTCACTCACCGCCGCGTCACCCGCGCCGCCCGCGTCATCCACCCGCCACCGCGCCATCCGCGCCATCCGCGCCGCCACCGCGCCGCCCGCGTCACCCACCCGCCACCGCGCCATCCGCGCCGGCCGCTCACCGCCCGTGCCATCCACTCACCGCCCGTGCGCCAGGCCGCGCGGTCCAGAAACTCACGGCCCGCCGGACAGCCTTCCCGCCGGCCACCCGCAGCCCGGGCGGCCCCTTCGCCGCCCGTGCGTGGGGCGTCGTGCGGCGTGCCCCGTTCATGAGGGCAGCTCCAAAGGAACCGCGAGTCATGACCGCCCCGCCTGCGGTCCGGCCCGTCCGCCGCCCGGCCCGCCCCGGGACCGGCCACCGCGCCCGAGCGGTCAGACCAGGCCGTTGTCGCGCATGAGCTTCCACAGGCCGGCACCGTCCGGCGCGGAGAGCCACCGCTGCCCCACCGGGCCCTGCACGGTGCTGTCCAGCGGGGTGGGCAGCGTACCGGCGAGGACCGCCTCGGTGGGTGAGAGCTGCCGGATCGCCACCCCGGCGACGTTGTCCGGGTGGCCGGCGGCGAACTCGCGGTAGATCTCCTGGTCGTGCTGGCCGTCGTCGCCGACGAGCAGCCAGCGCATCCGGGGGAACTCCCGGGCCAGCCGTTCCAGGGTGGCCCGCTTGTGCTCCCGGCCGCTGCGGAACCAGCGGTCGTGGGTCGGCCCCCAGTCGGTCAGCAGCAGCGGGCCGGCCGGGTACAGGTGCCGGGAGAGGAACCGGGTCAGCGTCGGGGCGACGTTCCACGCCCCGGTGGAGAGGTAGAAGACCGGGGCCCCGGTGTGCGCGGTGACCAGCCGTTCGTAGAGCACCGCCATGCCGGGCACCGCCATCCGGGCGTGCTCGTCGAGGACGAAGGTGTTCCAGGCGGCGAGCAGCGGTCGGGGCAGCGCGGTGACCATGACCGTGTCGTCGATGTCGGAGAGGATCCCGAACCGGACCTCCGGGTCGAGGATGCGCACCGGCGCCTCGACCGGCTCGGCCTCGGGCACGCTGATCCGGACCACCCCCCAGCCGGGCGCCAGGTCCGCCTTGACCACCGTCTGCACGAAGCCGCTCCGGTCGGTACGGACCTCGTGGCGCACCCCGGCGGCCTCGATGGTGACGGTGACGTGCTTCGCGGGCAGGGTGGCGAAGCTGCGCCAGCCCCGGACCTTCTCCAGCCGCCCCCGCTGCCGGGTGTCCGGGCGGCCCAGCAGCACCCGGCACATCACCCGTACCCAGCCGGGCGCGCCGTAGCCGGTGTAGGCGACGACGTTGGTCCGCCAGCCGGTGCGGCGCAGCCGGCGTTCCACGAGCTGGTGTACCGCGTCCTCGATCCGCGCGGCCCGGTGCAGGGTGGGTACGGCCAACTGGCCGGCGGGTGTGGGTGGCACGCCTGCCACCCTGCCACACCTGGCCGAGACCGGCCACGCGAGCCGATCAGCTCACCGGAGCACCCCCGACGGCTCACCGCTCGCCGGGTCGGCCGAACGTCCTCGGCGGGGCGGTCGGGCGTGACAGACTCCGGTCGGGGCGACGACGGGGGCGTGGTCGTGTCGACACCTGGGCAGCACGGCCGACGGTGGCCACCGGCGCTCGACCGGCCGGCCGCCGTCGCGGTCCTGCTCGGCCTGGCCGGCGTCGGGTACCGGCTGGTGCTGCTGCTGGCCACCGTCCCGGCCGCGAACAGCGACGAGGCGACCTTCGGCCTGGCCGCGCTGCACATCGCCGAAGGGCGGGAACGACCGGTCTTCCTCTACGGCCAGCGGTACATGGGGATGCTGGAGTCGTACCTGGCCGCGCCGCTGGTGGCGGTCGCCGGGCCGGGCTGGCCGGTGCTGCGGCTGCCCCTGTTGGCGCTGTACGCCCTCTTCCTCTTCCTCACCTGGCGGCTGAGCCGGCGGCTGTTCTCGCCGTGGTTCGCCACGGTCGTCGTCGGCCTGCTCGCCCTCGGCTCGGAACGGGTGGTCCGCGACCAGCTCACCGCCGTGGGCGGCCGGCCGGAGGTGAAGGTGGCGGTGCTGCTGATGCTGCTGGTGGCGGTGGGCCTGGCCGACGGCCGGATCCGCCGACGCGGGTGGGCGGTGGCCGCGTTCGGTCTGCTGGCCGGGCTGGCCGTCTGGTCGGACTGGCTGATCCTGCCCTACCTGGCCGGGGCGGGCCTGCTGCTGGGCTACGTGCTGCGGCGCGAGCTGCTCGGCCGGGCCGGCCTGCTGCTGGTGGTCGGGTTCCTGGTCGGGGCGGCGCCGATGATCGCCGACAACCTGGTCGCACCG
The DNA here is from genome assembly GCF_001567585.1 of Micromonospora rosaria. Classification (GTDB taxonomy): domain Bacteria; phylum Actinomycetota; class Actinomycetes; order Mycobacteriales; family Micromonosporaceae; genus Micromonospora; species Micromonospora rosaria. The sequence goes on from NZ_LRQV01000052.1 coordinate 7,859, forward strand.
CCGGGCGAGGACTCGCTGTCGGTGCTGCGCCGGCTCAGCGCCGGGACCGGGGTGGTTCCGCCGCTGGCCGACCGGGTGCGGGCCGGGTTGCTGACCGGGGTACCGCTGGCCACCGGCCTCTGCCCGGTCGACGGGTGCGCCCGGTGGCAGGCGTGGTTCGGTGCGCTGTACCCGGTGCTGCTGGTCGTCGCCGCCGGGCTCGCGCTGGTCGCGTGGCGGCGGGCCGCCGGCCGGGCGCTGGCCCGGCGGGTCCGGCCGGTCGCGTCGCTCGCCCTGCTCGCCGGGGCCGCCCTCACCCTGCTGGCGTACCTGCGCAGCCCGCTCGCCGCCACCGCGCCGCTGGACAACGCCCGGTACCTGTCGGTGCTGCAACTGTCCCTGCCGGCGGTGCTCTGGCCGCTGTGGGTGGCGGCGGTGGGCTGCTGGCGGGGCACCGTCGGGGTGGCCGGCCGGCTCGCCGGGGCGCTCGGCACCGCCGTCCTGGCCGGGCTGACCGGCGCGCTGCTGGTCGGCACCCTGGTCTTCGCCACCGGCACCGGGGCGGCCCGCGCCGACCAGCGGCAGGCCGAGGCGGTGGCCGACGCGGTCCGCCGGGCCGGCCTGCGCGCGGTCTACGGCGACTACTGGACCTGCAACCGGCTCGTCTTCGACACCGCCGAGGAGGTGGCCTGCGCGGTGCTGGACGGGGCGCTGCGGCCGGGGCAGAACCGCTACCCGGCGTACTGGCGGCGGGTGGCGGCGGCCGACCGGCCCGGGTACGTGCTGCCCGCCGGGTCCCCGGCGGACCAACGGCTGCGGGCGGCGCTGGGCGACCGGGCCGACGCGGCCACCGTCGCCGAGGTGGGCGGGGTACGGGTGTACCACCCCGAGCCGGCCCTGCGCCCGGTGCGCTGACCGCCGGGTCCCGGTGCCGGGAACGGCGCTGCGGGGTGCCGCCGGCCGGGTCGTACGCTGGCGCACGCCGCACCCGTGAGTCGAGGAGAGCCGTACCCGATGCTGATCCTGCTGCCGCCCTCGGAGGGCAAGGCCACCGCCGGTGCCGGCCGGCGGCTGGACCTGGCCCGGCTCAGCCTGCCCGAGCTGAACCCGGCCCGGGAGCGGGCGCTGGCCGCGCTGACCGCGCTCTGCGCCGGGCCGGACGAGGAGGCCGCCCGCGCGGCCCTGGGGCTCAGCGCGGGGCAGGGCGCGGAGCTGCGCCGCAACGCCCGGCTGGAGCGGGCGGCGACCGCCCCGGCCGGCCGGATCTACACCGGCGTGCTGTACGGAGCGCTCGACCTGGCCACGCTGCCCCCGACGGCCCGACGGCTCGCCGAGCGGTCGGTGCTGGTCTCCTCCGGCCTGTGGGGCGCGGTCCGGCTGACCGACCGGATCCCGCCGTACCGGTGCCCGATCTCCGCGCGGCTGCCCGGCCCCGGGGCGTTGCCGGCGTACTGGCGGCGGGAGCTGGGGCCGGTGGTGACCGCTGCGGCGGACGGCGGCCCGGTGCTCGACCTGCGGTCCGGGGCGTACGCGACGACCTGGACGCCCCGGGGCGAGCTGGCCGAACAGACCGTCACGGTCCGGGTGCTGCACGAACGGATGATCGACGGTAGTCTGGTCCGGTCCGTGGTGAGCCACTTCAACAAGGCCACCAAGGGACGACTGCTCCGGGATCTGCTCACCGCCGGCGTCCGCCCCGGCACCGCCGGTGAGCTGGTGACGGCGCTGCGGGACCTGAAGTACACCGTGCTGGAGCCGGCGGCGACGCCGGGCCGGCCCCGGCAGGTCGACCTGGTGGTCACCGAGCTGTAGGGCCGCCGGGCCGGCAGGGCCCCACGCCAGTTCCGCCGCGCCAGCGCAAGATTTCCTCAAGCCTCGCCCCGATCGGTACCACCGGGCCCGCGGTCTTGACACCGTAGGTGCACTCCCCGTCGACGAAGGAGTGCCTGCGTTGGCCAGCGAATCCACCCTGCTCGACCGTCCCCGGCACCTGGCGGTCCCCGCGTCGCCGCTGGACTGGCCGACCCTGGCGGACGCGTTCGAGGCCGCCTGCCTGCTGCGCTGCACCCCGCCGCCGCCTCCGGCCGGGACGGGGCGACGCCGGCCGGCCGGGCCCCGCCCCCCGGGCACGGCGGAGTTCAACCGGGAGGACGCGGCGCTGCGGATGCGGCAACTGCTCGGCCGGCTCGACATCCCGGTCCGCCACGAGCAGACCGTCGGCGGGCTGCGCCGCCGCTACGAACTGCACCAGCTCCGGGTGCCACCCGAGCACCAGGCGACGTACGTGGCGCTGCTGGAGGCCGGGTGGCGGCAGGGCCGCCGGGAACTGCTGGGCGGTCTGGTACCCGGGGCGTCGGCGCCCCGCCGGGCGTGGCGGGCCCGGCTGGCCGCGGCGGCCTGGCGCTCGGCGCTGCTGGCCGGCGGGCGGCACGTCCGCCGGCACATCCTCGGGGTCCGGCTGGCCGACCGGGAGCTGGCCGCCGTGCTGGTCCGGGGCGCCGCGCTGCTGGACGTGCCGGCGCTGCTCCGGCCGGGCGCGGGCTGTCTCGTGGTCAGCGTCGCCGACGGCCCGGACCGGGACCGGATCCTGGACAGCACCGCGCTGGCACCGGCCGTCCGACCGACCGGCTGACGGTATCCCGACCACAGGTCGGGTTGCGGTCCACACCGTTCACGGCGCATTGTGCTGGCCGTGGACGGTCACTGCAATGCCCGCAACCGGCGGTACGCCGCCGGTCTGATGGCGCTGCTCATGGTGCCCGCCGGGCTCGGCGGCTGCCGGGACACCCCGGCCGAGCCGGTGCCCATCCGGATCGCCACGGGCAGCCCGACGGCGGTGTACCACGCCTTCGGCCAGTCCCTGGCCGCCATCCTCAACCGTGAGCTGCCCCACGTGCAGGCCAGCGTGGTGGTGACCGCCGCCTCGGCGGCGAACGTGCGGCTGGTCGGCAGCAGCCAGGCGGAGCTGGGCTTCACCCAGGCCGACGTGCTGGAGACCGGGCCGACCGGCGACCCGCCGGTGGTCGCCGTCGCGCGGGTCTACGACGATCTGCTGCACCTGGTCACCACCGCCGACGGCCCGATCCAGACGATCGCCGACCTGCGCGGCCGGCGGGTCTCGGTGGGCGCGCCCGGCTCCGGTACGGAGATCACCGCGACCCGGCTGCTGACCGTCGCCCAGCTCGACGACGTGGCGGTCGACCGCCGCCCCCTCAATCTGGACGAGTCGGTCGAGGCGCTGCACGCCGGCCGGATCGACGCGTTCTTCTTCTCCGGCGGCCTCCCGGTGCGCGCCGTCGAGCAACTGGCCGCCACCGTGGCCACCCGGATCGTCGACCTCGGCGAGTGGATCGAGCCGCTGCGCCGCAACTACCCGGAGGTCTACGTCTCCCGGGACATCCCCCGCTCGGTGTACGGGGTGGAGCCGGTGACGACGGTGGCGAACCCGAACTACCTGATCGTCCGGGCCGACCTGCCGTACGCCCTGGTCCACGAGGTGACCCGGCTGCTGATGGAACGGCGGGCCGAGCTGGCCGCCGCGCACCCGGCCGCCGGGCGGATGAGCACCCGCTCGGCGATCGCCACCACCCCGCTGCCGCTGCATCCCGGGGCGGCGGCGTGGTACCGGGAGACCAAGCCCTGACCGGGCACCGGCGGCGACCTGCGTCGACCCGGAGCCCCTCGGCCGGCGGTTGACAGCGGGGTGTCCGCTGCCCCAGTCTCGGGGTCCGGCAGGCATCGATCACGGGGGTACGTCATGCGGCTGACCGTCTTCGGCGCGACCGGCCGTACCGGTCGACACCTCGTCGACCAGGCTCTCGCCGACGGCCACGAGGTCACCGCCGTGGTCCGGGACCCGGCCCGGCTGGCGTCCGCCGGCCACCCCCGGCTGACCCCGGTGGTCGCCGACACCATGGACCCGGAGTCCATCGCCGTCAGCGTGACCGACCAGGACGCGGTGGTCTCCACGCTCGGCCGCCGGGCCAGGACCGACGGGTCGGTCTGCGCCGACGGCGCCCGCGCGATCAGCACCGCGATGCGGGCCACCGGGACCAGCCGCCTGATCGTGGTCACCGCCAGCGGCCCGGTCGTGGACGAGGGGGACGACGCCTTCACCCGTCTCGTGTTCAAGCCGGTGCTGCGCCGGTTCCTGGCGGCGGAGTTCGCCGACTTCACCCGCGCCGAGCGGGTCGTCCGCGACAGCGGGCTGGACTGGACCATCGTGCGCCCGCCCCGGCTGACCAACGGCCGCCGCCGCCCGTACCGCACCGCCCTGGACCGCAACATCCGCGGCGGTACCTCCATCGCCCGCGCCGACGTCGCGCACGCCATCCTCGCCGCGCTGGACGACCCGGCCACGATCGGCCACACCGTCGGCCTGGGCTACTGACCGGGCCCGCCGGAGCCGGTGCCCACCCCGACGGCGGGCGGCCCGACCGCAGGCGGGCCGACAGCGGACGGGCCGACCGTCGGCGGGCCTGTCTCGGGGACGGTCTCCGGGGCGGGGAACCACAGCTCGGCGACGAGGCCGCGCGGCTCGCCCGGCCGCATGGCGAGCCGCCCACCGGAGGCGTCGACGAGGACCGCGACGATGGTCAGCCCGAGCCCGGCACCGTCGACGTTCTGCACCTCCGGCGCCCGCCAGAACCGCTCGGTGGCCTGACCCAGCTGGCTGGTCGTCAGGCCCGGCCCGGTGTCCCGGACCTCCAGGACGGTCCCGCCGTCGGCCCGGCGGACGGTCACCGTCACCTCCTCGCCGGCCCCGCTGAACTTCACCGCGTTGTCGATCAGCGCGTCCAACGCCTGGTCGATGGCGGTCGGCACGGTCCGGGCGTACGCCGGGTGGTCGAGGGTCACCAGGCCCAGGGCGACCGACCGGTGCCGGGCCAGCGGCTCCCAGGCGGCCACCCGGGAGGCGGCGACGGCGACCGCGTCGACGGTGACCCGTTCGTTCTCGGTCCGCTCCGCCCGCGCGAGGGTGAGCAGGGCGTCCAGCACCTGCGCCAGCCGGTCGGTCTCCTCCAGCGCCAACTGGTGCTCGACCCGGCCCTCCGGGTCGGTGAGGCTCGGCCCCAGCTCCTCCACCCGCAGCCGCAGCGCGGTCAACGGGTTGCGCAGCTGGTGGCTGGCGTGCGCCACGAAGGCCCGCTGCCGGTCCATCACGTCGGAGACCGCGTCGGCCATGTGGTTGAAGCTGGTCGCCAGGCGGCGCAGCTCGGGCGGGCCCAGCCGGTGCTGCACCCGGGCGCCCCGGTCACCCTCGGCGATCTCGTGGGTCACCGCGTCGAGTTCGGTGACCGGTCGCAGCACCCAGCCGGCCAGCCCGAACGCCAGCAGCACGCCGGCCACCACGGCCAGCACCCCGACCGCGGCCAGCAGCAGCCACCAGGCGGTCACGGTCCGGCGGATGCGCTCCGACGGGGTGGTGATCACCACCGCGCCGAGCACCTCGCCGCCGTCGTTGATCGGTACCGCCACCACGACCGGGTCGCGCACCCAGGGCCAGACCGAGTCCGGGGTGCTCACCTGCAACCCGGACAGCGCGGTGTCCAGGGCCGCCGCCGTCCCCGCGCTGGCCTCCCAGGTCGCCGACTCGGTCACCGTCCGGCGGTCCCGGTCCACCACCGCCGCGCCGATGCCGTACAGCTCGTCGTAGCTGGCGAGTTCCCCGCCGAGCGGGCCGACCACGTCGTCGCGCAGCGCCGGGCCGGCCAGCGAGGCGAACCGGGTCGCGTCGGCCAGCCGGTCGGCACGGACCCGGTCGGTCTCCCGGGTGGCCAGGGTGAGCGCGAGCGGGGTCTCCAGGGCGAGCAGCACCAGCACCATCAGCAGCAGGTAGCTGATCACCAGCCGACGACGCACGCCCGGCCCCTCACTCGGCGCGGAGCCGGTAACCGACCCCGCGTACCGTCTCCACCAGCCGGGCGTCGCCGAGCTTGCCCCGCAGCGACGCCACGTGCACCTCCACCGTGTGCCGGTCCGCCCAGGTGGTGCCCCAGACGTCGAGCAGGATCCGCTCGCGGGGCACGGCGACCCCCGGCTGCCGGGCCAGGGAGAGCAGGATGTCGAACTCCTTACGGGTCAGCGCGACCGCCCGCCCGTCGACGGCCACCGTCCGGGCGGCGACGTCGACCCGCAGCACGCCGGCCTCGATCAGGTTCCGCTCGGGCAGGGTGTGCGCGGCCCGGCGCAGCACCGCCTCGATCCGGGCCTGCAACTCCACCATCGAGAACGGTTTGACCACGTAGTCGTCGGCGCCGAGCCGCAGCCCGAGCACCCGGTCGCGTTCCTCGCCCCGCGCGGTGACCGCGATGATGCCCAGTTGCGGGCTGCGGCGGCGCAGTTCCCGGCAGAGGTCCACCCCGTCGCCGTCGGGCAGGTTCAGGTCGAGCAGCACCAGGTCGCACGGGGCCGCCGACAGCGCGGCGGCGACCGTCGCGGCGTGCTCGACCTCGTAGCCCCGCCGGGTCAGCGCGGACGACAGGGCCGCCGCCACCCGACGGTCGTCCTCGACCAGCAGGATGCGCACCCGAACCCCCCTCCTTGCGTGGAACCGCTGCTAGGGCATCGTGGCAGATGGGTCGGCCCGACGCGATGGGCCACCGGGGCGGGGTCGCTATGCTACGCCGGCCCGCGCGTCGCGGCGGCGGGGCGACCGCCCGACGCGGTCACCCGCGTCCGACGCGCGTCGTCGTGCCCCGCGCGCCGACGGCGGCCGGCGCCACGCCCGGCCGGCACCGCGCACCCACGGCGCGTCGCCGCGCCCCGACCTGTTGCGAGCTGGCGGATGACTGACCCTGAATCCCACTCCCCCACCGTCTTCGTGCACCCCACGGCCGATGTCGAGGCCGGTGCCCGGGTCGGCGACGGTACCCGGATCTGGCACCTGGCCCACGTCCGGTCCACCGCCACCGTGGGGGCGAACTGCGTGATCGGGCGGAACGTGTACGTCGACGCCGGGGTGACCGTCGGTGACCTGGTGAAGATCCAGAACAACGTCTCGGTCTACCAGGGGGTGACCCTGGAGGACGAGGTCTTCGTCGGCCCGTGCGCGGTCTTCACCAACGACTTCCGGCCCCGGGCGCAGAACCCGGACTGGACGATCACCCCGACCGTGGTCCGCCGGGGCGCCTCGATCGGCGCGAACGCCACCCTGGTCTGCGGCATCGAGGTCGGCGAGTACGCCATGATCGCTGCCGGCGCGGTGGTGACCCGGGACGTCGCCCCGTACCAGTTGGTCGCCGGTAACCCGGCCCGCCCCAAGGGCTGGGTGGACGAGCGCGGCGAGGTGGTCTCCCGCGACGTCGACACGCCGCCGCGGCGGGGCTGAGCCGCCCCGGTACGCGCGGAACGGGGGACGGCCCAGGCCGTCCCCCGTCGGTCGTCACGCCTCAGCGGCTGAGCCGGGTGATCTCCTGCCGGAACCGCTCCATCGCGTTCGGCTCGTCCGGGCCGAGCAGGTACGTCTTCAGGTCCCGCCGGGCCTCGGTCATCGGGTCGTCGCCGGCCCGGGTGAGCGCCACGATCTTGGGGAGCTCGCCGCAGTCCGCCGAGAGCAGGTACGCCGCCCGGGCGGTCGGGAACTTGCGCCGGAACTCGTCCTCCGGCAGCCCGCTCGGGTTCGCCACCACGTACGGCCGCTGGCTCTGCACGAAGTCCGACACCACGCTGGAGATGTCACTGATCAGCAGGTCGGTCTGGTTGAAGCAGTCGAACAGGGCCGGCACCCGGCCGGTCACCACCCGGTGCGCGGGGCCGTCGAGGCTGCTCGCGTCGGTGTCGCCCCCGGCGGCGGCGATCCGGGCGACCACCCGCTCGTGCACCGCCTTGGCCGCCTTGGACCGGGCGCCGGTCAACGGGTGCGGCTTGTAGATCACGCGGATCCCCGGCCCGGCCTTCAGCAGGCCGTTCATGATCCGCTCGCCCATCAGCACCAGCGAGGTGTGGTACGGGTCGTCGTCCAGCCACCCCTCCCAGGTGGGCGCGTAGAGGACGGTGAACGGCCGGTCCACCGCCGGGGCGCCGAAGGTGTGCACCCCGGCGAGCTGCGGCCGGCCGATCTCGACGATGTCGGCGTCGAGCACACCGACCCCGGCCCGCGCGTACCGCTCCCGCCCGGCCAGCCCGGCGACCCACACCTCGTCGTACACCTTGCTGTACGGGTTGACGCTAGCCTGCTTGTCGCTGTCGCCGTGGCCGACGAAGACGTGCTTCATGCCGGGCTCGCGGAGCATGTGGATGTTCGCGCCCACGTTGGCCGCGTACAGGCTCGCCCGGATGCTGGACAGCTCCAGGTTCATGAAGTCCACGCTGGCCGGTACGCAGATCACCGGGAGCCGGGTGTCGGCCAGCTCCAGGAAGGCCTCCTTGCTGCGCATCAGCACCACGCCGCGCTGGTCCAGCGCCTCGGTCGGGGCGAGCCACATGTTGGCCTGGTAGACGTCCTTGGCCGGGCCGGCAAAATAGAGCGCCACCTGCGGCCGGTAGCTGTCCAACCAGGTCTGCACCGCGGCCAGCACGGCGTCCTTGCCGGTGCCCTGGCCGCGACCGCCCAGCCAGGTGAGCGCGACGATCCCGCCCACCACGGCGGCGGCCAGCACCGCCGCCGCGCCGGCCACGAAGACCGGCACCAGGTCACCGAGGACGGCGGCCACCACCACGGCCGGCACCAGCAGGATGTTGAGCTGCGCCATCCCGTTGCCCACCACGGCGCCGGTCCACTCGGGAGGCCGGGGAGCCGCCTTGATCGGGCCGAGGTCGATGTTGCGCACCAGCGCGGAGACCGGGTTCCGCCGGTTGATCATCCGGTTGAAGGCCCCGGCGAAGACGCCGATCATCCAGACCACGGCGGGCAGCAGCAGCAGGACGGTGATCTCGCCGATGCCGGGGCGCACCGTGGTGACCGCCAGCAGGACCACCGACAGGTCCCGGGCGAGCTGCCGGTAGACCCGGCTCAGGCCGACCTTGTCCAGCAGGACCCGGGAGGGGGCGGACCAGCGACCGATGGCGTACTCGCCGAACACGGCGGCCAGCCCGGCGACGGCGAACGCGCCGACCCAGCCGAGCGCGCCCGTGACGAGCATGACCAGATAGCACAGCAGCAGCAGCGCACCACGGGCCGGGACCCCGAGTCGCTGGAGTAACGTGCCGAACAAGGATGGCTCTCCCTACGAGATCGACGACGAGCCGGACCGAACGGACGGAGGCGACCGCTGGGCTCGGCCGGCGGGGGCCGGCGGCGTCGGTCGGTGTCGGCCTGACTGCCCACGACCTTAACGCGAGGACAACGGGAGTCGCCGTTCGGGTATAGAGCGATTTGCGGGGGTGATACGAACCCGGTACCACGCTGTCCGGGTTGTCCCGACCGCTGCCGGTCGGGACCGCCGTGACCTGCTCCGCGAGCGTCGCCGCGCCCCGGCCGACCGGTCAGTCGGTCGGCGGCGGCGCCCCCGCGTCGAGCTTGCGCAGACAGCGGACCGAACCGGCCGGGTCCTCCCGTTCGCCGAACACCTCGAAGTCGAGCCGCTCCAGCGCCCGACGGGCCGCCCGGTTGCCGAAGTACAGGCAGACCGTGGTGACGTCGAGCCGGTCCAGGGTCGCCGCCAACTCGTCGTCGGGCGGGACCCCCTCCCCGTCGGCGAAGGCGGCGAGCCGCAGCCGGTCCTGGGCGAACTCCGAGTTCCAGTCGTACTCGATCAGGTAGCCGTCGCGGGGCAGGACGACCCGCAACTCACTGCTGAGGATCGGGGCGAGGCGCATCAGGGTGCTGGGGGCCAGCAGCAGACCGGGCGGGCGGGCCGGGGTCAGGGACTGGATCCACTCGACGCGGCCCAGCCGGTCCTGGGGCACCTTCCACACCGGGTGGGGATGCGTCTCGACGAAGCTGTCCCGGTGCCACATCGGGGTGCCGTACAGGCTGAAGGTGGCCAGCAGGACGGCCGCGACCAGGGCGCTGGTCAGGGCCTTGAGCGTCCGGCCGGTCCAGGGCAGCGGGCCGAGCAGGGGCAGCCGGGCCGGCCAGGGCAGGCGCACGGTGCACAGGATGCCGATCAGGCCGGGCAGGGCGAGGATCCACGGCACCCGCCAGAGCACCGCGGCGATGCCGGTCAGGTCGGCGAGGAACTCCAGCACCCCGGGGACGAACAGCACGCTCATCGTCACCGCCGCGCCGGCGGCGAGCAGGCGGGGCGTCCGGTGCCGCATCAGCAGCGGGGCCACCCAGAGGGCCAACCCGCCGATCACGCCGAGCGACCCGACCAGCAGGGTGCGCCGGTACGTCCCCTCGGCGTCGAAGAACTGGGTCTCGCCGCCGACCTCGGTGACCGGGCCGAGGGCGAGCCGGGACACCACCACCGAGCCGAGCGGGTACGCCACCGCCGCGGCGAAGGCGAGCACCGCCGGCAGCCAGCGCCCGACCAGGAGCATCGCGAAGGCCGCCGCGCCGACCAGGATGGGCAGGATGATCGCCGCGGTGGAGGTGAGCCCCGCCGAGGCCACCCCGAGCGCGAAGATCAGGAAGAGCTTCCACCGGGACCGGGACTCCAGCCAGTCGGTCAGGTACACCCACATCAGCGGTACGGCGGCGGAGACGAACATCCCCTTGCCCTCGTAGAGCCGGGGCAGGTGGAAGGTGCCCAGCGCGGCGTCCGAGCCGGCCACGAGGTAGAGGTAGCCGACGGCGACCGTGAAGGCCAGCATCGGGCGGCGCGGGGCCCACCGGTGCACCAGCCGCCACAGGGCCAGCACCGCCAGCACGGCCAGCACCGGCAGCAGCACGAACCAGGTGGCGTCGGCGGCGTGCAGGCCGAGGAACCGCCCGAGCGCCCCGGCGAAGACCTCGATGGAGGAGATCGGCGGCTGGGTGCTCAGCCCCGGCAGGACCTCCTCGGTGAACAGGAAGTCCCGCACCGGGACGCTGTCGCGCTCGGCCACCCAGACGGACTTGCCGAGGTAGAACACGTCGTCGGGGGTGTTGCGGGCCATGTAGAGCGAGGAGACGGCCACGCCCGCCGAGACCAGCAGGACGTACCCGGTCTGCCAGACGGTGGGGGCGGGCTCGCCGTCGGGGCCGGCGACCAGCCAGCTCCGCCGGGCCAGCAGCGCCACCGCGACCGAGGCGACCAGGCCCAGCGACGCCGGCCACCACCAGGGCATGGTGCCGCCGATCCCGGCGGTCACCGCCGCCGCCACCCCGACGCCGAACGCGGGCAGCACCCACCACCAGCGGGGACCGCGCCGGGCGGGCGGGGTGAGTTCCACCGTCGTGCCGTCCTGCGGCACGGTGGCGGCGGGCCGGCGGGCGGTCCGCTCGCGCAGCCCGGCGACGACCAGCCGGAGCAGCGCGAGCAGGGCGCAGCCGGTCAGCCAGATCCGGAAGGTCAGCGACGGGGCCCACCCGAACGGGAACGCCAGGTGGTAGAGCACGGTGTAGAGCGCGAACGCCAGCACGGCCGCGTCGGTGATCCGGCGCGGGACCGCCGCGACGAACCGGCGGACCCGCTCCAGCACACCGGGCCGGCGGGGCGCAACGGCGGCCGGGACCGTGTCGTCGTCGACGCCCGGCTCGGCGAGGGTCGGGGCGTCGTCGGCGCCCGGCGCGGTCGGGGCCGGCACGGCGGCGGGGCCCGCCGGCGGCACCGGGGCGGTGGCCGGGGCCGGCTCGACGAGTGTCGACTCCGTCGTGGTCGCCTCGGCCGACGTGCGGGGGGCGGCCGGTCGCCCGGCCCCGGCCGGCCCGGCCCCGGCCGGCCCGGCCTGCTCCGGCCCGGCCTGCTCCGGCCCGGGCCGCTCCGACACGGTCAGTTCGACTGCGGTCACAACGGGAATTTCGCCCTTCACTGACACAGAACGTCCTTGTTGTGGCCTCGATGATGGGGGGACGGTCGCCGTCGCGGGGCCCACTGCCGCCGCTCGGCCCGACGCGCCGAGCCTACCGGAGCGGGTCCCACCCGGCCTGTCGACGGGCCGGGTGGGCGGGCACCGGCCGCCCCGCCGTCACGGCCGGTTGCCGTCGATGACGCTGGCCACCGCCCGGTGCGCCGGCAGGATCCGCTGCCGCTCCGCGTCGGCGTCCAACCGGCCGGCCAGGATGTCGAGGAAGTGGTCGAGCTGGGCGGCCAGCGGCTCCTGGTTCGACAGCAGCTCCGGCACCTCCATGATGCTCTGCTGCCGGTACCCCCGCCCGTCCGGCGTCGCCGCGTCCAGCGACACGTGCCGGTAGATCGTCACGTGCTTGCGGATCAGGTCCGCCTCGATCAGCCGGTCGACTTCGCCGATCGCCAGGGTACGGATCTTGCGCTGGCCGATCCGGCTGGCCGAGACGTGCGCCAGCGCGCGGTCGCCGAAGGTGAGCACCGCCTCGGCGACGTCCTCCGCCCCGGGCTCGGAGTCGGGGTGGAAGTGGCCGAGGGTGCCCCGGACCGCGCTCGGCGTGGCCCCGCCGAACAACTGGATGGCCAGGTCCACGTCGTGCACGAGCAGGTCCCACGCCACGCCGGTGCGGATCCGGGGCGCGTACGGGGAGTGCCGGGTGACGGTGACGTGCACCGGGTCGCAGGCCAGCGCCAGCGCGGTGAGCACCGCCGGGTTGAAGCGCTCCAGCAGGCCGCAGAGCAGCGGCAGGCCGCGCTTCTCGGCGAGCGCCACGACCTCCTCGGTCTCGGCCAGGTTGCCGCAGACCGGCTTCTCGATCAGCAGCGGCCGGTCGGCGGCGAGCACCTGCTCGGCCAGGTCCCGGTGGTACTCGGTCGGGGCAGCGACCACCACGGCGTCCACCGCCGACAGGTCGGTCAGGTCGGGCACCCACTCGGCGCCGTAGCGCTGCGCGATCTCCCGGCCGACGTCCGCCCGGGGCTCGACCACCCGGGCCAGCCGGGCGCGCGGGGACTGGGCGATCACCCGGGCGTGCAGCGAGCCCATCGTCCCGGTGCCGACCAGCGCGAAGCTGACCGGGGCGGTCACGCCCCGACCGCCTTGCGCACGGCCTCGACGACCCGGTCCACGTCACCGTCGGCGAGGTGGTGGTGCACGGGCAGCGACAGGCACTGCCGGGCCACCCGCTCGGCGACCGGCGCCGGGTCGGCCACCACCCGGGGGTGCTCCCGGTAGCAGTCGTAGTCGTACACCACCTTCGGGTAGTACACCCCCGAGCCGACGCCCTGCTCGGTCAGCCGGGCGGCCAGCTCGTCGCGGGTGACCGGGGCCGCCTCGGTGACCAGCACGGTGTACTGGTGCCAGACGTGCGCGCGGCCGGGCAGCTCGGCCGGCAGCCGCAGGCCGGGCACGTCGGCCAGGCCGGCGGTGAGCCGGGCGGCGTTGTCCCGGCGGCGCTTGACGGTCTCGTCGTAGCCGGCGAGCTGCGGGATGCCCAGGGCGGCCTGCAGGTCGGTCATCCGGTAGTTGTGCCCGGCGACCTCGTACTGGTACCGCTGGCGCATGCCCTGGTTGCGCAGGACGCGCAGCCGGTCGGCGAGGACCGCGTCGTCGGTGGTGACCATCCCGCCCTCGCCGGTGGTCACGTTCTTCGTGGCGTAGAGCGAGAACGTGCCGAGCCCGAAGCTGCCCGCCCCGCGCCCGTCGACGGTGGCGCCCAGCGACTGCGCGGTGTCCTCGACCAGCCCCAGCCCGTGCGAGCGGACCAGCGGGACGATCGCGCCCATGTCGGCCGCCTGGCCGTACAGGTGCACCGGCAGGACGACCCGGGTCCGGGGCCCGACCGCCTCGGCGAGCGCCGCCGGGTCCAGGCAGAAGTCGTCGTCGCGGATGTCGGCGAAGCGGGCGGTGGCGCCCGCCTCCAGGATGGCGTTGAGGGTGGCCACGAAGGTGAACGGGGTGGTCACGACCTCGTCACCCGGCCGCAGGTCGAGCACCTCCAGCGCGGCCACCAGGGCCGTGGTGCCGTTGTTCACGGCCACCGCGTGCTCGACGCCGACGAGTTCGGCGAAGTCGCGTTCCAGTCGGGCCACCATCGGCCCCTGTGCCAGCACACCGGACCGGATCACCTCGACCGCCAACCGTTCGGCCGCCTCGTCGAGTTTGACGACGGAAATGGGGATCACGCTCGGACTCCTCGGGGGGACGTGGTGCCAGCGCTCCGACGTTAACAGCGGTGGAATGCGGCCCGACACAGGGCCGACCGGTGGGCGACCCGCAGGGGTACGGCCGGCGGGCGGCCCACCGGGGACTGGGCTAGGGTGGTGCCCTGCTCCACCACCCCCATCCCCCAGGTACCGGGCGGAATCCGACACGTAGGCAGGTAGTCAGTGGTACGAACCGCAGCCCGCAGCGAGGTCGGGGAGACCACGGCGGCACCCCCGGCCACGACCACCGGCGGCACGCGGCAGCGGCTGGGCCTGGCCGTCCGGGTGGTGGTGATCGTCGCCATCGTGGCCGGGATGACCTGGAGCGTGGTCGACCAGTGGCCGCAGGTGCGGGCGACCTGGCTCGGCCTGGCCTGGCAGTCCGTCGGGCTCTCGGTGCTCGCCGCGCTGCTCGGCATGGTGGCCAACACCATGGCCTGGCGGGCCGCCGTCGCCGACCTGGCGCACCGGGTCACCGTCGGCGCGGCCCTGCGGATCTGCCTCGTCGGTCAGCTCGGCAAGTACATCCCCGGCAGCGTCTGGGCCTACGTGTTGCAGATCGAGTTGGGCCGCCGGGCCGGACTGCCCCGTCCCCGGGCCTTCCTCGCCTCGCTCATCGCCGTCGGGCTCGGCGTGACCACGGCGCTCGGCCTCGGCGTGGCGGGTCTGCCGTCGCTGCGGGAGGCGGTCGGCTCGGGCTCGGACTACGCCGAGTCGGTCCGGGTGGCGCTGTGGATCATGGCGATCCTCTTCCCGGTCGCGGTGCTCTGCGCCGTCCCCCGGGTGCTCACCGCGCTGGTCCAGCTCGTCCTGCGGGTACTGCGCCGGCCGCCGCTGGAGCACCGGCTCACCTGGCCCGGCGTGCTGCGCGTGGTCGGCTGGAGCGCCCTCGGGTACGGCCTGTTCGGGGTGCACCTGTGGCTGCTGGCCAACGCCCAGGCCACCCCCGGCCTGGACGGGCTGGTCCGCTGCGTGGGGGCGTTCGCGATCGCGATGACGGTGGGCATGTTCGCCTTCGTCTCCCCCTCCGGGCTCGGGGTCCGCGAGGCGGTGCTGGTCGCGGCGCTCGCCCCGTTCCTGGTCGGCAGCGGCGGCGTCGGCGCCGCGATGGGCATCGCGCTGGCCTCCCGGCTGATCTTCACCATCGCGGACGTACTCGCCGCCGGGCTCGCCGCGCTCTCCGGGGTACGCCAGCTGCGGGGCGACGGCCCGGACGTCGTCCCCCACGCCACCGGCCCCACGGGCTGACCAGCCCTGCCCCGGTCACCCGGGCCGACCAAGCCCTGTCCCGGTCAGCGGACGCCGACCGTGGTGATCCGGGTGAACTCCCGCATCAGGTCGTACCCGTCCCAGGTGGCGGCGAAGTCGAGCGCGGTGCCGATCGGCACCAGCCGGTCGATCCCCCGCCCCGCCACGGTCCGGGCGAACGCGGTCAACTCGGCGGCGTCGAGGCCGAAGTGGGTGACCGTCTGGTCCCGGCGGACCACCACCGGGGCGAGGTCGGCCAGGGCGTCGACCCGGGCCTGCGGGAAGGTGCCGACGCCGAGCCACCGGCGGGGGATGTCCCCCGGGCCGGTCAGCTCCACGGTGGCCAGGTCGTTGCCGTCGAACCGGATCCCGGTCGCCGTCCCCTCGACGGCCAGCCCGTACGTGGCGACCCGCTTCTGCACCGCCATCGCGGCGTCAACCTCCGGCCGCTTGCCGTCGAGCACCGCGCGCAGCCGGGCCCGCAGGTCGGCCTGGGCGGTGGCGGCGTCGGCGGCCGGGCCGATCCAGTACACCGCCCGGGGCGAGGAGCAGGCGGCCTGGTCGAACCAGTACGCGTCGTTGTAGAGCCCGAGCGCGGCGGCGTCCCGCTCCGCCTCGCTCGCGGCCAGCCACCCGGCGACCCCGATCACCGTGAACGACGACCGGTCGGGGAAGGTGACGTCCCGGGCGTGCGGGGCCAGCGGGTGCCGGCGCAGGTCGGTGACCGAGCCGTCCCCGCCCCAGATCACCCGCAGGTCGGCGGCGACGGAGAGGGCGGCGGTCACCGCGTCGTCCCGGCCGTAGGTGACCATGCGCTGGGTCTCCCGCAGCGCCGGGTGGGCGTCGGCGAGGGTCTCGTTCAGCGCGTCCAGCACGGCGTCCGCCGCTCCGGCCGACCGGGAGGAGATCCGCACCACGTTGCTGTTGCCGGCGAGCGCGGCGAGCGCCCACGAGTAGACGAAGATGGTGTCGACGTTGGCCGGCGGCACGTGGAACACCAGCCCGCGGGGGAAGCGCAGCTCGCCGGGGGTCTCCGCGACCCGGTCCCGGACCCGGGCGAGTTCGCCCCGGCGCAGGAAGAAGCCGAGCGAGGCCAGTTCCGGGTGCCGGCGGGCCACCGCCGGGCGCAGCAGCCGGCGGGCGAACGCCACCAGGAACTCGACCACCCGCTCGTCGCCCACGGTGAGCGGCCCGTCGGTCGGGGCCGACCGCAGCGCGGCGAGCAGGTCCTCGACGGTGACCGGGCCGCCGGCCGGGAACCGTTCGACCACCGTGCTCATGCCGGTACCACCCTCCGCTGTCCGCGCCGCCGGCTCATGCCGGTACCGCCCTGTGCTGGCCGCCGGCTCATGCCGCCGCCGCGAAGGTGTCGCTGCACCCGCGCGCCTCGGCGCGGGGCAGCCGGCCCAGGATCGAGAACCGCTTGCCCGGCCAGGCCCCGTCGTCGACGCCGTGCACCACCCCCCGGTCCTCGGTGAGCAGCAGGTGGCCCGGATACGACCGGGGCAGGGTGCTGATCACCTGGACCACGCCGGGGGTGCCGACCGGCACCTCCCGCCAGGTGGCCGGGTCCCGGACGATGACGTCGGAGAAGTCGGGGCAGTACAGCCCTCCGCCGTCCGGCCCCTCCAGGAAGGTCAGGCCGATCTGCTCCACCATGCCGTAGAAGTTGTGGATGTGGCGCAGCCCGGTCTCCTGGGCGAAGCGGCGGCGGAACTCGTCGTTGTCCACCGCCCGGTCGGCCAGCTTCTTCCAGCCACCACTGTGGATCAGGATGCCGTTGCTCAGGTCGAGCCGGTGCTCCCGGGCCAGCTCGTAGAGGTAGAGCCAGGTCATGAAGGTGAACCCGAAGATCAGGAACGGCTGGTCGCCGTGCCGGGCGAGGAAGGAGCGGACCGCCTCCGGGTCGGGCCGGTCCTGCTCGTCGAGGACGAAGGTGTGGTCCCGGCCGAAGTTCATCATGCCGAGCACGCCCGCGCCCCGCGCCGAGAACGAGCGCCGCTTGGTGAACAGCGCCCGGGTGTCGACCAGCAGCATCGGCAGCCGCCGCCCTCCGATCACGGTCTGCATCGTGGCGCTGAGCATCCGCTGCTGGACCGAGGCCGCCGCCTTGTCCAGATAGATCCGGCTGACCTCCCCGGTGGTGCCGGAGGAGGTGAGCACGGTGAACACCTCGTCGTCGGGGATGCTCTTGAGCACGTGGTGCTTGAAGAGCCGGACCGGCAGCCAGGGCAGGTCGGCCACCCGCGCGTACCGGCGGCCGGGCGGGTGGCCCAGCGCGGCCAGCAGGCGGGCGTACTCCGGGCTGGCGGCCCGGTGGTGCTCGGTCAGCTCGACCAGCTCCGGCAGGAGCCGGGCCTCCCGGTCGGCCTGGCCGAGGGTAAACAGGGTCATACCTGAGCCTCCAGGGCACGGTAGTCGATCTTGCCGTTGGAGAGCTGCGGCAGCCGCTCCACGGGTCGGACGTCGAACCCGGTGCGGTGGGTCCGGAGCCGCTCGGCCAGCCGCCCGGCGATCTGTCCCGCCGTGGCGGCGTCGACGCCCTCGGCGAAGATCACCACCCGGTCCGGGCCGGAGACCGCGACCACCGGCCCGTGGTCGCGCACCATCTCCTCGATGTCGTGCAGGTTGACCCGGACCCCGAAGACCTTGCCGAACCGACTGAGCCGCCCGCGCAGCCAGACGTACCCGTCGGCGTCGAGCCGACCCAGGTCGCCGGTGCGCAGCACCCCGCCCTGGTCGTCGCCCCGGGCCAGGTCGGCGGCGCGCTCGGCGTACCCCATCATCACGTTCGGGCCCCGGTAGACCAGCTCACCGACCACCTCCGGGGCGCTCGTCTCCACCCCGTCGGGGTCGAGCACGGTGAACGCGCCGCCGGCCAGCGCCGGCCCGACCGAGCCGACCCGCTCGGGCAGCGCCTCCGCCGGCAGGGTGCTCATCCGGGGCCCCGCCTCGGTGCACCCCCACATCACGTGGAACCGCCCGCCGACCGCGCTGATCTTCTCGTGGAAGGCGAGGATCAGCTCGTCGCGCAGCCGGCCACCGGCCTGGGTGAGGGTCCGCAGGGTCGGGTACCGGGCCGGGGTCCACCGGATCCGGTGCAGCATCTCGTAGTGGTGCGGCACCCCGGCCAGCGAGGTCGCCCCGTGCTCGGCCGTCGCCTGCCAGAACTCCCGGGCCAGCACCCCACCGTCGACCACCAGCACCGTCGCCCCGGCGGCGAGGTGGCTGTTCACCACCGACATGCCGAAGCTGTAGTACAGCGGCAGGTTGGTCGGGGCGACCTCGGTCGGGTCGAGGGCCAGCGCGGTACCGATGGCGGTGGCGTTGGCCAGCACCGCGTCCCGGGAGAGCCGGACGAACTTCGGGTCCCCGGTCGACCCTGAGGTGGCCAGCAGCACCGCCAGGTCGGGGTGCGGTCGCGCGGCGGGAGCGTGCTCCCGGACCCAGACCGGGCCGAGCACGGCGTCGGTGACCTCGCGGTACCCCTTCGGCAGCGCACCCGGGTCGGCGCCCGCGCCCCCCTCGGCCAGCCCCAGCACGGCGGCGGGCTCGAAGCGGTGGACGAAGTCGGCCAGCACCGCCGGGTCGAGCGCCGGGTCGAGCAGGGCGACGGGACGGCCGGCCTCGACCGCGCCCACGTACCGCAGCACCGCCTCGACGCCGAGTCCGCTGCGGGCGAAGAGGACGCCGGGTGGCAGGGCCGCGTACGCCTCGCCCACCCGGGCCAGCCGGGCGGCCAGGTCCGGGCCGCCCAGGGTCACGCCGCTGGCGGCGTCGAGCAGCCGGGCGGCCGGGTGGACCAGCCTCATGGCACCAGCCCGCCGTCGACCCCGAGCACCTGCCCGGTGACGTACCGGGCCCCGTCGCCGGCCAGGAAGCGGATCACGTCGGCCACCTCCTCGGGCTCACCGAGGCGGCGCAGCGGCGCGGCGGCGGCCTGGGCGTCGAGCACGTCGGCGGGCAGGACCGCGGTCAGGTCGGTCCGGACGACGCCGGGGGCCACCGCGTTGACCCGGATGCCCCGGGGGCCCAGCTCCCGGGCGGCCGAGCGGGCCAGCGCGGCGACGGCCGCCTTCGACGCGGCGTACACCGCCTGCCCGGCCGCGCCGTGGGTGCCGACCACCGAGGCCAGCAGCACGATGGCACCGCCCTGGCGGGGGACGCCGTCGGCGTCCGTGCGGCGGCGGGCCATCGCGCGGGCGGCGGCCTGGACGGCCGCGACGGTACCGGCGACGTTGACGTCCAGGGTGCGCCGGACGGCGTCGGCCCGGACCATGCCGAGCAGCGCGTTCTCCATGATTCCGGCGTTGGCGACGAGCACGTCGAGCCCGCCGTGGTCGGCGACGACCCGCCGGACCACCGCGCCCACAGCGTCGAAGTCCCCGACGTCCAGGCCGAGGCCGTGCCCCCCGATCTCCTTGGCCACCGCCTCGGCGCGGGCGGCGTCCCGGCCGGTGAGCACGACCGTGGCGCCCGCCCCGGCCAGCGCCCGCGCGGTGGCCAGGCCGATCCCCCGGGTGCCCCCGGTCACCAGGGCCACCCGGCCCGCCAGCTCACTCATCGACGCCGAGGCCCCGCAGCATGTCCTGGGCGACCTTGAAGCTGCTCAGGTCGATGACCTGGTCGGTGTCGAGCTGCACGCCGAACTCGTCCTCGATCGCGGCGACCAGCGTCATGTGCCCGAGCGAGTCCCACTGCTCGATGTCGCGGTACTTGAGGTTCTCCACGTCGACGCCCTCCGGCAGTTCGAGGGCGTCGACGAAGAC
This sequence comes from Micromonospora rosaria, assembly GCF_001567585.1. Classification (GTDB taxonomy): domain Bacteria; phylum Actinomycetota; class Actinomycetes; order Mycobacteriales; family Micromonosporaceae; genus Micromonospora; species Micromonospora rosaria. Next base: position 27,933 of record NZ_LRQV01000052.1, read on the forward strand.
GGCGCGCAGGCGGTCGGTGAGGGTCATGGTCGCGATTCTCCGTTGGTCCGTGTGGCGAGTGACCGTCACTGTCCGTCAGGACGGTCGGTACGTGAATCCGGTGGTGCGGGCTGCGTACGCTCCCGGCGGGCCCGGTTGGCCGCCCGGACCCGCTCTGCCTCGGTGCGGATGTGGTCCTGGTCGTAGCGCTGAAAGACGCGGGCGGGGTTCCCGGACACCAAACTGTATGCGGGCACGTCCTTGGTCACCACCGAGAGCGGGCTCACCGTGGCGTGGTCACCGATGGTGACCCCCATCATGATCACGCTGTTGCCCCCGATGAAGCAGCCCCGCCCGATCCTCACCGGTTTGCGTTCGATCAGGTCACTGCCCGAGTGGTTCTCCAGCATCATGTTCGCCAGCCAACTGGAGTGGGTGAAGACCAGGCAGTTGAGGCCGATGCTGGTGTGCTCCCCGATCTCCAGCCCACCGCTGGCGTCCAGCAGGGTGTTCTCCCCGATCCAGCAGTGCTCGCCAATGGTGAGCTGCTCCGGGCTGATGATCTTCGCGCGTTCCCGGATCCGGGTGGTCTCCGGCAGGCCGAGGTGCCGGGCCCGCTCTACGTCGTTGAGCAGACTCCCGACGAAGTCGTCGAGGATGGCCGGGCGCAGCCGGTTGCTGCGGTCGTCGTCGAGGAAGAGACTCACGCCGGCACCCCCACCATCCGCTCGAAGGCCGTCAGGTGCTGCCGGGTCACCACATCCATGGTGAAGTGGGAGTAGACCAGGTCCTGCTGCTGCTTGGCGATCCACTGCCGTTCCTGCGGGTCGTCGAGGAGACGGACGATCGCGGTGGCCAGGTCGGCCGGGTCGTTGGGGCGGGCCAGGACGAAGTTCTCCCAGTTGTGCAGCCGGACCGCCGGGAAATTCGTCTCGGTCACGGTACCGATGGTCGCCCGGCCCGCCGCCATGGCCTCCAGGCTGGCCGTGCCGAAGCCCCCGCCCTGGAGGTCGTGGGCCACGATGTCTGCGGCGGCGAAGTAGGCCGGCACCTCGCTGGAGGGCACCGGCCCGGTGGCGATGATCGCCTCCTGGACCCCCAGTTCGGCGGCCCGCCGGGCGAAGGCGTCGTAGTACACCTGCCCGACAATCATGACCTTGGCGGTGGGATGCCGCTCCAGCACCGCCGGCAGCGCCTCGACCAGGGCCAGCCGGTCCCGCAGCGGAATGACGTGCCCCAGGGAGACGATCAGGGGCTGGTCGCCGAGCCCGTGCCGGGCGCGCACGTCGAGGGTGGGCTGCTCCTCGAAACGGTCCGGGTCCACCGCGACCGGGATGTACTCGAAGTCCGCCTCGGTGGCCCGGTACCGCTGCGTGCAGTAGGTGGCGGCCAACTCGTCCATGATCACGTAGCGCGGGTGGAAGCGGCGGATGATCGGCCGGACCAGAAACCGGTCCAGCCCCCGGAACAGCAGGGCGTACTTGGGGTCCGGGCTCTCCAGTCGGGTGTGGATCGACAGCAGCACCGGGACCTTCCGCCGCCGGGCGTACCAGCCGGAGATCCAGCTCAGGTCGAAGAACTGACCGTGCTGGTGGATCACCTCCGGCTGGAACTCGTCGAGCAGCCGGAAGACCCGACGCAGGTTCCCCGGCCGGGCCAGGGCGAAGGCCAGGTCGAAGTCGATCGCCAGCCCGAGCTGGGGCATGGGCAGCGCGGGAAGGCGCACCACCCGGTAACCGTCCCGTTCCTCCTCGGCGGGAAGACCCCGGTAGGCGGCGGTCACCACGAGGACCTCGTGCCCGGCCGCCACGTAGCCGGCAGCGAGGGCGGCGGCGAGGTGGGAACTACCTCCTGGCCGCGGGGGAAAGAAGTTGTTCACGACTGCGATCCGCACGGAATTGCTCCAGTCCGGGAGGAGAACGAGGGTGAGAGTCGGGGATCGCATCGCCGGGGCAGCGTACGAGCCTCAATGGTCCCGCAGGTGAACGACGGGTGACTAGACGACCTCGGTCTTGATGAGGTCGGTCATGCCGTCCTCGACGGCGATGGTCGGCTCCCAGCCGAGCACCTCGCGGGCCCGGGTGATGTCGGCGGCCCGCCGGCTGACCAGCACCTCACGGGGGTTGAACTGCGGCTCGACGTCCACCCCGACCGCCTTGATCAGGATCTCGGCGAGGGTGGCGACGGAGGTGTCGAGGCCGGTGCCGATGTTGACCGGCAGGTTGCCCTGCTCGGCCTCCAGCGCGGCGACCACGGAGCGGGCGATGTCGTGCACGTGGATGAAGTCCATCGACTGCTCGCCCTTGCCGTCGATGATCGGCGGCTGGCCGGTCTTGAGCCGCTTGACGAAGTGGTTGATCACCGAGGTGTAGTAGGCGGTCGGCTTCTGACCGGGGCCGTACACGTTGAAGAACCGCAGCGCGATCCAGTTCAGGCCCTTGCTGCGCTGGTAGAAGCCGAGCAGGTCCTCCCCGGCCCGCTTGGCGATGCAGTACGGGGTGAGCGGGTCCAGCCGGTCGTCCTCGTGCATCGGCAGCTTCTGCGGGTCGCCGTAGACCGAGGCGGAGGAGGCGTAGACCACCCGCTTGACCCCGTGGTCGGCGGCGGCGGCGAAGACGTTGTGGTTGCCCACCACGTTGATGTCGATCGACTCGTACGGGTCGGCCTGGCTCTTGTTGATCGAGACGGCGGCGAGGTGGATCACGTACTCGCAGCCCTTCATGGCCGCGTGCACCGCCCCGCCGTACCGGACGTCCTGGTCGATCAGCTCGACGTCGCCGGTGGCGACCAGCTCGGCGACCTTGTCCCGGTCACCCCGGAACATGTTGTCGAAGATGCGGACCCGGTAGCCCTTCTCCAGCAGCAGCGGCACCACGTGCAGCCCGATGAAGCCGGCCCCGCCGGTGATGAAGACGGTCTGCTTGGACATGTCGAACGGTGTCCTTCCTACGTTCATCACCTGGCTGCCGTGGCGTCGACGACGTCGACCAGAGTGGTCGCAACGGTCTCCACCTGGGCGTCGGTGAGGTTGGCGTGCATCGGGACGGCAAGGTGCCGGGCGAAGAGGTCAGCCGAGACCGGGCAGGGCTCGCGCTGGTCGTACAGCGGCTGGACGTGCGAGGCGTACGTGCCGAAGGTGCACTGTACGCCGCGCTCGCGCAGGGCCAGCGCCACCGCGCCCCGGTCCACCGTCGGGTCGAGGGTGACCACGTACGACTGCCACGGGTGTTCGCGGTCCGGCGCCTGGTACGGCGTGGTGATCAGCGGGTGGTCCTTGAGCAGCTCACCGTAGCGGGCCGCGGTGCGCCGCTTGGCGGCCAGCAGCTCCGGCAGCCGGTCGAGCTGGGCCAGCATGATCGCGGCGGCGACGTCGGAGAGCCGGTAGTTGTAGCCCAGCTCGGTGAAGCTCGGGATCGGCAGGTGGGACAGCTCGGCCCGGGTCAGCGCGCCCTCCACCCCGTAGGTGTGCAGCTTGCGGGCGTGCGCGGCGAGGTCGTCCCGGTCGGTGACGAAGGCCCCACCCTCCCCGGCGGTGATGCCCTTGCGGCCGTGGAAGCTGAAGGTGGCCACGTCGGCCAGGCTCCCGGCGGGACGGCCCCGGTACGTGGCGCCGGCCGCGCAGGCCGCGTCCTCGACCAGGAAGAGCTGGTGCCGGTCGGCGATGGCCCGCAACTCGTCGTAGTCGGCCGGCTGCCCGAAGGCGTCGACCGCGATGATCCCCACGGTACGGGGGGTGATCGCCGCCTCGACCGCGGCCGGGTCGACCGTCCAGGTGTCCGGCCGGACGTCGGCGAAGACCGGCTTCGCGCCGGTCCAGAGCACCGAGTGGCCGGTGGCCGGGAAGGTGTAGTCGGCGACCACCACCTCGTCACCCGGCCCGGCGCCGAGCGTGAGCAGCGCCAGGTGCAGGGCGGACCCGCAGTTGGTGGTGGCGAGGGCGTGCCGGGTGCCGGCGGCGGCGGCGAAGCGCTCCTCGAACCGGCGGCAGGTCGGCCCGGCGCCGGCCAGCCAGCCGGAGGCGAAGACCTCGGCGATGGCGGCGAGCTCGGCCTCACCGACGGTGGGCTGGCCGAGCGCGATGACCTCAGACATGTGACTCCCGGTGTGACTGGACCCGCAGCAGTCTAGGCCAACCCCACGCAACGGGCGCGGATCGGGCAAGCCGATGGGCTTCGTTACCATCGCTGCGCGGTGCCGGGCGGGCACCGGCGTCCGGCGGTACCGGCCGGGCCGGTACCGACGTGCCCGAGGGGAGAGGGAATGACGAGGTTCGTGGTCGTCGGTGGCGGCATCGTCGGTCTCGCCGTGGCGCACCGGCTGCTGACCGACCGCCCCGGTGACCGGGTGACCGTGCTGGAGAAGGAGTCCGGCTGGGCGGCCCACCAGACCGGGCACAACTCCGGGGTCATCCACGCCGGGGTCTACTACAAGCCGGGCAGCCTGAAGGCCACCCTGTGCCGGGCCGGCAGCGCCTCGATGGTCGAGTTCTGCGCCCGACACGACCTGCCGTACCAGGTCTGCGGGAAGTTGATCGTGGCCACCGACCGGGCCGAGCTGCCCCGCCTGCACGACCTGCACCAGCGGGCGCTGGCCAACGGGCTGCCGGTGCGGCTGGTCGACGCGGCCGAGGCCGCCGAGTACGAGCCGCACGTGGCCGCCGTCGCCGCGCTGCACGTCGCCTCGACCGGGATCGTCGACTTCGGCGCGGTCTGCCGGACCCTCGCCGGCCTGCTCGCCGACGGCGGCGCGGAGCTGCGTACCGGGGCCGAGGTGACCGGGGTGACCGACCGCCCGGAGGGGGTGGTGGTCACCACCACCACCGGCGAGGTGGTCGCGGACGTGCTGGTCAACTGCGCCGGCCTGCACGCCGACCGGATCTCCCGGCTGGCCGGGGTGCCCACGCCGGTGCGGATCGTGCCGTTCCGGGGCGAGTACCACGAGCTGACCCCGCAGCGGCGGGACCTGGTCCGGGGGCTGATCTATCCGGTACCCGACCCGCAGTTCCCGTTCCTCGGGGTGCACCTGACCCGGATGGTCGACGGCAGCGTGCACGCCGGGCCGAACGCGGTGCTGGCCACCGCGCGCGAGGGGTACTCGTGGGGGCGGTTCAGCCCGCGTGACGTCTGGGACGCGCTGTCCTACCGGGGGTTGTGGGCGTTGGGCCGCCGGCACTACCGGTACGGCCTGACCGAGGTGACCCGGTCGCTGTCACGCCGACGGTTCGCGGCCAGCCTGGCCCGGCTGGTCCCGGAGCTGACCGCCGCGGACATCGTGCCGGCGGGCGCGGGGGTCCGCGCCCAGGCCATCCGGCCGGACGGCACGCTGGTCGACGACTTCCTGATCGTCGAGGCGCCCCGGCAGGTGCACGTGCTCAACGCGCCCTCACCGGCGGCGACCAGCTCGCTGGAGATCGCCCGGCACATCGTGTCCCGGCTGCCGCTGGCACCGGTCCGGTAGTCCGGTGGCCGTACGGCGGGAGGGTGCCCGGTCAGGCCGACGCGGTCGGCATGCCGGTTCAGGCCGACGCGGCCGGCGGGGCGGGTCAGGCCGACGCGGCCGGCATGCCGTTTCAAGCCGGCGCGGCCGGCGGGGCGGGCCTGTGCTGGCGGGGCACCGTGGCCGACGCGCCCAGGGCGGTCACCACCGCGTCGACCAGGCTGCCCAGGTACTCCTCGGTCAGCGGGGTGCGGGCGATGGCCAGCCGCCAGTAGAGCGGGCCGGCGACCAGGTCCACCGCCAGGTCCGGGTCGGTCTCCGGGGGCAGTTCACCGCGCCGGATCGCCCGGTCGACCAGCCGCCCGCCGATCTCCTGCTGCTGCGCCCGCAGCACCTGCTGGAGGGTCTCGTCGATCTGCGGGTTGCGGGCCGCCTCGGCGAGCAGGTCCGGGATGATCTGGGCGGCCAGCGGGTGGCCCAGCGCGTGCACCACGACGCCGAAGAGCAGTTCGAGGTCGCCCCGGAGGCTGCCGGTGTCCAGCGTCGGCAGCTTGCGCCCGGCCGTGGCGGAGACGACCTCCAGCACCAGTTCCAGCTTGGAACTCCACCGCCGGTAGATCGCCGTCTTGCTCACCCCGGCGCGGCGGGCCACCGCCTCGATCGACAACCGGCCGTACCCGGCGGCGGCCAACTCCTGCATCAGCGCCCGCCGGATGGCGGAGGTGATGTCGTCGCGGAGCACCGCCGCGCCGGCCGGCGTCCGCCGCTTCCCGGTCGCCACCTGCACCTCGTCCGGCGCGGTCACGCTGTCCTCTTCTCGCACGTCACGTGCCCCAATGTAGCGCAACGACGGTACGGTTGCGTCCCGACGTAATTTGGACTACCGTCCACGCAGCGACGAGGCGGCGCTCCACGCACCGGCCACACGTGGTCCCTGCCACGCGTGGTCCCGTCGCCACGCGCACCCCGTCGGCACAAGAGATCGGAGCGCCCCACCAATGGCCAACACCGCGCTGGCCGACCCCGATTCCGGCCTCACCCAGGCGCAACTGGCCGCCCGGCACGGGCTGCGGGTCGCCGGCGAGCGGCCTCCGCTGGCCGAGTACACCCGCCGGCTCTGGTCCTACCGGCACTTCATCGCCGCGTACGCCAACGCGAAGCTCGTCGCCTCGTTCAGCAACGCCAAGCTGGGCCAGCTCTGGCAGGTGCTCACCCCGCTGACCAACGCGGCGGTCTACTACCTGATCTTCGGCATCGTGCTCGAACAGAACCGGGTGCCGAACTTCATCGCGTACCTGACCACCGGGCTGTTCATCTTCAACTTCACCCAGACGGCGGTGCAGAACGGCACCCAGTCGATCACCAACAACCTGGGCCTGATCCGGGCCCTGCACTTCCCCCGGGCCTGCCTGCCGCTGGCCGTCGTGACCACCCAGCTCCAGCAGCTCATGGGCGCGATGGTGGTGCTGGTCGGCATCGTGCTGGTGACCGGCGAGCCGATCACCTGGGAGTGGCTGCTGCTGGTGCCGACCGTGCTGTTCCAGGCGCTGTTCAACGCCGGGCTGACCATGGCGGTGGCCCGGATGGGCGCCAAGGTCAACGACCTCAAGCAGATCATGCCGTTCGTCCTGCGCGCCTGGATGTACGGCTCCGGCGTGCTGTACAGCGTCACCCTCTTCGAGCAGAGCCTGCCCGGCTGGGCGGCCCGACTGGTCGAGCTGAACCCGGCCCTGGTCTACATCGAGTTGGCCCGGGTCTCCCTGCTGGAGTCGGCACCCCTGCTCAACTCCTCGCCGACCCAGCTCTGGCTGGTCGCGGCGGCCTGGGCGGTCGGCATGGGCATCGGGGGCTTCCTCTACTTCTGGCGCGGCGAACAGGAGTACGGCCGTGGTTGATCAGCTCGAGAACTCCAACGACGTCACCGTCACCCTCCCCCGGGTGCAGGACCGCATCCCGACGGTGGTGGCCGACGACGCGCACGTCATCTACCGGGTGCACAAGGGCGCCGGGGCCACCGCCAGCCCGGTGGCCGCGCTGAAGCGGATCGTGTCGCGCACCTCGGCGCCGCAGATCCGCGAGGTACACGCGGTCAAGGGGGTCAGCTTCACCGCGTACCGGGGCGAGGCGATCGGCCTGATCGGCAGCAACGGCTCCGGCAAGTCGACCCTGCTGCGGGCGATCGCCGGGCTGCTGCCGGTGAACCGGGGCGCGGTCTACACCCAGGGGCAGCCCTCGCTGCTCGGGGTGAACGCCGCGCTGCTCAACGACCTCTCCGGCGAGCGCAACGTCGCGCTCGGCTGCCTGGCGATGGGGATGTCCCCGACCGAGGTCGAGCGGCTCACCCCGGAGATCATCGAGTTCTCCGGGATCAACCAGCGCGGCGACTTCGCCTCGCTGCCGATGCGGACCTACTCCTCGGGCATGTCCGCCCGGCTGCGCTTCTCGATCGCCGCCGCGAAGAAGCACGACGTACTGCTGATCGACGAGGCGCTGGCCACCGGCGACAAGGGCTTCCGCAAGCGCAGCGAGCAGCGGGTCCGGGAGCTGCGGGAGAACGCCGGCACGGTGTTCCTGGTCAGCCACCAGCTCTCCTCGGTGCGGGACACCTGCGAACGAACGATCTGGCTGGAATCCGGCACCCTGCGGATGGACGGCCCGACCGCCGAGGTGATCCGGGCCTATGAGACATACGTGAACTCCAAGTAGAGTTCCGTCGTCCGTGCGGCAACCACCCGGTGCCGTCCCACCGCGTCGCCCCACCGGGCGGCGCGGTGGCCGCGTTACTGTTCATCGGGGCGTACCCCCGGTGTCACCCAGAGTCAACCCCCCGGAAGTGAGGATCGGCAATGACGCAGGACCACACCGCTGGCCCGGACGCCACCGGCGAGGCGGCAGCCCCGTGGCGACCCACGCGGACGGTGGCGGTGGTGCTGGCCGGCGGCACCGGAACCCGGCTCGGCCTGGGCATCCCGAAGCAGCTCCTGAAGATCGCCGGTAAGCCGATCATCGAGCACACCCTCGCGGTCTTCGAGGCCGCCCCGGAGATCGACGAGATCATCGTGCTGATGGCCGCCGGGCACGTGCCGCAGGCCCAGCAGATCGTCGACAAGGCCGGCTTCCGCAAGGTCAGCAAGGTCATCGAGGGCGGTGAGACCCGCAACGACACCACCCGCGTCGCGCTCGACGCGGTCGGCGAGGGCGACGTCAACATCCTCTTCCACGACGCGGTCCGCCCGCTGGTCAGCGGCCGGATCGTCCGCGAGTGCGTCAACGCGCTCTGGACGTACTCCGCCGTCGACGTGGCGATCCCCTCGGCGGACACGATCATCCAGGTCGACGACGACGAGTGCATCACCGACATCCCGGTCCGGGCCCGGCTGCGCCGGGGCCAGACGCCGCAGGCGTTCCGCTCGGGCACCATCCGGGAGGCGTACCGGCGGGCCGAGGGCGACCCGAACTTCGCCGCCACCGACGACTGCGGCGTGGTCCTGCGGTACCTGCCCGGGACCCCGATCAAGGTGATCGACGGCTCGGACGAGAACATCAAGGTCACCCACCCGGTGGACGTGCACCTGGCGGACAAGCTCTTCCAGCTCGCCGCCGCCCAGGTGCCCCGGCTGGCCGACCCGCGCGGCTACACCGAGGAGCTGGCCGGCCGGACGGTGGTGGTCTTCGGCGGCAGCTACGGCATCGGCCACGAGCTGACCGAGCTGGCCCGCCGCTACGGCGCCCAGGTCTTCCCGGTCAGCCGCTCCACCACCGGCACCCACGTCGAGCGGGCCGGGGACGTCGAGGCGGCGCTGCGGACGGCCTTCGAGGCCACCGGGCGGATCGACTACGTGGTGGTCACCGCCGGCATCCTGGAGAAGGGCGCCCTCGCCGAGATGGACGAGGAGACCATGGACCGGGTCCTCCAGGTCAACTTCGTCGGGCCGGTCACCATCGCCCGCCAGTCCCTGCCGTACCTGCAGCAGACCAAGGGCCAGCTCCTGCTCTACACCTCCAGCTCCTACACCCGGGGCCGGGCCCAGTACGCCCTCTACTCCTCCACCAAGGCGGCCCTGGTCAACCTGACCCAGGCCCTCGCCGACGAGTGGGCCGAGTTCGGCATCCGGGTGAACTGCGTCAACCCGGAGCGCACCGCCACCCCGATGCGGACCCGGGCCTTCGGCGAGGAGCCGGAGCACACCCTGCTGGCCGCCGAGACGGTCGCGCAGGCCTCGCTGGACGTGCTGATCTCCGACCTGACCGGCCAGGTGATCGACGTCCGCCGGGCTCCCGGCGAGGGGTCGGCCAGCCCGGCGGTGCCGGCCCAGGCGGACAAGCCCGCCCCGGTGGCCAGCGCCGGCTGACCCGCCCACCCGCACCACCGGCGGCCGGTCGACCGGCCCGGCGCACCCAGCGAGACCGAAAAGCGGAGTGACATGCGTGGTGACCTGGTCAGGAAACTGATCGCCCGGTGCCTGACCACCGGTCTGGCCCTGCTCGCCTTCGCCGTGGTCGCCCTCACCGGGGCGACCTGGTGGGGGCTGGCCCTCGCGGTGGCGGCGCTCGCCGCCGCCGCGTGGGAGCGGCGGGTCCGGCCGGCGGCCGACGTGCTGACCGAGACCACCCTGGTCGCCGCCGCCGTCCTGGTCGGGTACGCCCGCCGGCTCGACGCCGGGTTCGACCCGGTGCTGGCGGTCACCGCGCTGGCGCTGCTCGGGCTGGTCCTGCTCGCCGGCCCGCTGCGGGAGGCCGGGATGCTGGAGATCCGGGCCGCCAACCTGCCGGTGCGGCAGTGGACCCCGCTGGTCGCCGCCCAGCTCGGCAACGCGGTGCTCGGCCTGCTCGCCGTGGTGGCGCTGGCCGCGCTGGCCGCCCTGCCGGCCTGGGTGGCGCTGCTGGCCACCCTCGTGGTGGGCGCCGGGGCCGGGGCGGTCGGGCTGGACCTGGCCCGGCGGCGGTTCCGGCCCGGTGCCGGGGGCGGGCCGGTGGGCCGGGCGCTGCGTCGGGACCAGCCGGAGTTCCTGCTCTACTTCTCCGCCCCGCCCGGGTCGGAGTACCAGGTCACCATGTGGCTGCCGTACCTGGAGCGGATCGGCCGGCCGTTCCTGGTGGTGCTGCGCGAGCCGGAGTTCCTCGCCCCGGTCGCGGCGGCCACCCGCGCCCCGGTGGTCTTCTGCCCCACCCTGAAGGCGCTGGACGAGGCGCTGGTGCCGAGCCTGAAGGTGGCCTTCTACGTCAACCACGGCGCGAAGAACAGCCACTGCGTCCGGTTCAACCAGCTCACCCACATCCAGCTCCACCACGGCGACAGCGACAAGGCGCCCAGCGCCAACCCGGTCTCCGGCATCTTCGACCGGATCTTCGTGGCCGGGCCGGCGGCGATCGAACGGTACGCCCGCGCCGGGGTCGACATCCCGGCGGAGAAGTTCGAGGTGGTCGGCCGACCGCAGGTGGAGGCGATCCAGGTCCGGCGGGAGCCGGCCGGCGCGGCACCGAACCCGAACCCGACGGTGCTGTACACGCCCACCTGGACCGGCCACCACGCCGACGCGAACTACTGCTCCCTGCCGGTGGGCGAGACCCTGCTGCGCGCCCTGCTGGCCCGGGGTGCCACGGTGATCCTGCGCGCCCACCCGTACACCACGCAGAACCCGGCGTCGGCCCGGCACCTGGCCCGGCTGACCGAACTGCTCGCCGCCGACCGGGTCCGGACCGGCCGGCAGCACGTCTACGGCGCGGCGGCGAGCCGGGAGCTGACCCTGACCGAGTGCGTGAACCGCTCCGACGCGCTGGTCTCCGACGTCTCCGGGGTCATCTCCGACTACCTCTACTCCGGCAAGCCGTACGCGGTGACGGACATGGTGGGCGAGGGTGACCGGTTCGTCGAGCGGTTCCCGCTGGCCGGCTCGGGCTACGTGCTGCGGCGGGACATGACCAACGTCGACGAGGTGCTGACCCGGCTGCTGGAGACCGATCCGGCCGCGTCGGCCCGGTGGGCCACCCGGGCCCGCTACCTCGGTGACTTCCCCGCTGAGACGTACGCCGAGGTCTTCCTGGCCGCCGCCCGGCGGCACCTGGAGCCGGGCTGGGCCCCGCCGGGGCCGCGCAGCTCGGCCGTGGTGCCGCTGCCGGACGCCAACGCGCCGCTGACCCCCACCACCTGATGCGCGCGCCCACCACCTGACGCGCGCCCCCACCGACGCCGACGGGCGCCGGTCCCCGAGTCGGGGGCCGGCGCCCGTGGTGCGTCGCGGGTGGGTCAGGCGGAGTACCCGCGGGTGGCGATCCAGTCGGCCAGCGCGTCGACGCTGAGCCAGTACGAGGCGGTCGCCGGGTTCGCCGAGTCGGCGATCTTCACGGACTTGCCGTTGTCCCGGTAGCCGACCACGGCGACGTAGTGCCCACCCGGGAACGAGTGCCAGCCGCCGGAGAGGTCGGTGGTGCTGCCGGCGACGTTCACCACCGGGCTGCGGTCGTCGGCCACGGCGGCGACCACGTCGGCCCGCAGCCGCTCGGTCTGGGCGGCGGTGGCGGCACCCCCGGAGATCATCCGGGTTCGGTACGGCTCACCCTTGACGAGCTGGTTGAGCACCCGGGTGGTGTCGGCGGCCGAGTTGGTGCCGAACTGGGTGGTGCCGAGCCGCCCGGCCAGGTCGTCCTGGCTGCGGGCGATGCCCATGGCGGTCAGCGCGTTACGGACCGCCGCCGGCCCGCAGTAGTAGTAGGTGGTCTGCGCCTGGTACTCGTGGTCGAGGACCTTCGACGCGGGCGCCTTCGGCGCCGCCGAGCGGGTCAGGTCCGGGTCCGGCGCGGCGCTGCTGGCGGCGGCGCTCGGCGAGGCCGCCCGCGACGGGGTCGCCGCCGGCGAGGTGGCCGTCGGGGCCGGGGTGGTCAGCGACGGCGCCGAGGTCTGCGGGGCGCTCAGCTCGGCGCGGGCGGGCAGCTCACCGACGTGCGGCGCCTGCTCGGCCACGGCGGCCGGGCGGACCCCCGCAGGCTCCGGGGTGTCACCGGCGGTGGCCAGGACGCCGACGCCCGAGGCCACCACGAGGGTCGCGGCCGAGGCGGCGACGACCTGGTACGGACGGTCCGCGGCGAGCCGTCGGAGCTGCCGCTTGAGGTGCTGCTTCACGTGTTTCCTCCACGGTGCCGGTGGCGACCGCACCGGCGCGGCGGAGCCGAGGGGCACGCCGACGACGCGGGTCGGGGCCCGCGGACGGTGGGATCGCTGGGGGATGGCGCCCGATCTGCTCGGGCGGGGGCGGTTGCCGGAATCAGCTCGTCGCGAGCGCGACGGTCGACGGCACCGCGGCACCGTGGGGGTTCAGCTCAGGGGATTGGTCGTGGCGCACAGGCTGTGGCTCTCCTTCCGATACCGCCTACCGGGTTAGCTGACGGATTCGGGCGGGAAGAATTCGCCCTACCGCGAGCCGTGGGCCCGCGGATTCACCCCACACGTGCACTGGGTCCCCGGTTCGTCGTCGACGATTGAGCGGGTCGGCACGGCGTCGCCTCTTGCGATCGTGAACCGCACCGGACGCAGCGACACTACTGGCCGCCCACCGGTGCCGCCAACCCGCCCTCACCTGCTCAAACATCGAACACCGGACGACTTGCCGACCCAGTTGTGCACTGACGCTACTCAATGGGACGAGCAGTTGTCAGGGAATCACCGGTCGACAACCGGACACCCGGTGCGCATCCCACGGGAATTGACGGCCCTCCTCACCCCGCCTGCGCCGGCTGCCCGAATCCGCCAGCCTGTGACCGGCGTCACCGAAGTCGTCCCGACGCGGCCCGGGTCAGCCGACCCGGGCCGGGCGGAACCGGGCCGCCAGCACGGTACGCCGGGCCTGCGCCGACGTCGCCGCCGCCGGCGCGACGGCCGGGCTGAGCCGCTGCGCCGCCGCGTACGCCTCTACGGCGAGCACCCGGGCCGCCTCGGCGGACAGGTCGGCGTCCCGCCACGCCGCCCGCTCCCGGACGACCGCCTGGCGGTACCGCGCCAGCTTGGCGTCGCGGACCGCGCGGGCCAGCAGCACCTCCTGCTCGACCGGGTGCCGCCGGGGGTCCCAGCCGCCCCGCCCGGCGAAGACGTCACGGAGTTGCTGCACGGTGAGGTCGCCCCGCCAGTGCGCCAGCACGGCCGCCCGGTGCAGGTAGCGCTTCCGGGCGGCGCGCTCGGCCGGCGTGTACGGCGGTCGCAGGGCGGGCAGGGCCCCCGCCCCGGCGAACCGCCGGGC
>NZ_LRQV01000053.1 GCF_001567585.1 Micromonospora rosaria
GCGGACGGCGGCGGGAGCGCAGGATCCCCACGATGCCGGCGCCGACCAGCAGCGCGCCGAGAATCCCGATCGCCGCGATCAGGTACGTGATGTCGTCCAGGGAGAGGCCGGAGAGGAAGGACTGTTCCTTGGCCGGTGGCGGCTCGGGCCCGGCGGCGAGCTCCGCCGCGGTCTTCTGCGACGGGGTGTACGCGAGGATGTCGATCGGATCCGAGTCCTCCAGCTGGCCGCCGTCGGAGACGGTGACGAAGGTCTTGCCGTCCGGCGTGTACGCGATCGCCTCGCCGAAGGGGTCGGCCAGCGGCGTCACCCGGGGCGTGCCCGTGGTCAGGGCGCCGAGCACGTCGCCGTCGGTGACGTCGTACTCGAAGGCGTCCGCGTAGGTGCGCAGCACCACCCGGGTGCCGTCCGGCGACCGGGCCGCACCGGTGACGGCCAGCCGCCCGGGGGCGCCCAGCCGGTTGTCGGTGGTGGTCTTCGGGAGGGTGACGTCGCCGACCTTCTTCATCGGCACCGGGTCGGTGTCACCGGACTTCAGCGGCCCGGTGGGGGTGAAGATCTGCGACTTGCCGTTGAGCTCCTTGGTGATCACCAACGGCAGGTTGTCCGGGCCGATCAGCAGCGCCTCCGCGTCGTGCGGCTTGCGCTCCGGGTACGACAGGCGGTGCAGCACCGGGCGCTCGGAACCGTCGACCGGCATGGTCCACACCGCGACCCGCTGCCGGCGTTCGCTGCTGGTGATGTTGTCACCGATGTCGGCGATCCAGAGCGTCCTGCCGTCCGGCGAGAGCGCCAGGTCCTCGGTGTCGAACGGCCCCTGCTGGGTGTACTGCACCGCCTTGGTGACCCGGCACCGGCTGTCGAGGTAGAAGACGCGCTTGCGCTCCTCGACGTCGGAGCTGTCGTTGACGACGATGTAGCCGTTCTCGGTGGCCACCAGGCCGGAGAGCTCCCGCAGGCGCTCGTCCGAGACCGTGCACCGCTTCTTGCCCGGCTCCGCCTCGGTCTGCGGAGCCGGCGCGGCCGTGGCCGCGCCGGGAAACGCCACGGTGGCCCCGAACAGGGCGACGGCAACCGTGAACAAGGAGACGACGCGGCGCATGACGTCAGTGTCGCATGTCTCTGTTACCGGTTGGTCGACGCCGGTCAGCGGTGGGCGGTCACCACCCGGTCCGTCCGGTCCTCGTCGAACGGCGCCAGTTCGGCGGCGAGCCCCTCGTCCACCCGGACGTGCAGCACCGTGCCCTCGGGCAGGTGCTCGGTGCTCAGCACCTCACCGTACTGGTGCACCCGGGCGACCAGGTCCCCCCGGTCGTACGGCAGCACGGCCCGGACCTCGACCGCCGGGGTCGGCAGCCGGCTCTCCACCACCGCCCGCAGCTCGTCGATGCCGCGCCCGGTGTGGGCGGAGACGAAGACGGCGTCCGGCCAGAGCCGCTTGAGCCGCAGCAGCGTCTCCTCGTCGGCGGCGTCGACCTTGTTGACCACCAGCAGCTCGGGCAGCCGCTCCGCGCCCGCCTCGACGAGCACCTCCCGGACCGCCCGGACCTGCTCCTCCGGGTCGGGGTGGGCGCCGTCGACGACGTGCACCAGCAGGTCGGCGTCGGCGACCTCCTCCAGCGTCGAGCGGAACGCCTCGACGATCTGGTGCGGCAGGTGCCGGACGAACCCGACGGTGTCGGAGAGGGTGTACTGCCGCCCGTCGGCGGTGGTGGCCCGCCGGGTGGTCGGGTCGAGGGTGGCGAAGAGCGCGTTCTCCACCAGCACGCCCGCCCCGGTGAGCCGGTTGAGCAGGCTGGACTTGCCCGCGTTGGTGTACCCGGCGATGGCCACCGCCGGCACCACGTTGCGCGCCCGCCGGGCCCGCTTGGTCTGGCGTACCGTCTTCATGCTCTTGATCTCGCGGCGCAGCCGGGCGATCCGGTGGCGGATGCGCCGCCGGTCGGTCTCCAGCTTGGTCTCACCGGGACCACGCAGGCCCACGCCGCCGCCGGCCCCGCCCCCGCCGCCGGAGCCACCGGCCTGCCGGGAGAGGGCCTCGCCCCAGCCGCGCAGCCGGGGCAGCAGGTACTCGAGCTGGGCCAGCTCGACCTGCGCCTTGCCCTCCTTGCTCTTGGCGTGCTGGGCAAAGATGTCGAGGATCAGCGCCGTCCGGTCGATCACCTTGACCTTGATCCGCTGCTCCAGGTTGCGCAGCTGGGACGGGGAAAGCTCACCGTCGCAGATCACCGTGTCGGCACCGGAGGAGCGGACCACCGCGCCGAGGTCCTCGACCTTGCCGCGACCGATGTACGTCGCCGGGTCGGGCCGGGTACGGCGCTGGATGAGCCCCTCCAGGACCTGCGATCCGGCGGTCTCGGCCAGCGCGGCGAGCTCGGTGAGCGAGTTCTCCGCGTCGGCGACCGTACCCTCGGTCCAGACGCCGACCAGGACGACCCGCTCCAGTCGCAGCTGCCGGTACTCGACCTCGGTGACGTCGGTGAGCTCGGTGGAGAGGCCGGGAACGCGACGCAGGGCCTGGCGCTCCGACAGCTCCAGCTCACCGGTGGTGGCGTCGAGTTCCTCGCCCTCGACTGAGACGAAGGTCTCCTGGTCTCGCAAACCGCTCTCCCGCCTGTTGTCCGACAATGTCACGTGTGTCCGATAGGTAGCTGACCGCACAGAATCTGTCAGCTACCGGTAATCCTGTCATGGAGCAACGCCGCACGCACGTGCTATATGCCCGCCTCCGACCGGTGAACCAGGAGGGTGCACGCCGGTCTCGGCCGGCCAGCCAGGGGGGTGCACGCCGGTCTCGGCCGGCCAACCAGGGGGTGAATGCCGGACGACCTCGGCGGGCGAGTAGAAAGGCGGGGCGACATCTGACCGGCCGCCAGCGTTGACGGAGGGGATTTTTCCGTGGCCATCACCCGACTTCCGAGTGCCGGATTCTCGATCACGATCCGGATCGCGGTGCCTGCGGACGCCTCCTCGATCGGCCGGCTGACCACCTGTGTCGGCGAGTCCGGCGCGATCGTCACCGCCCTGGACGTGGTCGACTCCGACCCGACCAACGTGATCGTCGACCTGACCTGCGACACCGCCGACGCCCACCACGCCGACCAGGTGGTCCAGGCGCTGAGCGCGCTGGACGGCGTGGACGTGCGCAAGGTCTCCGACCGCACCTTCCTGCTGCACCTCGGCGGCAAGATCGAGGTCAGCTCCAAGGTCTCGCTGCGCACCCGCGACGAGCTGTCCCGGGCGTACACCCCGGGCGTGGCGCGGGTCTGCCAGGCGATCGCGGAGAACCCGGCCGACGCCCGCCGGCTGACCATCAAGCGCAACACGGTCGCCGTGGTCAGCGACGGCTCGGCCGTGCTCGGCCTGGGCAACCTCGGCCCGGCCGCCTCGCTGCCGGTGATGGAGGGCAAGGCGGCGCTGTTCAAGCGCTTCGGCGGGGTGGACGCCTGGCCGGTGGTGCTGGACACCCAGGACACCGACGAGATCGTGCAGATCGTCAAGGCGATCGCCCCCGCGTACGGCGGGATCAACCTGGAGGACATCGCCGCGCCGCGCTGCTTCGAGATCGAGGCCCGGCTGCGTGACGCGCTGGACATCCCGGTCTTCCACGACGACCAGCACGGCACCGCCATCGTGGTGCTGGCCGCGCTGACCAACGCGCTGCGCGTGGTCGGCAAGCAGCTCGCCGACGTCCGGGTGGTGGTCTCCGGTGCCGGCGCGGCGGGCACCGCGATCATGAAGCTGCTGCTGCGCCAGGGCGTGGGCGACATCATCGCCTACGACCGGCAGGGCGCCCTGCACCGTGGTCTGACCGGGCTTAACCCGGCCTGGCAGTGGCTGGCCGAGAACACCAACCGGGACAACTACTCCGGTGACCTGGCCGGGGCGGTCCGGGGCGCGGACGTCTTCATCGGGGTCAGCGCGCCGAACCTGCTCACCGGCGACGACATCGCCACCATGGCCAAGAGCGCGATCGTCTTCGCGCTGGCCAACCCGGACCCGGAGGTGGACCCCCGGGAGGCGCGCAAGCACGCCGCGGTGGTCGCCACCGGCCGCTCGGACCAGCCGAACCAGATCAACAACGTGCTGGCCTTCCCCGGCGTGTTCCGGGGCATGCTGGACGCCCACGCCGAGGAGTTCACCGAGGAGATGGCGATCGCCGCCGCCCGGGCCATCGCGGACGTGGTCGGCGAGGAGAAGATCAACCCGACGGTGATCGTGCCGAGCGTCTTCGACTCCCGGGTCGCCCCGGCGGTCGCCGCCGCCGTCCGCGCCGCCGCGCAGAACCCGGCCGCCACCCCCGCCCCCGCCGCCGACCCCGGCCCCGCCGACCTCCCCGAGATCGCCGCCACCGCCTCCGCCACCCCCTGACCCCCCGCGCCCCACCCCGTCCCCTCCCCCGCCCGTTTCTCGGCGATCTTGCAGTTGCCGCCCCGACAAAGCGGGCGAACAGCCCGGAACACGGGCCGCAACTGCAAGATCGCGGAGGGAAGAGGGGCGGGGAGAGGGGGTCAGGGGTGGAGGGTGCCGGTGGCGACGAGGGTGGCCGGGCCGGTGAGCCAGCAGGAGTCCTCGGTGAGCCGTACGGTGAGGCGGCCTCCGGGGACGTCGACCGCGACGCTGCCGGTGTCCAGGCCGGCGTCGCGCAGGGCCACCGCGCCGACCGCGCAGGCGCCCGTACCGCAGGAGAGGGTCTCGGCGGAGCCGCGCTCGTAGACCCGCATCAGCACGTGGGCGTCGGTGCCGTCGACCGGCTCCGCCGGGGCGGTGAACTCGACGTTCACCCCGGCCGGGAAGACCGCCGGGTCGAACCCGGGCGCCCGGGTGAGGTCCAGCGCCGGCAGCTCCAGCCCCGCCGGCAGGGCGCACACCAGGTGCGGGTTGCCGACGTCCACCGCCGCGCCGGGCAGGGTGAGCCCGCCGAGGCTGGCGGCCGAGGTGTCGTACACCCGGGGGCGGCGCATCTCGACGGAGATCTCGTCGCCCACGACGAGCGCGCGCACGACGCCGGCCCGGGTCGCCACCGGCAACGCCCGGCCCGCCGGGGTGGCCAGCCCGGTGTCGAGCAGGTACCGGACGAAGACCCGTGCCCCGTTGCCGCACATCTCGGCGAAGGAGCCGTCAGCGTTCCAGTAGTCCATGAACCACTCGGCCTCGCCGGCCTGCCCGGCCCCCTCGGGGTGCTTGGCCGCCCGGACCACCCGCAGCACGCCGTCCGCGCCGAGGCCACGCCGCCGGTCGCAGAGCGCGGCGACCCGCTCGGGGGTCAGGTCGAGGGTGCCGTCCGGGTCGGGAAGGATGACGAAGTCGTTGCCGGTGCCGTGCCCCTTGGTGAACTCCACGCCCCCATCATCACCCAGCGGGACGCACCAGCCGCAGGGCGGCCTCGACCAGGTCCGGCGCGGCCGAGTCCAGCCAGTGCACGCGCGGGTCGCGGCGGAACCAGGAGCGCTGCCGGCGGACGAAGCGGCGGGTGGCCCGGACCGTCTCGTCGCGCGCCTGCGCCTCGGTCCACTCGCCGTCGAGCAGGCGCAGCACCTGCTGGTACCCGAGGGCCCGGCTGGCGGTCCGCCCCTGCCGCAGGCCCCGGCCGACCAGCTCGCGGACCTCGGCGACGAGGCCGTCGGCCCACATCCGGTCCACCCGTACCGCGATCCGCTCGTCCAGCACGGCGGTGTCCAGGTCCACGCCGAGCTGCACGGACGGGTAGTACGGGGTGGGTTCGGGCAGCGCGGCGGTGAACGGCGCCCCGGTCAGCTCGATCACCTCCAGGGCCCGGACGATCCGCCGGCCGTTGCCGGGCAGGATGCCCGCCGCCGCGGCCGGGTCGGCCGCGCGCAGCCGCGCGTACAGCGGGGCGGGGCCGACGGCGGCGAGTTCCCGTTCGAGGCGGTCGCGCAGCGCCGGGTCGGTGCCGGGGAACTCGAAGCGTTCCAGCACCGCCCGCACGTACAGGCCGGAGCCGCCGACCAGCAGCGGCACCCGCCCCCGGGCGAGGATGTCGTCGATCGCCGCGCGGGCCAGCCGCTGGTACTCGGCGACACTGGCCGGCTCGGTGACGTCCCAGATGTCCAGCAGGTGGTGCGGCACGCCGTCGCGTTCGGCCGGGGTGAGCTTGGCGGTGCCGACGTCCATGCCCCGGTAGAGCTGCATCGAGTCGGCGTTGACCACCTCCCCGCCGAGGGCGTGCGCCAGCGGGATGCTGAGCGCGGACTTCCCGGCGGCGGTCGGCCCGACCACCGCCACGACCGTCCCGGCCCCACCGCCCGCCGGGTCGACGGGCGGGCCGGCCGCCGCGCTCACGCCGGCCCGCCCGCCGGCCGCCGCCAGGAGGCCACGAAGTAGGCCACGCCGTAGGGCACGGTGTAGTGGGTCAGCTCGCCCTGCCAGGTGCCGCCGGCCGCGCGGGCCGCCCCGGCGAGGACCTGCCAGGGTGCCCGGCCGGCGGCTCTCAGCTCCGCCGACCGGTCCGGGTCCAGGTCGAGCAGGGCGTCGGTGTCCGCGGCGGCCAGGGCCGCGGCCACCCCGTCGTCGTACGCCTCGGCGCGCGGGTCGTCGTAGCCGGGCGCCGCCGTGCCCCGGCAGGCCGACCCGTCCCCGAGCACCAGCAGGGCGAACGGGTGCTCGGTCCGCCGGACCAGGTCCGCGCCGAGGGTGGCGCAGGCGGTGGTGGTGGCGTCGACGGCGACCGCCTCGGCGAACCGGGGCAGGTCGGTGCCGGAGCGCCCGAGCAGCCAGGCGCCGATGGTCAGGCTCAACGGCAGCCGCTCGCCGCCGGCGCAGTTGACCTTCCACAGTCGGACCGCCCGGTCGAGCCCGTACGGGCGCAGCGACCCGTAGTCGGCGGTCCGGAAGGCGGTGCTCTCCGGACCGCCGCCGACCAGCAGGATCAGCTCCGGCCCGGCGGCCAGCAGGCCGGCGACGGCCGCGTCGCAGGCGGCCCGGAGATCGTCCAGCTCCGGCGCGGCGGCGCCGGCGAGGTCGGGTACGAGCAGTGGCGGGTGGGGGCAGACGGCGGCGGCGACCAGGGACACCAGGCAACCGTAGCGGCCGGGTGGTGGGGCTTCCCGCTGACCCGGTCAGCCGGCGTGGTCGCCCCAGCCGCCCTGCACCATGGTCTGGAACCGCCACTGCCCGCCCACCTTGACCAGCACGTCGGCGTAGCGGACCCGCTGCCGGTGGCCGTCCACGGTGAACTCGGCGTCGGTGAACACCACGGCCAGGCTGGCGGTGAGGAAGTGCGGGGTGCGCCGGGACTCCATCGTCACCTCCCCCGCGCCGCCGAGGACCCCACCCATCATCTCCAGGTACGCCGCCCGGTCGAGTTGCTGGGCCGAGGCCTCCCCGGCGGCGTCGTCGGTGACCGTGTTGAGGGGGAACAGCGCCAGGTCGGCGGTGCCGGCGACGTCGCCCGCCGCGGCGAGGGCGTCGTACCGGCGGAACCAGTCGTCGAGGGCGGCCAACTCCTCGGCGCTGGGGACGTACCCGGCGTCGGCCGGTGGGACGGTCCGGGACGGGGTCTGGGACATCGGGCGGGCTCCTTCCGGCCCCCGACGGGGGCAGCTTGTCGTACATCGTACGGTAAAGAAGACGGGAACGCCGAACCGGCCGACGTGCGGGTCCCCACCGGGGAGTAGGACACCGTATGGTCACGGTCGGCGATAGGCGCTCGACGCGGACCCGGTGAGACCTGTGACAATGCCGGGAGTAACTTGCTGCGCCGTGGCGGCGATCGCGGGTCCGACCTGTCGACGCCGGGAGAACGAGGATGGGCACATGAGCGACTGGACTGCCTTCGGACGGGTGGACGCGGACGGCACCGTTTACGTCAAGACCGCCGACGGCGAGCGGGTGGTCGGTTCCTGGCAGGCGGGGGCACCGGAGGAGGGGCTGGCCCACTTCGCGCGCCGCTTCGCCGACCTGGTGACCGAGGTGGACCTGACCGAGGCCCGGCTCTCCTCAGGGGCCGCCGACGCGGGTCATTCCCTGGCGACGATCCGCCGCATCCGCGCCTCGCTGGCGGAGGCGCACGTCGTGGGCGACATCGACGCGCTGGCCAGCCGGCTGGACAAGCTCGCCACCCTCGCCGAGGAGAAGGCCGGGGAGGCCCGGGCGGCCAAGGACGCGGCCCGCGCCGAGGCGCTCGCCCGCAAGACGACCCTGGTCGAGGAGGCGGAGCGGCTGGCCGCCGAGGCGACCGGCTGGAAGTCCGCCGGGGACCGGCTCAAGGAGATCCTCGACGAGTGGAAGACCATCCGGGGCGTCGACAAGAAGGCCGACGGTGAGCTGTGGAAGCGGTTCGCCGCCGCCCGGGACGGCTTCACCCGGCGCCGGGGCGCCCACTTCGCCTCCCTGGACGCCCAGCGCAAGCAGGCCCAGTCGGTCAAGGAGGAGCTGGTCGCCGAGGCGGAGAAGCTGAAGGACTCCAGCGAGTGGGCGGCCACCGCCAACCAGCTCAAGGAGCTGATGGCCCAGTGGAAGGCCGCGCCCCGGGCGTCCAAGGAGGCCGAGCAGAAGCTCTGGGAACGGTTCCGGGCCGCCCAGGACGACTTCTTCACCCGGCGCAGCGAGGTCTTCTCGGCCCGTGACAACGAGCAGCGGGCCAACCTGGAGCGCAAGCAGGCCCTGCTGGCCGAGGCGGAGGCGCTCGACATCGACGGGGACCCGAAGGGCGCCCAGGTCCGGCTGCGCGACATCCAGGCCCAGTGGCACGAGGCGGGCCGGGTGCCCCGGGACGCCGCCGCCGGGCTGGAGCGCCGGATGCGGGCGATCGACGACAAGGTCCGCGAGGTGATGGACTCCGCCTGGCGCCGGACCGCCCCGGCCGACAACCCGCTGCTGGCGCAGATGCGTGAGCAGGTCGCCGAGGCCGAGCAGCGGCTGACCCGCGCCCAGGCCGCCGGGGACGCCCGCCGGATCAAGGAGGCCGAGCAGGCGCTGGCCTCGAAGCGGCAGTTCCTCCAGCTCGCCGAGCAGGCCAGCTAGCCCGGCCGGGCCCGACACCGACCAGGACCCCCGTCCCGCCCCGGGACGGGGGTCCTCGGCCGTCCACCCCCGCGCGCCGACCCACGTCGGGCCGCCCGAGGCCGTGGATGAGAACGTTCACAACCAGTCTTTACATCGATACTCATCTGTGTTTCCATCGGGGAAAGCGCTTGCCATCGCACCGAGAGGAGCGCCGACCCGGGGGTGCTTCTCACCCGAGCCAGTCAGTCCACCGGTAGGGGCACGACGGACCGTCCCCGGCCGAACCCCGCGCGCCGCCACCCCGTCGACGGCGTGCGGGACGGCCGACCCTCGCTGTCCCCTCTTCGGCAGAAGGAGAGCACCGTGCGCACATCCTGGCGTAGGACCCTGCTCGCCACCACCGCCACCGCCACCGCCTCGCTGCTGGTGGTCGGGGCGCTCACCGTCATCAGCTCGCCGGCCTCCGCCGCCCCGAACTACCTGGTCGGCTGGGCCACCCAGAACGGCGGCACCACCGGCGGCGGCAGCTCCCCCACCACCACGGTCACCACCGCCGCCGCGCTGACCAGCGCGCTGGGCTCCAGCAGCGCCTCGGTGATCCGGGTCTCCGGCACCATCACCTGCTCCGGCATGCTGCGGGTCCGGTCCAACAAGACCATCCTCGGCAACGCCGGGGCGACCATCGCCGGCTGCGGCTTCACCGTCAACGGCGACCGCAACGTCATCATCCGGAACCTCACCTTCCGCAACTGGGGCGACGACGCGATCAACGTCGAGCAGAACGCCACCAACCTCTGGATCGACCACAACACCTTCACCGCCGGGTACGACGGCGCGGTCGACATCAAGCGGGGCTCGGACTTCATCACCGTGTCCTGGAACCGCGTGCACAACCACGACAAGACCATGCTGCTCGGGCACAGCGACAGCAACGCCGGCCAGGACCAGGGCAAGCTGCGGGTGACCTACCACCACAACTACTTCGACGGCAGCAACCAGCGCAACCCCCGGGTCCGCTTCGGCAACCCGGTGCACGTGTTCAACAACTTCTACCGCAGCAACGGCGGGTACGGCGTCGCCTCCACCATGGGTGGCGGCGTCCTGGTCGAGGGCAACTACTTCGAGAACGTGCGGGACCCGTACCACCTGGGTGAGGGCAGCTCCGGTCCGGGCACCCTGGTGGCCCGGAACAACCACTTCGTCAACTCGGGCGCCGGGCAGGCCGGCGGCAGCGTCGCCGGCATCCCGTACGGCTATCCGTTGGACCCGGCCGCCAACGTCAAGTCGATCGTGACCAACGGCGCCGGCGCCGGCAAGATCTCGGTCTGAGCCCCGGACCCGGCTCGGGGCCCGCCCACGCGGCGGGCCCCGACCTCACGTCAGTGCGCGGCGCAGCCGGTCGTCGGCGCGGGCGCCACGGCCGGCACACCGACCGTGGGCAACCCGAGCAGCACCCCGGGGGTACGCGGGGAGCGGCCCGCCTCGGCGGCGTCCCCGGCCCGGGTCCGCCGGTGCGCGACCGGCTCGCCGTCGGCGTTGAGGTGGTGCGGGGCGGCGTACGTGACGGTGGTGTGCACGATGTCACCGGGGCGGATCAGCCCCTGGTACGAGCCGGCGTCGAAGTGCACCAGCCGCCCGTCGCGGGCCCGGCCGGACATCCGGCCGGTGCGCTCGTCCTTGCGCCCCTCGCCGACGGCGACCAGCACCTCGACGGTCTCCCCCACCAGCTTCTTGTTCTCCGCCCAGGTGATCTCCTCGACCGTGGCGACCAGCCGCTCGTAGCGTTCCTGCACCACCTGCTTGGGCAGTTGGCCGTCCATGGTGGCGGCCGGGGTGCCGGGCCGCTTGGAGTACTGGAAGGTGAACGCCGAGGAGAACCGGGCCGCGCGGACCACGTCCAGGGTCCGCGCGAAGTCGGCCTCGGTCTCGCCGGGGAAGCCGACGATGATGTCCGTGGTGATCGCCGCGTCCGGCATCGCCGCCCGGACCTTGTCGATGATGCCGAGGTACCGCTCCGACCGGTACGACCGGCGCATCGCGCGCAGCACGTCGTCCGAGCCGGACTGCAACGGCATGTGCAGCGAGTGGCAGACGTTCGGCGTCTCGGCCATCGCGGCGATCACGTCGTCGGTGAAGTCCTTCGGGTGCGGGCTGGTGAACCGGACCCGCTCCAGCCCGTCGACGTCCCCGCAGGCCCGCAGCAGCTTGCCGAAGGCGTACCGGTCGCCGAACTCGACGCCGTAGGAGTTGACGTTCTGCCCGAGCAGGGTCACCTCCAGCACGCCCTCGTCGACCAGGGCGCGGACCTCGGAGAGGATGTCGCCGGGGCGACGGTCCTTCTCCTTTCCGCGCAGCGCCGGCACGATGCAGAAGGTGCAGGTGTTGTTGCAGCCCACCGAGATCGACACCCAGCCGGCGTAGGTCGACTCGCGCCGGGTCGGCAGGGTGGAGGGGAAGACGTCCAGCGACTCCAGGATCTCCACCTCGGCGGCGGCGTTGTGCCGGGCCCGCTCCAGCAGCACCGGCAGCGAGCCGATGTTGTGCGTGCCGAAGACCACGTCCACCCAGGGCGCCCGACGGACGATCTCGCCCCGGTCCTTCTGCGCCAGGCAGCCGCCGACGGCGATCTGCATCCCCGGATTGCGGGACTTCACCGGGCGCAGGTGGCCGAGGTTGCCGTAGAGCCGGTTGTCGGCGTTCTCCCGTACCGCGCAGGTGTTGAAGACCATCACGTCCGGGTGGTCGTCACCCGCGTCGGCCCGCACGTAGCCGGCCCGCTCCAGCAGGCCGGAGATCCGTTCGGAGTCGTGCACGTTCATCTGGCAGCCGTACGTCACGACGTTGTAGGTCTTCGCCACCCTCGCAGCGCCCCTTTCCTCGGGGTACCAGGGTAGCGGCCCCTCGACGCGGCCCGGTGGCGTCCCACCACCCGCCCCGGGGCGGGGCCCCGCCCGGCGGGTCTCGCCCCCCGTCCCGGCCCGGAGCGTGGCACCGTGGACGGGTCCGGTCCGGGCCCAGGCGAGGAGAAGGCGATGTGCCGCAGCATCAAGACCCTGCGTGAACCGTTCGTGCCGGCGGTGACCCCGGCCGACATCGACGCCGCCGCGTTGCAGTACGTCCGGAAGATCTCCGGTTTCCGGGCACCCGCCGCCCACAACGCCGCCGCCTTCGACGCGGCGGTCGCCGCGGTCGCGGCGGCCACCCGCACCCTCCTCGACGACCTGGTCGTCAAGGGCGGCGCCACCCCCGCCCGCCGGGAAGGAAGGGCCCCCTCTTAACGCCTGGGGTAGAGAAGGGAACCCTTCTCACCGCCCGCGCCGTCCCGCCCCGCGCGCCCCGCGTGCCGGGCGGGGTTCAGGCCGGGGGGTCAGGCGGCGGCGAGGGCGGGGATGACCGAGTCGGGCGCCCAGCGCGACCGGTGGCACCGGGACCAGCCCCGGCAGCCCGGATTGTCCAGGGTGCAGAGCCGCTGGTTGCTCAGTTCCTCGCCGTCGTCGGTCTCGGTCAGGTCGAAGTGCACCGGACGGATGGTGCCGTCCGGCCCGACGAGCAGGTGCCGCCCGGCGTCCAGGGTGTCGTCGCGCAGCAGGCAGTTGCGCCCCAGCAGCCGGGCCAGGGCCGCGATGCCCGCCTCTTCGGACAGCCGGTCGGGCACGCCGTAGCAGTCCACGATGGTGCCGAATTCGCCCGGGGCCTCCCAGACGTCGCAGATCACCGCGTACGTGGGCAGGCGGGCCGGGTCGGCCACCGCCAGCGGCATCACCACCCGACCGAGCGCCTCGGCCAGTGCCGGGTACACCTCCACGGGTGGCACCCGGTCGATTCTCCAGTTCCACAGCTCGGTCACGCCGCCTCCTCGCTGTGCTCGTCCCACCGGCCTCCGGATCGGGCCTTACTGACGATGGTGGGGGGCATATGACCGCAGCCGGGGGCAAGTTACCGGTCTGTGACCATTCCGGGCAAATTTTCCTGAGTCCCCGTTGCTGGAAGTAGCGGGAAGATGACAGTTTATCGGGTACGGTGCCCCGAACGCGCGACCGGACGGCCGGCGAGCCGACGCCGCACCCGCCCCGGGGCGGGCCGGGGCGGGGTGCGACACCAGGGGGCCGACCAGCGGCCAAGGCTCAGCGCAGCAGCACCAGGTGTTCGCCCCGGGGCAGCAGTTCGCCGATCACGGTCGCCCCGGGCACCTCCCCCGCGACCAGGAGCCCGCCGGAGGTCTGCGCGTCGGCCAGCAGCAGCCGGTCGGCCTCACCGGTCGGGCCGGCGTCGGTCCACGGGGTCACCCAGTCCAGGTTGCGCCGGCTGCCCCCGCTGACGTACCCGTCCCGCACCGCCTCCCGCGCCCCGGCCAGGTACGGCACCCGGGCGGTGTCGATGGCGACCGTCAGCCGGCTGGCCCGCGCCAGCTTCGAGGCGTGCCCGAGCAGGCCGAAGCCGGTCACGTCGGTGCCGCAGCGGATCCCGGCGGCGACCGCCGCGCTCGCGGCGTCCCGGTTCAGGGCGCTCATCGTGGCCACCGCCTCGGGGAACGTCTCGCCGGTCGCCTTGTGCCGGGTGTTCAGCACCCCCACCCCGAGCGGTTTGGTCAACGACAGCGGCAGCCCCGCCCGCCCCGCGTCCAGGGTGATCAACTCGTCGGGGCGGACCACCCCGGTCACCGCCAGGCCGTACTTGGGGCCGTCGTCGTCGACGCTGTGCCCGCCGGCCAGGTGACAGCTGGCCTGGCGGGCCACGTCCTGCCCGCCGCGCAGCACCTCCCGGGCCAGGTCCAGCGGCAGCACGTCACGCGGCCAGCAGAGCAGGTTGAGCGCGACCAACGGGGTGCCGCCCATCGCGTAGACGTCGGAGAGGGCGTTGGCCGCCGCGATCCGCCCCCAGTCGTACGGATCGTCGACCACCGGTGTGAAGAAGTCGGCGGTGCTCACCAGTCCGGTACACTCATCGAGGCGAACCACTGCGGCGTCGTCGCCGTGGTCGATCCCGACCAACAGTTCGGCGGTGCCGCTGGCGGGGGCGAGCCCGGCCACCATGGCCTCCAGCTCGCCGGGCGGGATCTTGCAGGCACACCCACCACCCCGGGCGTACCTGGTCAGTCGTACCGGTTCGGTCATCCTCCGATGATCCCGTGGCCAACGTGGCGATCGCCACCACAGCGGCCCGATGCGGGCCGGAATTCGGATTCCGGACACAGTCCGGGACGGGTGTTACACCCTCGTGACCATTTGGCTTGCATGCCGCTACGTCGCCCCGCCTACAGTTGCCGCAACCGGGGGTTCATCCGACCCCGGTTCCCGCGACGACAGGGACGGTGGACGACGTGACGACGGGCGAACCGCTCATCGTGCTGGACGAGGTCAACAAGCACTTCGGGCCACTGCACGTGCTGCAGGACGTCTCGCTCTCGGTCGGTCGGGGCGAGGTGGTGGTGGTGATCGGCCCCTCCGGCTCCGGCAAGTCGACGCTGTGCCGGACGATCAACCGCCTGGAGCCGATCGACTCGGGCACGATCACCTTCGACGGCCGGCCGCTGCCCGCCGAGGGCAAGGCGCTGGCGAAGCTGCGCAGCGAGGTCGGCATGGTCTTCCAGTCGTTCAACCTCTTCGCGCACAAGACCATCCTGGAGAACGTGACCCTCGGGCCGGTCAAGGTCCGCAAGGAGAAGCCGGCCGCCGCCCGGGAGCGTGGCCTGGCCCTGCTCGACCGGGTCGGCATCGCCAACCAGGCCGACAAGTTCCCGGCCCAGCTCTCCGGCGGCCAGCAGCAGCGGGCCGCCATCGCCCGGGCGCTGGCCATGCAGCCCAAGGCGATGCTCTTCGACGAGCCGACCAGCGCGCTGGACCCGGAGATGGTCGGCGAGGTGCTGGACGTGATGACGTCGCTCGCCCGCGACGGCATGACCATGGTCGTGGTCACGCACGAGATGGGCTTCGCCCGGCACGCGGCGAACCGGGTCATCTTCATGGCCGACGGCCGGCTCGTCGAGGACGCGGCGCCGACCGAGTTCTTCGCCAACCCGCGCAGTGAGCGGGCCAAGGACTTCCTGTCGAAGATCCTGACGCACTAGGCGTCTGTTGTGGAGCGTGCCGCCCCCGGCGAGCTCCGTCGAAGCCCTCATCGATGGGGCTCCGTCGAAAAAGGAGAATGAAGATGCGTATGAAGCGCGTAGCGGCGCTCGCCGCAGCCGCCACCCTGGCCTTCGGCCTGACCGCCTGTGGCGGCAACGACGAGGCCGGGGAGGGCACCGGCGGCGAGAGCAAGTCGTTCCCGGCCGGCAGCACGATGGAGCGGCTCAACAAGGCCCAGGCCATCAAGATCGGCACCAAGTTCGACCAGCCGGGCTTCGGCCTCAAGGGCCTCTCGGGTGAGCCGGAGGGCTTCGACGTCGAGGTCGCGAAGATCATCGCCAAGGAGCTGGGCATCCCCGAGGACAAGATCGAGTGGGTCGAGGCCCCCTCGAAGGTCCGCGAGGACGTGATCGTCAACGGCACCGTCGACCTGGTCGCGGCGACCTACACGATCAACGACACCCGCAAGGAGCGGATCGCGTTCGCCGGGCCGTACTACGAGGCCGGCCAGAACATCATGGTGAAGAAGGACGACACCTCGATCACCGGGCCGGACTCCTTCAAGGACGGCACCAAGAAGGTCTGCTCGGTCACCGGCTCCACGCCGGCCGAGGAGATCAAGAAGTACGTCCAGGACGTCGGCTCGCAGCTCGTCCTCTTCGACACCTACGACAAGTGCCGGGACGCCCTCAACGGTGGCCAGGTCGACGCCGTCACCACCGACAACGTCATCCTGCTCGGCTACATCGCCAACGGCAACGACGCCTTCAAGCTGGCCGGCGAGAACTTCACCAAGGAGCCCTACGGCCTCGGGGTGAAGAAGGAGGACACCGACTTCCGCAGCTTCGTCAACGACACGCTGGAGAAGGCGTACTCCGACGGCAGCTGGAAGAAGGCCTGGGACGACACCGCCGGCAAGTTCGGTGCCGAGCTGGGCGACCCGCCCGCCGTCAACCGCTACTGAGTCTGAACAGTTGATCTGGAGGGTGGGGAGGAAGTCCGACCCGTGAGTGTGCTCATCGACAAGTTCGACGTCTTCGCGGGTGGTTTCTGGCTCACCCTCCAGATCTGCCTACTCGCCGCGATCGGCGCCCTGATCCTGGGCGCCATCGTGGCGGTACTGCGAATCTCCCCGGTGCCGCCCCTGCGGGCGGTCGGCACCGCCTACGTGAACATGTTCCGCAACCTGCCGCTGACCGTGGTGATGTTCTTCGCCGCCTTCGGTCTGCCGGCCCTCGGTTCCAACGCGGACTTCCTCCGCATCCCCGGGCTGGACGCGATCTTCAGCCGGCTCGGGACCGACCTGCCGTACTTCCGCTTCGCGTTGATCGCGCTGGTGCT
The DNA here is from genome assembly GCF_001567585.1 of Micromonospora rosaria. Lineage (GTDB taxonomy): Bacteria > Actinomycetota > Actinomycetes > Mycobacteriales > Micromonosporaceae > Micromonospora > Micromonospora rosaria. The sequence continues at coordinate 16,377 of NZ_LRQV01000053.1, forward strand.
CTACACCGCCGCCTTCGTCTGCGAGGCGCTGCGCTCCGGGGTGAACGCCGTCCCCGCCGGGCAGGCCGAGGCCGCCCGTTCCCTCGGCCTCACCTTCACGCAGAACCTGCGGTACGTGGTCCTGCCGCAGTCCTGGAAGGCCTCGGTGGTACCGCTCGGCTCGGTCATCATCGCCATGATCAAGAACTCGGCGCTGGTCGGCTTCTTCGGGGTGGTCGGCGACCTCTCGCAGAGCGCCGACCAGCTCACCTCGGCCGAGGGCCACGCCTTCGTACCGGTCGCCATTGGTATCTCCATCGGGTACCTGATCATGACGGTGCCCCTCGGCGCCCTCCTCGACCGCATCGAGAAGCGACAGGCGGTGGCCCGATGAGCCAGAGCGTCCTCTACGACGTCCCCGGTCCCCGGCAGCGCCGGATCACCCTGATCGGCAGCATCGTCGCCACGATCGCCGTCCTCATCGGGGCGTACTTCTTCGTCTACCGGCCGCTGGACGAGAACGGCCAGTTCTCCATGGAGCTGTGGGGTCCGCTGATCGACCCCTCCAACGAGAACTTCAGCCTGGTCTGGGAGCGGATCGGGATCGGGTTCGGCAACACCCTGATGGCGGCGGTCCTGGCGATCGCCTCCTCCCTGGTGGTCGGCACCCTGCTGGCGGTGCTGCGGATCCAGCTCAAGAGCCTCACCGCCCGACGGTTCACCGGTATGGCCGCCCCCGTGACGTACCTGCTGCGCGGGCTGAGCCTGTTCCTGGCGGCCCTGACCCGGTTCTGCGTCGAGGTGTTCCGGGGACTCCCGGTGGTCATCACGATCTTCTTCGTGGCCCGGGGCTTCCCCGAGTTCGGCATCTCGCTGAGCACGCTGACCTACCTGGTCATCGGTCTGACCATCTACAACTCGGTGGTCATCGCCGAGATCCTCCGCTCCGGCATGGAGGGGCTGCCCGGCGGGCAGCGGGAGGCCGCCGCCGCGATCGGCCTCTCCCCGCTGCAGACCACCGGCCTGATCCTGCTCCCCCAGGCCTTCCGGATCATGCTCCCGGCGCTGATCAGCCAGCTCGTGGTGGTGCTCAAGGACACCTCGCTGGGCTTCATCATCAGCTACGAGGAGACCCTGAACATCGGCAAGCAGATCATCGGGGTGCTCAACAACCCGATCCCGGTCTACATCGTCATCGGTGTCCTGTTCATCGTGGTCAACTACTCCCTGTCGAAGCTGGCCCAGTACGTCCAGGGTCGCCTCGCCCGGGGTCGCAAGACCGCGGACACCCCGACGGCGGCCCCGCCGCCCGCCATCGCCGCCGCGCTCGGCGCCCAGTCCACGGCCCAGTCCGGCGCGTCCTGACGCCACAACGTCCTGACACCACAGCGTCCTGACGGCACGGCTCACGACCGGCCATCGACAGGGCCGCACCCCACCGGGTGCGGCCCTGTCGCCGTCCACGGCCGACGGGCAGCGCCCTCGTCTCCTACGGCCCCCGCGACGTGGGTCCTGCCCACGTCGGCCTACCCACGTCGGTCCTACCGATGTCGGCCCCAGCGCCGTCCGTCCCCACGGCGTCGGCCCCAGCGGGGCCACGCGCGGCAGTCCCGGCTGTGGGCGGGACGGGCCACCGGGACGTGCGGCGGCGCGGGCCACCGGCAGGGTGCGGCGGCCCGGGGCCACCGGCACGAACGGCGGCGCGGGCCACCGGCACGAACGGCGGCGCGGGCCACCGGCACGAGCGGGCCGGCCGCGCCGGCCGCCGCAGCCCGCTCGCTCAGCGGGCGATCTCGGTGACCCGGGACTCGCGGACCACGGTCACCCGGATCTGACCGGGGTACGTCAGCTCCTCCTCGATCTGCTTGGCCACGTCCCGGGCCAGGACCGCCGCGCCAATGTCGTCGACGTCGTCGGGCTTGACCATCACCCGGATCTCCCGGCCCGCCTGCATGGCGAAGACCTTCTCCACGCCGAGCTTGCCGGCGGCGATCTCCTCGATCCGCTCCAGCCGCTTGACGTACGCCTCCAGGCTCTCCCGCCGGGCCCCGGGCCGGCCGCCCGAGCAGGCGTCGGAGGCCTGGGTGAGCACCGCCTCGATGGTCTGCGGCGGTACCTCGTTGTGGTGCGCCTCGATGGCGTGCACCACGTCCTCGCTCTCGCCGTACTTGCGGGCCAGGTCGGCGCCGATGATGGCGTGGCTACCCTCCACCTCGTGGGTGAGCGCCTTGCCGACGTCGTGCAGGAACGCGCACCGCTTGATGGTGGGCACGTCCAGCCGCAGCTCGGCCGCCATCACCCCGGCGATGTGCGCGGTCTCCACCAGGTGCTTGAGCACGTTCTGCCCGTACGACGTCCGGTAGCGCAGCCGGCCGAGCAGGGTGACCAGCTCCGGGTGGATCTCGGTGATGCCGACCTCGACCAGGGCGTCCTCGGCGGCGCGCTGGCAGAGCTGCTCCACCTCCTGCCGGGCCAGGTCGTAGACCTCCTCGATCCGGTGCGGGTGGATGCGCCCGTCCAGCACCAGCTTCTCCAGGGTGAGCCGGCCGACCTCCCGGCGGACCGGGTCGAAGCAGGAGAGCAGCACCGCCTCGGGGGTGTCGTCGATGATCAGGTTGACCCCGGTGACCGACTCGAAGGCGCGGATGTTGCGCCCCTCCCGGCCGATGATCCGCCCCTTCATCTCGTCGCCGGGCAGGTGCATGACGCTGACCACGCTCTCCGCGGTCTGCTCGCTGGCCACCCGCTGGATAGCGTCCACCACGATGTGCCGGGCCCGCTGCTCGGCCGTGTTGCGGGCGTCGGACTCGATGTCGCGGACCAGCAGGGCGGCCTCCCGCTTGGCCTGGCCCTCGATCGCCTCGACCAGCTCGGTCCGGGCCACCTCGGCGGTGAGCCCGGCGATCCGCTCCAGCTCGCGGCGGCGCTGCTCCTCCGCCTCGGCCACCTCCTGCTCGCGCTGGACCAGCGCCGACTCCCGGGCGGCCAGGGCGGCGCTGGCGGCGGTGAGCTGCCGCTCCCGCTCGGCGAGCCGCTCCACCTCCTCGGTGTGCAGCCGTTCCCGCTCGTCCATCCGGGCGGCCCGCCGTTCCACCTCGGCCGCCTGCTCCCGGGTGGTGGCGGCCAGGACGGCGACCTCCCGCTCGCCGCTGCGCCGGGCGGTCGTGCGCAACTGCTCGGCGTCCGTCTCCGCCTGCTTGTGGGCCCGCTCCAGGACGGTGTCCGCCTCGACCCGGGCGGCGTCGAGCACCCGGCGGGCCTCGGCGCGGGCGGCCTTCGCCTCCGCCTTGGCGGCAGCCGCCTCGGCCCGGGCGGCGGCGGCCATCGACTTCGCCACGTCGATGGTGCTGTTGGCCTCGTCGGCGGCGGTGCGCAACGCGGCCAGGGACTGCTCCTGACGGTCCTTCTCGGCGATGAACGCGGGGTCCTCGGCCGCCGGTGTCACGGCGAGCCGGCGCAGCACCCGTACCCCGAACAGCACCGCGCCGACCACGACCAGGGTCAGGAGCACGACCGTCACGAGGAGCACGAGGTCGAAGGCGTTCATGCCGCCTCCGTGGGGCCACCGGTGTACCTCTGCCGCCCCGCCATGGCCGCCTCCCCTGAACGTCGGCGCCGCAGCCGTCGCGCCGGTGGGCACGCTGCCTGCGGCTCGTGACGCCCGACCGGAGCGCCTGGCCTGGGTAGCCTTCCGACGGCGGCGCCCCTCGGGCACCGCCGACGGCGGGGTGCAGTTATCGCGCCAGCACCCACCGGCGCGGGCGGCGGTCGCCGATCCACGTCCGTGGGAGCCGTGCAAAGTGATGCTGTTCCGTTATGCGTTCTATGTTGTGCGCTTAGCCTGCATCGGTCGGGCAATGAGCTTGTATGGCGAGGCTAGGTCGCCGATGGCCCTCTGGTCAAGGAGTCATGATCAAACCCCCCGAACGGAGCGAAGTTGAGGGGTGACTCCCTGCCCACCGACAGTCCGGACACGAGAGGACAAAGAGCCCCGTTGTCGGGCCGCCCACCGCCCCTCGCCCGATGCGCCGCCGGCCTCCCGGACCCGGTGGCGACGCTCCGGCCCGGCCGGCTGCCCCGCCGCCGCGCCGACTGGTCGCCCTGGTCAACCACCGGCTCCGGTCAGCGGTCGGGCTCCCCCTCGGCGTCGGCCAGCGCGTCGGCGTCGATCGCGTCGGCGAACTCGGCCGCCTCGGCGCTCTGCGCGGCGAGCGCGTCCTTCACCGCCCGGATCGCCACGCCGGCGGGATAGCCCTTGCGGGCCAGCATGCCGACCAGGCGACGGAAGACCGCGTCCGGCTCGCCCCGGGCGGTCCGCAGCTTGCGGTCGACCAGGGCCCGCGCGGTCTGCGCCTCGGTCTCCTCGTCCAGCGCGTCGAGCGCCTCACCGGCCACCTCGCCGGCCACGCCCCGCTGACGCAGCTCGGTGGCGAGCGCCCGGCGGGCCAGCCCGCGACCGGCGTGCCGGCTCGACACCCAGGCGCGGGCGAAGGCGGCGTCGTCGATCATCCCGACCTCGTCGTACCGGTCGAGGACCGAGGCGGCCACCTCCTCGGAGATCCCCCGCCGGGTCAGCGCGCCGGCCAGCTCGGCCCGGGTACGCGGACGGACCGCGAGTTGCCGCAGGCAGATCTCCCGGGCCAGCTCCGCCTCCCGGCGGGCCGCCTCGGCGGGGTCCCGGGGCGGGGCCGGCTCCGCACCGGTTACCCCCGGCTCGGTGCCCCCGCCGAACCCCGTCGACCCGGAAGCACTCCCGTCACCGCGTCCCCGGCGGGGGCGGGGCGTGCTGGTGGCCTCACCCGCCCGGGGTGGACTGGCGTCCCAGCCCCGCCCCGTGCGGGCGCGTCGTCCGGCCACCCGGCGCTCAGAAGTCGACCGGCGGCAGCTCCGGGCCGCCGGCGGCGTCGCCGCCCGCAGCGGCGCCGACGCCGAGCTTCTCCAGGATCTTCTTCTCGATCTCGGCGGCCACGTCCGGGTTCTCCCGGAGGAACTCGCGGGCCTTCTCCTTGCCCTGGCCGAGCTGGTCGCCGTCGTAGGTGTACCAGGCGCCGGACTTGCGGATGATCGCCTGCTCGACGCCGACGTCGATCAGCGAGCCCTCCCGGGAGATGCCCTTGCCGTACATGATGTCGAACTCGGCCTGCTTGAACGGCGCGGAGACCTTGTTCTTCACGACCTTGACCCGGGTCCGGTTGCCGACCACGTCGGTGCCGTCCTTGAGGCTCTCGATCCGGCGCACGTCGAGCCGGACCGAGGCGTAGAACTTCAGCGCCCGGCCACCGGTGGTGGTCTCGGGGCTGCCGAACATGACGCCGATCTTCTCGCGGAGCTGGTTGATGAAGATCGCCGTGGTGCCGGTGTTGTTGAGCACACCGGTGATCTTGCGCAGCGCCTGGCTCATCAGCCGGGCCTGGAGGCCGACGTGGCTGTCGCCCATCTCGCCCTCGATCTCGGCACGCGGCACCAGCGCGGCGACCGAGTCGATCACGATGATGTCGAGCGCGCCGGAGCGGACCAGCATGTCCACGATCTCCAGCGCCTGCTCACCGGTGTCCGGCTGGGAGACCAGCAGGGCGTCGGTGTCGACGCCGAGGGCCTTCGCGTACTCCGGGTCGAGGGCGTGCTCGGCGTCGACGAAGGCGGCGATCCCGCCGTTGCGCTGGGCGTTGGCCACCGCGTGCAGGGCGACCGTCGTCTTACCGCTGGACTCCGGGCCGTAGACCTCGACCACCCGGCCCCGGGGCAGGCCGCCCACGCCGAGCGCCACGTCGAGGGCGATCGAGCCGGTCGGGATGATCGCGGTCTGGATGACCGGCCGCTCCCCCAGCCGCATCACCGAACCCTTGCCGAACTGCTTGTCGATCTGAGCGAGAGCAAGGTCGAGTGCCTTCTCCCGGTCAGGCCCTGCCGCCATGGTTGCCACCCCTGCCTTCGCCGGCGTCTTTCCTGAGCTTCTCGTCACGCGGGACACGCTAGGCGCTGGGTCCGACAGAAAACCAGCCGACGGGCCGCGAGCTGTGGACGAGCACCCCGCTGTGGACAATAGCCGAACAGGTGTACGACTCGACAAGCGACACGCGGCAGCACCGAAACCGCTGCTCAGCGTAGTCGCGCGGGCACCCGGTCGGGGTACGCGGCGCAGACCGCCCGCCACACCACGTGGGTCTCCTCACCCGAGGCGAGCGCCTGCTCGATGGTGCGCCCGCCGAGTTGCGACAGCACCTGGTCGGCGGCGATGCTGGCCGCGTACCCCGGGCCGAAGGCCTCCTCCAGCCGGTCCCAGAAGTCGGTCAGCCGCACGTGTCACTCCTCCTCGTCCGGCACGTCCCCGGCGTCGTCCCGGCCCGGACCCCGCGACGGTACCGGTCGCAGCGCCAGCGCCACCAGCGGCCCGACCGCGACCGCCGCAAGCAGGGTGAGGACCGGATATCCCGCCGTCTGCACGACAAACCCGCTGGCCGCACCGGCCCCCGCCCCGGCCAGCCCCATGATCAGGTCGGCCAGCCCCTGCACCGTCGGCCGGACCGGCACCGGGACCGACTCGGACAGCAGCGTGGAGCCGGCCACCATCGTCGCCGACCAGCCCAGCCCCAGCAGGACCAGGCCGGCGGCGAGCCGGGGCGTGTCGTGCCCGGCGGTGCCGGCGACCGCACAGGCGGCCAGCAGCAGCCCGGCCCCGCCGAGGACGACGGCCCGCCGGCCGAGCCGGTCGGTGAGCCAGCCGACCAGCGGGGCGACGGCGTACATGCCGGCGATGTGCAGGCTCAGCACCAGACCCACCACCGGCAGCACGTCGCCGTCGTGGTGCGCCTCGTGCAGGCGTACCGGGGTCATCACCATCACCGCGACCATCACCAGGTGGCCCACCGCCACGGCGGCGACGCCGAGCCGGGCGGCCGGCCGGCGGCGCACCTGGGCCCAGGCCGCGCGCAGGCTCCCGGCCGGCCGGGGGGCAGGGCCCGACCCGGCCCCCGTCGCGCCCGGGTCGGCCCCCGCGCTGCGTTCGTTCACCGCGCCCGGGTCGGTCGGCACGCCCGGGTCGGCGGTGAGCCGGCGGGCGGTGAGCAACGGGTCGGGACGGAGGAAGATCAGAAGTACCCCGGCCGTGGCGACGAACGCCACGGCGCTGAACGCGAACGGGCCGGCCAGCGGGGGCAGCCCCCAGCCCGTGGTGAGCCGGTCGGCCAGCGCGGCGAGGTTCGGCGCCACCACCGCGCCGACCGTGGTCGCCCAGACGACCACGGAGAGCTGCCGGCCCCGGCGGGCCGGCTCGGCCAGGTCGACCGCGGCGTAGCGGGCCTGGAGGTTCGCCGCGCTGCCCCCGCCGAAGAACAGCATGCCGAGGAAGAGCAGCGGTACCCACCCGGTGACCGCCGCCAGCACGGTCAGCACTCCGCCGGCGGCACCGACCAGGTACGCCAGGGCCAGACCGGGCCGCCGCCCGTACCCGGTCATCAGGCGGGTGACCGGGACGGCGAGCAGGGCGGCGCCCACCACGGCGGCGCTCTGCGCCAGGCCGGCCACCGCCGTACCGGCGAGGTCGGCGGCGAGCAGCGCCCCGACGGCGACGCCGATGGTCACCCCGGTCCCGCCGAGGACCTGGGTGCCGGCGAGCAGGCGTACGGTGCGCCGCTGGACCACGGCGACGTCCGGCCGGTGGCGGGGTGGCGCGCTCTGCTCGACGGTCATCGCGGGCTCCTCGACGGCTCCGCCCCGGTCAGCGGTGTGACGATGCGACGCGCGGGCCGGTGCCGGCGGCGCACCGGTGCGTCCCGGGGTGGCCGGGTGGCCGGGTGGCCGGGTGGCCGGGGTGCTGGCAGGGGGGTGTGCGCAGGGGCCCCCTGTTAACACCCCGGATGTTAATAGGGGGCCCCTGCTCTACCCCAGGCGTTAATAGGGGGCCCTTCCTTACCCCAGGGCGTGGGCGACGGTGGTGAGGTCGGCGACCAGGCCCGCGTACGCCCGGTCCTGGTCGTCGGCGCGGAGCACGGCGGAGGGGTGGATGGTGGCGAGCAGGCGCGCGGGCGGGGCGTCGGCGACGGCACCGGCGCTGTCCACCGGCACCCGGGCGAAGTCCTGCGGGCGTTGCGCGGCGGCCGGCCAGGGCAGCAGCTCGCCGCGTTGCCGGGTGACCCGGAACGAGGGGCCGAGCAGGGCCTTGGCGGCGGTGGCACCGAGCACCACGACGACCTCCGGGCGCAGCCGGGCGAACTCGGCGACCAGCCACGGGCGGCAGGCGGTGACGTGCACCTGGTCCGGGGTCTGGTGGATGCGCCGCCGGCCCCGCAACTCGTGCCGGAAGTGCTTGACGGTGTTCGTCAGGTAGATGTGCCCGGGGTCCAGGCCGGCGTCGTCGACCGCCCGGCGCAGCAGCCGGCCCGCGGGGCCGACGAAGGGCAGCCCCTTCTGGTCCTCCATGTCCCCGGGCTGCTCGCCGACGAAGACCAGGCGGGCGTGCGCGTCGCCCCGACCGAAGACCGTCTGGGTGGCGTCCCGGTACAGCTCGCAGCCCCGGCAGTCGCGCGCGGCGGCCCGCAACTCGTCGAGGGTGTCGGCCCGGGGTGGGATGAACTGCTGGGCGCCGGGGGCGGTGTCGATCTCGGACATGCGGACTGTTGTACCCGTTCCCTCGCCGCACACGCGACGGACCCGCCGAGCCCGCCCGGTGCCCGGGGCGGGCCGGGCTGGGGTGCAGCGGTGTGCGGAAAGCGTCGCCTGTCCCGGCGTGTCGCGTCGGAGAACCGCCGTCGCCGGGGGCGGGAGAGCGGGCAGGGGCGGGGCGGGTCAGGCGGTGAAGGTGGTGGGGGGCGGCGGGTGCAGGGCGCGGGCGACGGCGTCGGCGAGGGGGACGATGTCGGCGTCGGTGAGGGCGCTGACGGTGAGGCGCAGGCCGGGCGGGGCGGCGATGCGGAACTGCGCGCCGGGGGCCAACGCCCAGCCGGCGTCGCGCAGGGCGGTCACCGCGCTGGTCTCGTCGGGCACCGGCAGCCAGACGTTGATCCCGGTACGGCCGTGGGCGGCCACGCCCCGCTCGGCGAGGGCGGCCAGCAGGGCGGTACGACGCCGCTGGTAGGTACGGCCGGCCCGGTCGACCAGGGCGGCGGTGCCGGGGTCCTGCCACAGGGCCAGGGCCAGGCGTTGCAGGACGGTGGAGACCCAGCCCGCGCCGACCCGGGCCCGACCGGCGACCCGGGCCACGGTCGTCTCGTCCCCGGCGAGCACCGCCAGCCGCAGGTCGGGGCCGTACGGTTTGCTCGCCGAGCGGAGGAAGGCCCAGGAGCGGGTCGCCCCGGCGAGCGGGTGCAGGGGTACCCGGGCCAGTTCGGCGGCGTGGTCGTCCTCGACGAGCAGCAGGTCGGGCCGGTCGGCGAGGAGGGTACGCAGGGCGGCGGCCCGGTCGGCGGTGACGGCGGCGCCGGTCGGGTTCTGGGCGCGGCTGGTGACGATCAGCGCGCGGGCCCCGGCGGTGAGGGCGGCGCGGACCCCGGCCACGGCGGGGCCCTCGTCGTCGACGGGTACCCCGATCGGGCGCAGCCCGAGGCTGGCGACCAGGTCGAGCAGGTTGGCCCAGCCGGGGTCCTCCACGGCCACCGGGTCACCGGGGCTCAGGTGGGCGCCGAGCAGGCGTTCGATGCCGTCCAGGGCGCCGCCGGTGAGGGTCAGGTCGTCGACCGGTACCCCGTCGGCGGCGAGCCGGTGGCGGGCCGCCCCGGCCACCTCGGGCAGGACCCCGACGGTGGCGTACCCGGTCGGGGGGCCGATCGTCGCGGCGAGCGCGGCCAGGTGCGGGCCGAGCGGGGGCAGCAGGGCCGGGTCGGGTTCGCCCCCGGAGAGGTCGCGCGTGCCGGGCGTCGGGGGCGGGCGCAGCGCGGCCCGGCGGGTGGCGACCGGTGGGCGGGCCCGGACCCGGGTGCCGTGCCGGCCGGCGGTGGCGACCAGACCCCGTTGCCGGAGTTCCTGGTACGCCCGCGCGACGGTGGCCGGGCTGACGGCGAGGTCGGCGGCGAGCGTCCGGACCGGGGGCAGCGCGGTCTCGGCCGGGAGGGTGCCGGAGCGGATGCCCGCCTCGACACTGGCCGAGATCTCGGCCGCCGTGGCGCCGCCGATCTGATAGCGTGCTGACACAAACAGAGGATTGTACTAGAACAAAGACGGGGTGTCTCGTGTACCCACCGACCGACCGCACCACCGCCACCCGGATGCGGGACCGGATGAGCCACGACCGGGCCGCCGTCCACGCGGTGCTGGACGAGGCGTACCACTGCGCGTTGGGCTTCGTCGTCGACGGCGAGCCCCGGATCCTGCCCACCCTGCACGTCCGTGTCGGGGACACGCTCTACCTGCACGGCTCCACCGGCAGCCGGCCGTTGCTGGCCGCCCGGGGGCCGGACGGGCTCGCGGTCTGCGTCTCGGTCACCCTCCTCGACGGCCTGGTCTACGCCCGCTCCCAGTTCAACCACAGCGCCAACTACCGCTCGGTGGTCGTGCACGGCACCGCCCACCTGGTCACCGACGACCGGGAGAAGACCGAGGTGCTCACCGCCCTGGTGGAGAAGGTCGGCCCCGGCCGCAGCCGGGAGACCCGACCGCCGAACCGCCGGGAACTGGCCGAGACCGCCGTCCTGGCGCTGCCGCTGCGGGAGGTCTCGCTCCGCGCCCGCGCCGGTGGGGTGGGCGACGACGAGGCGGATCTCGACCTGCCGTACTGGGCCGGGGTGGTGCCGCTGCGGCTCACCCCGGGCCGCCCGGAGCCGGACGCCGGAGTCGGCGTCCCCGCCCCCGGGTACCTGCCGGCCGGCGACCCCCCGCCGACGCCCGCGCCGACGTCGTCCGGCCCGACGCCACCCGCCCCGGCGCCACGGTGACGGCCGGCGCAGTCGTGACGGTCCTCGATAAGTGGTCGACGGCACACATCAGCCTGCGGGACAGCCATCGACGCGGCGTACCGGCGGGGCGATGATGACCGCCGTGCTGGGTATCACCGACATCTGGACGTACGTGCTGGGCACCGTGGCGATCATCCTGCTGCCCGGTCCCAACTCGCTCTTCGTCCTCTCCACCGCCGCCCGACGCGGGGTACGGACCGGCTACCGGGCGGCGGCCGGTGTCTTCGTCGGCGACTGGGTGCTGATGGTCCTCTCCGCCGCCGGGGTGGCGTCGCTGCTCAAGGCGTACCCGCCGATCTTCCTGGTGGTCAAGTACGCCGGTGCGGCGTACCTCGGGTACGTCGGGGTGACCATGCTGCTCGGGGCCTGGCGGCGCTGGCGGACCCGGCACGACCCGGACACGCCGCGCCTGATCGACGCCGCCGAGCCGGCCGCGCTGCGCAGCCCGTTCCGCAAGGCGATGGTGATCAGCCTGCTCAACCCGAAGGCGATCCTCTTCTTCGTCTCGTTCTTCATCCAGTTCGTCGACCCGACCTACCCCTGGCCGGCACTGTCGTTCCTGCTGCTCGGTCTGATCGCCCAGGTGTCCAGCGTGCTGTACCTGAGCGTGCTGATCTTCGCGGGCACCTTCCTGGCGGCGCAGTTCGCCGAGCGCCGCCGGCTGGCCGCCGGGGCCACCACCGGGGTCGCCGCGCTCTTCCTCGGGTTCAGCATCAAACTGGCCACCGCCACCGTCTGAGCCGGCACCGTCTGAGCCGGCACCGTCTGACCGGCCACCGTCTGGGCTCAGGTGCCGTCGCCGGCTCCACCACCGCCGGGGCCGGCGCCCTCGCCGGTCATCCCGCCGAGCCCGTAGCCCGCCGGGCCCGGCCCGTCCGGGTGGCGGCTCACGTGCGCCGACTCGGTCACCTGCGCGGACCAGTCGGCGTGGGCGGCCATCTCGGCGTGCCGGTTGATCGTGGACCGGAGCCACCCGTCCACCACGGCCGGCCAGTCCTGCCGCTCGGCACCGGCGTGCCACACCCGGAACCGGCTGATGCTCTGGTGGGTGGCCCCGGCCAGGGCCAGCCGGCGGTCGGCCCAGAGGAGCACCTCCAGGCCCGCCGGGTTCGCCACGAAGATCACCTCCAGCTCGGTGATCGGGCCGGCGTACAGCGGGGCCACCCAGTACCCGAGCCGCTGGTGCACCGGCAGCGCCTGCTCCACCCCGGGCAGCCGGCGCTGTTGCAGGGCGGCCTGGCGCAGCACGAAGCCGAGAGAATCCAGGGCGGCCAGGACGTGCTGTTGCACGGGGAGCGGATGCACGAAGACCGGCACCATCGCGCCCTGGCCCACCTCGGGGTCGGGCCCGACGGCGACCTCGGTGCGCAGCCCGGTGCGCAACCCCATCAGCGGTACCCCGCCGAAGATCGTCACCGGGGCCTCCCAGGGCAGCGGCAACGCGAAGTCCACCGCCCGGCGGCGGCCGGCCGGCACCACGAACCGGCCGGCGATCGCGACCTGGTGGTACTGCACCAGGCGGGGCCCCCGGGCCGGGTCGTCCGGCTCGGCCTGCACGACCAGGCCGAGCCGGATGTGCCGGACCGGCACGTCGTCGCCGCCGGCGGCGAGCGTCACCCGCCCCGGCAGCCGCAGCCCGGGGCGGGTGCTCGGATTGGTCACCGTGGTGTGCACCGACAGCCCGGTCCAGCCGGACTCCGGTGACACCCCCGTCAACCGCACCGCCGTCGCTCCTACCGCATCCGCCGCCCGCGGGGCACCGGGTCGGTCTCGTCGTCGAACTCGCCGATGACCTCCTCCAGGAGGTCCTCCAGCGCGACGAAACCGATCGGCCGGGTCGGCCCGCCACCGTTGCGGACCAGCGCGAGCTGTGTCTGGCGGCCCCGCATCGCGGCCACCGCCTGGTTGACCGTGGACTCCGCCGGCACGGTGAAGGCGCTGCTCATCAGCTCACCCGCGGTCGCCGACCGGCCGGTCGTCACCGCCCGGACCGCCTCCCGGACGTGCACCAGGCCGACCACGTCGCCGCTGTCGTCGACCACCGCCAGGCGGGACCGGCCGCTGTCCCGGCTGACCTCCTCGATCCGGTCCGCCGGGTCGTCGCGCCGGACCGTCACGATCCGGTCGAACGGCTCCATCACGTCGGCCACCGTGGTCCGCTGCAACTCCAGCATGCTGGTCAGCAACTGGTGCTGCTCCGCGCCGAGCAGCCCGTGCTCACGGGACTGCTCCAGCAGGATGCGCAGCTCACTCGGCCCGTGGACCTGGGCCAACTGGTCCTGCGGATTGACCTTGACCAGCCGCAGCATCGCGTTGGCCCACGCGTTCAGCACCGACAGCACCGGGCGGGCGACCCGGGCGAACGCCCGGAACGGCAGGGCCAGCAGCAGCGCCGACCGCTCCGGGTGGGTGATCGCCCACGACTTCGGCGCCATCTCGCCGACCACCAGGTGCAGGAAGGTGACCAGGCTCAGCGCGAAGACCAGGGCGACGACGTGGCTCGCCGCGGTGGGCAGCCCCGCCGCGTGCAGCAGCGGGCCGAGCAGCCGCTCGATCGCCGGCTCGGCCAGCGCACCCAGGCCCAGCGTGCACAGGGTGATGCCGAGCTGCGCGCCGGCCAGCATCAGGGACAGCTCGCGGACCCCGTCGAGGGCCGCGCGGGCCGCCCGGCCGCCGCCGACGGCGAGCTGCTCCAGGCGGTACCGCTTGGCGGCCACCAGGGCGAACTCGGCGGCCACGAAGAACCCGTTGAGGGCCAGCAGCACCACCGACACGGCCAGTGCGATCCCGGGGCTCACGCCGTCACCTCCTGGGCGTGGGCCGGACCGACGACTCGTTCACTGCGTTCGCTCACGCCGTCACCTCCGTGCGCTCCTCGGGGGCGGCGACGCGGATGCGGACCGAGTCGGCCACGTGCCGGTCGACGGCCAGGACCTCGACCAGGGCGGTCGGTACCGTCCTGGGCTCCTCGCCGTCGGGCGGCAGCACGATCTCCAGCCGGTCACCCACCTCGGGCACCCGGCCCAGCTCGCGCATGACCAGCCCGGAGAGGGTGTCGTACTCGGGGGCCTCGGGCAGCGCGATGCCGGTGCTGTCGGCCACCTCGTCGATGCGCCAGCGGGCCGGCACCACCCAGGAGCCGTCCGGTTGCCGGGCGGGCGCCCGCTCGGGCGGGTCGTCCTCGTCGCGGATCGGGCCGACCAGTTCCTCGGCGAGGTCCTCCAGGGTGATCACGCCGGCGAAGCCGCCGTACTCGTCGACCACGCAGGCGAGCTGCCGGTGCCCGGAGCGGAGCCGGTCCAGCACCGTCGGCAGCGGCAGGGTCTCCGGCACCAGCAGCGGCGGTACGGCGACCGCGCCGACCCGGGTGCTGCCGCGCTCCGCCGGGGGTACGCCGAGCACGTCGGCGATGCCGACCACCCCGACCAGGTCGTCGACGCCCTCGGCGCCCCGGACCGGGAACCGGGAGTGGCCGGTGTCGAGCAGCTCGACCACCCGGCTGACCGGCTCGTCGGCGCGGACCGTGTGCACGTCGACCCGGGGGACCATGGCCTCCCCGGCGGTGAGCTGCCGGAAGTCGAGCCCCCGGTCCAGCAGGTCGGACATCTCCGCGTCGAGGTGCCCCTCCTCGCGGGACTCCGCGATGATCTGCTCCAGGTCCTCCGGGGTGGCGCCGCTGGGCAGCTCCTCGATCGGCTCGATGCCGACCCGGCGCAGCAGCCGTACGGCGGCCCGGTCGAAGAGCTTGATCAGCGGGCCGGCCACCTTGAGGTAGATCAGCGTGGACCGGCTCAGCGCCCGCGCCAGCGGCTCGGGCCGGGCGATGGCGAGGTTCTTGGGGGCCAGCTCGCCGAGCACCATCTGCACCGCGGTCGCGATGGTCAGGGCGAGCGCGACCGAGAGGGGCAGGCTCACCGCCGACGAGACGCCGACCCCACCGAACAGCTCGGCGAGCCCGGCGCCCAGGTACGGCTCGGCGACGTACCCGACCAGCAGCGCGGTGACGGTGATGCCGAGCTGGGCGCCGGAGAGCATGAAGGAGAGCCGGGCGGTGACCTGCAGGGCCCGCGCGGCGGGCTGGTCGCCCTGGTCGGCGAGTTGCTTGAGCTTGCCCCGGTCGACCGCGACGTAGCCGAACTCCTGGGCGACGAAGTACCCGGTGGCGACGGTGAGCAGGGTGATCAGGACGAGCCCGACGAGGATCAACACGGGAGTCTCACGGCTCCCGGGAGCGTCGTCGGGACGGGGGAACGCCGGGCAGTGCCCGGCTGGCTACTGCTGCCCTCCTGGGCAGAAGAGTCGGTCATGCGCCACATTTTATCGGCGATCGCGGGGTCCGCGCGGTGGGTGCGCGGGACCGGGCCCCCGCTCGCCGGGACGTCGGCGGGAGCCCGGTCGACCGGTCAGCTCTGCACGATCCGGACGTCGTCCACGGCCGCCTCGACCAGGCTGGCCGTGCCCGCGTCGGCGGCGTCCACGACGATGCGGACCGTCTGCCCGCGCAGGGCCGTGATGTCCGTACTGGTGGTCTGCCAGGCGGCGGCCCGGTTCACCGCCGCGCCGGTGAGGTTCAGCGCGGTGACGGTGCTCGTGCCGACCACCCGTACCCGCAGGTAGTCGGCGCTGGTGGCGTTGGTGAGGTGGGCCAGGTACGCGGCCAGGGACAGGGTCAGCGTGCCGGTGGCCGGGAGGGTGATCGGCCCGGACTGGATCGTGCTGACCCCGCCGTCGAGGTCGTTGTCCCCGGCGGCGGCCCCGGCCGCCGCCCCGGTGACCAGGGCGTAGCTGCCGGTCGCGGCGGCGAGTTGGGTGCTCACGCCGCCGCTGCTGGTGGCCGCCGGGACGCCCCGCTCCCAGCGGCCGGAGGTGGCGGTGTCGGTGCCGGCCGGGTTCACCGTCCAGCCGGTGGCGGTCTCGAAGCCGTCGGTGTGGACCGTGGTGCCGGGCGGCGGCGCGGCCCCGGCCAGCGCCCACACGGTGTACGCGATGGCGTCGGTGTTGCGGTCCAGCGCGGTGGCGTTGACGTTGCCCAGGTTGTCGCAGGCCCGGTGGTAGCAGGGATCGAAGGCCGCCCCGGCGGTACCGCCCCAGAGCGCGACCTGGGCGCTGGTCTTGGTCCCCTCGGCGCCGGTGAAGGTGCCACCGGCGGGGATGCCGGCGCTGATGAACGGCCCGTAGTCGCTGCGCCCGTCGAAGTCGGTGCCCCGGGTCGGCACCCCGATCGAGGTGAAGTACGCCTGGAGGGTCTGCTCGATCTGCGCCGAGCCGGCCGGGCCGGGACCGGCGCCGACCCCGTCGGAGTTGTCCCCGTCGTAGACGAAGTAGCCGGGGTTCGGCGAGCCGACCATGTCGAAGTTGAGGTACGCCTTGATCTTCGTCCGCTCGGCCGCCGGCAGCGCGGTGACGTAGTGCCGCGAGCCGCGCAGCCCCAGCTCCTCCGCGCCCCACCAGGCGAAGCGCAGGTGCTTGTCGGGGCTGAAGCCGGTGCGCGCCACGGCGAGGGCGACCTCCAGGATCGCCGCCGAGCCGGTGCCGTTGTCGTTGATCCCCGGTCCGGCGGTGGCGCTGTCCAGGTGCGCCCCGGTCATCACCACCGCGTTCGGGTCGCCGCCCGGCCAGTCGGCGATGAGGTTGTACCCGGTGGCGCCGTTGTAGGTGAACGACTGCACGGTGGTGGTGTAGCCGGCGGCGTCCAACCGACCCTTGACGTAGTTGACGGAGGCCAGGTAGCCGGGGCGGCCGTGCGCCCGGTTGCCGCCGTTGGCGGTGGCGATGCTGAGGAACTGGTTGAGATGGGCCTGCACGTTCGCCACCGGGATGTCCGGGGCCGCCAACACCGTCGGGGCCGCCAACGCCGTCGGGGCGGGGGCCGGTGCGCTGCGCGGGGCGGGGGCCGCGCCGGTGGCGGTCGCCAGGGTCACGGCCGCCGAGGCCAGTACGGCGATCCAGGGGGTACGGGATCTCATGGGTCCTCCGGTCGGGGGCGGGACCGGCCGGGTGTGGATGGGGCCCGGCCGACGGACGGCCATTGATCGACAACCGTCACTGCACGAGGGTGGGCTCTGGCCCGGGGCCCGGCAAGACGCAAGAGCGGGAATCGTCGCAGTCCCCGAATTGGGACCGCTCGGTGGTTCTGCGGACAGAGGACCCGGACCGCCTGCCCCGGTTCGCGTGCCACCGACCGGCCGACCCGGTCGGCGGGTCAGCGGTCGGCGAGTTCGTCGGTCTCCAGCAGCGACCGGTCGTGCCGGCCGGTCCGGTAGGCGGCCCGCCCGATCATCTGCGCGGCCACCGGCGCGGTGGCCAGTTGGAAGAGCGCCACCAGGGCGACCATGCCGAGGTCGGCCGGGCTGCGCAGCCGCAGCGCCAACCCGAGCATGGTCAGCAGCACGCCGAGCACCTGCGGCTTGGTGGCGGCGTGCATCCGGTCGAGGGTGTCCGGGAAGCGCAGCAGCCCGATCCCGGCGGCCAGGGCGAGCAGCGCGCCCGCCACCAGGGCGCCGGCGCCGGCCCAGTCGGCCACGGTGCCGAGGCTCATGCCTCCTCCCGCACGGCGAAGCGGACCAGGGCCACCGAGCCGATGAAGCCGAGCAGCGACAGCACCACCAGCACCGGCAGGGTGGAGGCGTGCCGGTTCACCGCCGCCTCCGCGCCCACCGCCGCGACCATCGTCGCCAGCAGCATGTCGGCGGCGATCACCCGGTCCAGCAGCGAGGGACCCCGGTACATCCGGGCCAACGCGAGCAGGGCGGTCCCGGAGAGCAGGACGGTGACGAGGACGGCGAGGACGGTGTTCACGGCGCGGACCCCCGGTCGACGGTGACGGTGTGCAGTTCCCGGGCCGATCCGATCGCCCGGACGATGCCCCGCTCCACGGCCAGCACCCGCTCCCGGTTGGCCGCGAGGCCGCCGGTGCCGGGCAGGTCGAGCACGTGGATGTAGAGCACGGCGTCGTCTCGGTCGACGTCGATGATCAGCGTCCCGGGGACCAGCGAGACGACCTCGGCGGTGAGGGCCAGGTTCAGGTCGGTGTGGACCCGCAGCGGCACCGCGATGATCGCGCTGCGCGGCGGCGGGCCCGGCCGGACGGCGAGCACGGCGACGTGCACGCTGGCCCGGACCAGGTCGACCACGAACGAGGCCGCCATGGAGACCAGGGCCCGCAGCCGGAGCCGGCCGCCGAAGGTGACCGGGGGCAGCGGGAAGAACACCAGCACCGCCCCGCCGACGAGCAACCCGCCGACCAGGTTGGCCCAGGTGAACCGCCCCCAGAGCAGGTTCCAGATCAACACCAGCCAGCCGAGCGCGATGGCCTGGTCCCGCCAGCGCCCCAGCCGGGCATGCCAGGTCGGGCTCACGACGTCGCCCCGTCGGCCAGGCCCGGCAGCACGGCCCGCAGGTACGGCGTGCGGTCCCGCAGGTCGCTGGCCGCGTCGACGGTGACGTCGAAGATCGGCCCGGCGGCGACGGTCAGCGCCAGGCCGAGGACGACCAGCGCGGCCGTCGCGCCGACCATCAGGCCGGGCAGCCGGGTGGGCGGCTCCGCGGTGGCCAGTTGCGGGGCCCGCCAGAAGGCGATGCCCCACACCCGTGACGCGGCGTAGAGGGTGAGCAGGCTGGTCACCGTGCCGGCGGCGACCAGCACCCAGGCCAGCGGGGTGCCCTCGGCGACGCCGGCCTGGAGCAGGCCCAGCTTGCCGAGGAACCCGGAGAACGGCGGAATCCCGGCGAGGTTCATGGCGGGAACGAAGAAGAGCACCGCGAGCATCGGCGCGACCCGGGCCAGTCCGCCGATGCGCCGCAGGTCGGTGCTGCCGGCCCGGACCTCGACCAGCCCGGCGACCAGGAACAGCGTGGTCTGGATGGTGATGTGGTGGATGACGTAGAAGATCGCCCCGGAGAGCCCGGCCACCGTGCTCAACCCGACCCCGAAGATCATGTAGCCGATGTGGCTGACCAGGGTGAAGGAGAAGATCCGTTTCATGTCCGACTGGGCGACCGCGCCGAGGATCCCGACCAGCATGGTCAGCCCGGCCACCACCAGCAGCAGCACGTCGGACACGCTGTCGGGGAAGAGCAGCGTCTCGGTCCGGATGATCGCGTAGACGCCGACCTTGGTGAGCAGGCCGGCGAAGACGGCGGTCACCGGGGCGGGGGCCGTCGGGTAGCTGTCCGGCAGCCAGGCCGACAGCGGGAAGACCGCCGCCTTGACGCCGAAGGCGAGCAGCAGCATCAGTTGCAGGCTCAGCCGTACCTTGTCGGGCAGCGCGTCCAGCCGCTGGGCGAGTTGGGCGAGGTTCAGGGTGCCGGTGGCGGCGTACGCCAGCCCCACCGCGCCCAGGAAGATCATCGACGACAGGACGCTGACCACGACGTACGTCGAGCCGGTCCGGATCCGGGTCTCGGTGCCGCCGAGGGTGATCAGGACGAAGCTGGCGGCCAGCAGCACCTCGAAGCCGACGTAGAGGTTGAACAGGTCACCGGCGAGGAAGGCGTTGGTGACACCGGCGGTGAGCACCAGGTAGGTGGGATGGAAGATGGTGACCGGGGCGGTCTCCCCCACGTCCCCCTGCCCCTGGCCGATCGAGTAGAGCAGCACGCAGAGGGTCACCGCCGCCGAGACCACCAGCAGCAACGCGGCCAGTTCGTCGGCGACCAGGACGATGCCGACCGGCGCCGACCAGCCGCCGACGTGCATCACCACCGGCCCGGACCGGTACGCCTGCACCAGCAGCACCACCGCGACCGCCACGGTGGCGGTGAGCACCGCGACGCTGACCGCCCGCTGCGCCCGGGGCCGGTTGGTCAGCAGCAGGGTCAGCGCGGCGCCGAGCAGCGGCACCACCACCGGCAACGGGACGAGCGCCGACATCATCGCGGCTCACCGCCCTGCGGCCGGTGGTGCCGGGGCGGCGGGTCCACCTGCTCGGGGTCCTCGTCCGGCCCCTCGCCACCGAGGTCCCGGGCGGGTAGTTCGTTGCGCTCGGCGAGCCGGACCACCTGCTGGTCCTCCAGGTCGTCCTGCACCTCGTCGCTGCCGGTCAGGTACCAGCTCCGGTACGCCACGGCGAGCAGGAACGCGGTCAGCCCGAAGGTGATCACGATGGCGGTGAGCACCATCGCCTGGGGCAGCGCGTCGCTCATCCGGGCCACCGGGTCGGCGCCGACCACCGGCGCCCCGCCGGCCCGCCCGCCGAGCAGGACCAGCAGGTTCATCCCGTTGCCGAGCAGGATGATGCCGAGCAGGATCCGGGTCAGGCTGCGCTCCAGCAGCAGGGTCACCCCGGTCGCGACGAGCACCGCGACGGCCAGCACCAGCACCAGGGTCGGCCCGGCGACGCCCTCCGTCACCACCCGCACCGCCAGGTCGCCCGCCCCGGCCGGACCCGCCGCCGGCCCGACCGGCCCCGCCCCACCGCCCGGCGGTGGGAGCACGATCCACCCCGGCGTCACGATCCACCCCGGCGTCACGATCCGCTCCCGGGCCGGTCGACCAGGGGGCCCCGGCCCGAGCCGCCGGCCGCCTCGATGTGCCGGTCCACCTCGGCGCCGAGGCTGCGCAGGATGTCCAGCGCCAACCCGATCACCACGAGATAGACCCCGACGTCGAAGAAGAGGGACGTCACCAGGTGGACGTCGCCGACGACGGGCACCGAGAAGTCGATCTTCGTGCTCTCCAGCACCGATCCACCGGCCAGCAGCGCCACCACACCGGTGCCCACCGCCACCGCCAGGCCGGCGCCGAGCACCGTACCCGCGCCGACCGGCATCGCCTCGGCCAGCTCGTACCGGCCGCCGGCGAGGTACCGGACCGCCAGGGCGAGGCTGACCACCAGGCCACCGGCGAAGCCCCCACCGGGGGCGTTGTGCCCGGAGAAGAGCAGGAAGAGCGAGAAGAGCACCACCGTGTGGAACAGCAGCCGGGTGACCACCTCGAAGACGATCGACCGCTGCCGCTCCCGCAGGGTCGCCCCGCCCCGGAGCCACACCGACCGGTCGGTGTCGCGCGGCCCGGCCGGTGCCCGGTCCCGCTGCGGCCGGCGGGGCCGGGGGCCGGTCCGGGAACGCTGGAAGACCAGGCTCGCCACGCCGGTGGCGGCCACCACGAGCACCGACAGCTCGCCCATGGTGTCCCAGGCGCGGATGTCCACCAGGGTCACGTTCACCACGTTGCGGCCGTGCCCCTGGGTGACCGCCAGCTCCGGGAAGGCGAGCGAGTCCGTCGGGGCCTGCCGGGCGCCGGAGGCGGTGAGGGCGAGGCCGGCCACCACCACGCCCGCCGCGACGCCGACGCCGCGCCGGACCCACCGGCTGCGGCGCAGCGGCCGGGCCGAGAAGCGTTCCGGCAGCCGGCGCAGCACCAGCACGAAGACCGCGATGGTGGCCGTCTCCACCAGGAACTGGGTCAGCGCCAGGTCCGGCGCGCCGTAGAACACGAAGAGCATCGCGCTGCCGTACCCGGTGACCCCGGTCAGCAGCATCGCGGTCAACCGGCGGCGGGCGCCGACCGCGAGCACCGCCGCGACGGCGACGACGCCCACCACGACCAGTTGCAGCGGGGTGTCCCAGAGCGCGATCCGGGTCCGCCAGGGCCGGGCCAGCAGCAGCGCGGTGCCCGGGACCAGCACCAGGACGAGCAGGATCGTGCCGAGGTACTGCGGCAGGCTGCCGCGCTGGGTGGCGCCGGTGACCTCGATGGCGAGCCGGTCGAAGTGGCGGACCACCCACTCGTACCCCCGTTGGCTGTCGACCGGGGAGCGCAGCCGGGCGCAGGCCGGGGCGAGCGGGCCGCGCAGCGCGAAGAGCAGCCCGCCGCCGAGCAGGGCGACGATCGACAGGCCGAGCGCGGGGGTGAGGCCGTGCCAGAGCGCCAGGTGCTCACCGGGCCGGCCGAACAACTCGGCGTACGGCCGCAGCAGGCCGTCCAGGCCACCGGCGAGCGGGCCGGCGACCAGCCCGAACCCGGCCAGCAGGGTCGGTGGCAGCAGCATCGGGGCGTTCGACGCGAGGACCTCGCTCGGTGCGACGCCCGGTTTGCTGGCGAACGCGCCCCAGACGAACCGGACGCTGTACGCGACGGTGAGCACGGTGCCCACAACCAGCCCGGTGAGGACCACCGGCTGGTGGGTGAAGGCGGCGAAGATCGCCTCCTTGGCGACGAAGCCGAGCAGCGGCGGCAGCCCGGCCATCGAGGCGGCGGCGAGCACGGCGATCCCGCACAGCAGCGGGGCCCGCCGGCCCACCCCGGACAGCTCGGCCACCTCGCGGGTGCCGGTGGCGTGGTCGACCACGCCGACGACGAGGAAGAGCGCCGCCTTGAAGGCCGCGTGGGCGAGCAGCATCGCGGTGGCGGCCAGCGCCGCGTCCGGGGTGCCCGCCCCGGTCACCACCACCAGCAGGCCGAGCTGGCTGACCGTCCCGTACGCCAGCAGCAGTTTCAGGTCGGTCTGCCGCAGCGCGGCCCAGCCGCCGGCGATCATGGTGGCCAGTCCGGCCGTGAGCACCACCGGCCGCCACCCGGTGACGGTGGCGAGCACCGGGGCGAGCAGGCCGATCAGGTACACGCCGGCCTTGACCATGGCCGCCGCGTGCAGGTACGCGCTGACCGGGGTGGGGGCCGCCATCGCCGCCGGCAGCCAGGAGCTGAACGGCAGGATCGCCGACTTGGACAGCGCGCCGACCAGGATCAGCACCACCGCGACGATGAGCGGGGCGCCCCCGGGCAGCGGTCCGGCGCTGATCACCGACCACCGGTAGCTGCCGGCGTGCGCGCCGAGCAGGAGCACCCCGACCAGCATGGCCAGCCCGCCGAGGGTGGTCACGGTCAGCGCCTGGGCCGCCGCCCACCGGCTCGACCGCCGCTCGGTGCTGTGCCCGATCAGCAGGTACGAGAAGATCGTGGTGAGCTCCCAGCCGACGTAGAGCAGCAGCAGGTCGTCGGCGAGGACCAGGCCGAGCATCGCGCCGGCGAAGGCGACCAGGACGCCCGCGAACCGGGCCAGCCCCACCGCGCCGGCGGCGAAGTACCGGGAGCAGTAGACCAGCACCAGCGCCCCGACCCCACCGACGAGCAGGGTCATCAGCCAGGACAGCGTGGTGAGCCGGAAGGTGAGGTCCAGGCCGAGCTGACCGACCCAGGGGTACGTCTCGACGACCGCGCCGCCGTCGCGGACCGCCGGGGTACGCAGCACCGCCCAGCCGAACGCCGCCGCCGGCGCCAGCGCGAGCGGCCAGCAGGCGCGCGGTCCCCACCACTGCACCAGCAGCGGCGCGACGAGCGCCGCCACCAGGTGGAGGATCAGCAGTGCCAGCACGGGTGCTCCAGGTCGACGGGCGGCGCGGCGCGGCCGGGCCTCGCGGGAAGGCCTCAGCAGCGATCAGACGCCAGTTCGTCGCCCGGTGAAGGGCTTTTGCGTAATAAATCCGCTTTAGGAGGTTTTGTAGCTTTAAGGGGTTTCTACGCGAGCGGGCCGACTCACCCCACGACCACGTCGCCCGGCGTGCGGGCCGCCGGCCGCTCGGGGCGGGTCTCCACCAGCAGGTCGGGCCGGCCGAGCTGGCGGGCCACCCGGTTGACCACCTGCTGCGCCGCGGCCAGCGACCGCACCGACAGCAGCCGGCCCCGGCTCTCCCGCCGCAGCACGAAGAAGTGCACCGCCGCCCGGACCCGACCCCGGTCGGCCGCGCTGGCCTGGGCCGTGGAGACGACCAGCTCCCGCAGGCAGCCGGCGAGCCGCTCGGCGAGCTCCAGCTCGGGGCCGTGCAGACCCACCCGGACGGCGGCGAGATGACCGTCGACCTTGCGGATGAGCACGTCGGTGCCGGACTCGAAGCCACGCTCCTCGACGGCCATCGATTCTCCCCACCCCGGGTCCATGGTGCGAGTGAAGTTACGTTATGTTGTGATCCACATGCAAGCAGTTAAGTGAGACTTAACGCGCGTACATCGCAGTTGTTGGTTTACCCGTCGCTCTTGGACAGAACAGCGCCGCCAGCCGTGGAAATGTCACACGACCGGGGCACCATGGGGTGGTGACGGGTACCGGAAGCGCCAGCGCCGCCTCGGCCGGGATGCCAGGCGGGTTCGGGCCGGCCACCCGGGAATGGTTCGCGGCGGCCTTCGCCGCGCCGACCGCCGCGCAGACCGGCGCCTGGCACTCGGTCGCCGCCGGGCGCAACGCCCTGGTGGTGGCCCCCACCGGCTCCGGGAAGACCCTCGCCGCGTTCCTCTGGTCGCTGGACCGGATCGCCCGGACCCCGCCCCCGCCCGACGCCCGGCGGCGCTGCCGGGTCCTCTACGTCAGCCCGCTCAAGGCCCTCGCGGTCGACGTCGAGCGGAACCTGCGCGCCCCGCTGGCCGGCATCCGGCAGGCCGCCACCCGGCTCGGCATCGCCCCGCCGGAGATCACCGTCGGGATGCGGACCGGGGACACCCCGGCCGACGAGCGGCGGGCCTTCGCCCGGACCCCGCCGGACATCCTGATCACCACGCCCGAGTCGCTGTTCCTGCTGCTCACCTCGGCCGCGCGGGAGTCGCTCCGGGGGGTGGAGACGGTGATCGTGGACGAGGTCCACGCGGTCGCCGGCACCAAGCGCGGCGCCCACCTCGCCCTCTCCCTGGAACGCCTCGACGCGCTGCTGCCGGCCCCGGCGCAGCGGATCGGGCTCTCCGCGACCGTCCGCCCGGTCGACACCTGCGCCCGGTTCCTCGGCGGCGCACGCGCGGTCGACGTGGTGCAGCCGGCCACCGACAAGACCATCGAGGTGGACGTCCAGGTGCCGGTCGAGGACATGACCCGCCTGGACGACCCGGCGTCGCCGCCGGCCCACACCCCCCTGGACGACCCGGCGTCGCCGCCGGCCCACACCCCCCTGGACGAGCCGCCGTCGCCGCCGGCCCACACTCACCGGGACGACCCGGCCGGCCCCTACCCGGGCGAGCCGGCGGGGAGCAGTCCGGGCTGGCCGGCGGGGCCCGTCGACGGTGACCTCGGCGGGCCGGGGCCCCGCCGCGCCTCGATCTGGCCGGCGGTGGAGGAACGGGTCCTCGCGCTGATCCGGGCCCACCGCTCCACCATCGTCTTCACCAACTCCCGGCGCAGCGCCGAACGGCTCTGCGCCCGGCTCAACGAACTCGCCGCCGAGGAGGCCGGCACCGACCCGGCCAGCGGCAGGCCGGCAGCGGCCGGGCCGGCGGCCGGTGGTG
>NZ_LRQV01000054.1 GCF_001567585.1 Micromonospora rosaria
CGGGCCAACGAAGGTGATCGACATCGGTGTTGCAACCACCGGTTGAGCCCAAGTCTGGGGGCCGAAATCTTCCAAGATCTTTCGCTCGGGCTTTCCATGCCGGCAGACCGGGAGTGAATTGTGGCGATGTGGCCGTCTTTCCCCGGCGGCTGTTGCGCAAAGACCGCCGCGGCCGGCGATGACGCAGACGAGTCAGCTCGACAGCGGTCCCACACCTGCCCCCGAAGGCATCAAGCCGCTCAACCACTCACGTCAGACTCGGGCGTACGGGGGAAGGGTGGTCAGCTCCAGGCCCGGTGCAGGGCGACTCCGGCCTCCAGCTCCAGCAGGGTGACCTTGCGGGGCAGCCCGCCACCGAAGCCGACCAGCTTGCCCCCCGCCCCCACGATCCGGTGGCAGGGCACGATCACCGGGATCGGGTTGCGGTTGCAGGCCACCCCGACCGCCCGGGCCGCCCCCGGGTCCCCCACGGCCTTCGCCACCTCGCCGTAGGTACGGGTCTGCCCGTACGGGATCAGGGTCATCTGGTGCCAGACGGCCCGCTCGAAGTCGGAGCCCCGGCGGGCCACCACCGGCACGGTGAACTCGGTCAGCTTCCCCGCGAAGTATCCCCGCAGCTCGGCGAGGACCCGCCGGTCCAGCTCACCGGCGGGGTCCTCGACGGCCGACTCCGTGCGGCCGAAGTACGCTCCGCAGACCCCCACCTCGTCGGTGGCCACCGAGAACTCGCCGATCGGCGTGTCGAGCACGGTCCAACGCATGCCGCCATTCTCCCCATCGTGATGACGGAATCCCGACCGCCCCGCGACGGTGGGCAAACTTCCGACCGCTCCGGGCGTCTATCCCTCGGAGGTGCGGGGTGACTGAGGTGGTCGACGGGGAGTTCACCACGTTCGTCAACGAGCGAGGGCCGGCCCTGCTGCGGGTCGCGTACGCACTGACGGGCAACCAGCACGGTGCGGAGGACCTGCTCCAGAATGCGCTGGCCAAGGCGTACGTCCGCTGGCCCCGGATCCGGGGGGACGCCGAGCCGTACGTCCGGAAGATCCTGTACCACGACCAGGTCTCCGGTTGGCGGCGGCGCTCGCGGCGGGCCGAGGTACCGGTGGAGGTGCTGCCCGAGCCCTCGCCGGACCGGGACAGCGGTCAGGAGACCGAGCTGCGGATGTTGCTCCGCGACGCGCTGCGGGCCCTGCCGCCCCGGCAGCGGGCGGTGTTGATCCTGCGGTACCTGGAGGATCTGAGCGTGGACCAGACCGCCACCCTGCTGGGCTGCCGTCCCGGCACGGTGGCCAGCCAGACCGCGAAGGCTTTGGCCAAGCTGCGGCACCTGGTGCCCGACTCCGTCGACCGACCTGACCGACCGGGGGTGACCCGATGAACTCCCCGCTGGAGGAGGCCCTGCGGGCGGCGGTCCGCGACCTCGCGGACCAGGCCCCCCGGCTGAACCCCGAGCTGGCTGCCGGGGCCCTGCAGCGGGGGCGCCGACGGCGGACCCGCCGCCGAGTGGCGGTGGCCGGGGCCGCCGTGCTGGCGGTGCTCGCCGTGCTGCTGCCGGCGGCCCTGCTCCGCCCGGAACGTCCCCTCCCCCCGGCCGGCCCCGAGCCGACCCCCACCACCACCCCGGAGCTGCTGCCCGCCCCCGACGCGGACTGGACCGGGTCCCCCCTCGCCCTGCCCGGGGACTGGGTGGTCACCGGGGCGCTCCGGGGGGGTACCGGCTGGGTCCTGGACCGAGCCCGCAGTCGCTACCTGCCCGCCGAGGGGTACGACGCGGTGTGGCCGGCCCCTCGGGGCGGCTTCAGCGCCGTGGTCGACCACGACCGCCGCCCCGGACAGGTCGGCCTGGTGGACCTGGCCCGGGAGCGCATTACCTGGATCGACACCGGCCAGGGAGCGCCGGGCCTTCAGTGGTCGCCGGACGGGCGGCGTTTGGTGCTCACCCTCTTCGACAAGGAGGCGGGCACCACCCGGATCGGGGTGTTGGAGACCTCCGGACGGCTGCGCTCCTTCCCCCTGGACCACACCCGGTACTTCTGTACCGACCAATGCGGCCTCACCTGGGCTCGCAACGGTCGGGAGGTGGTGCTGCCGCAGACCGAGGCCTTCGCCCCCCGCTCGGAGTCGGCCCGCCACCCCCGCCGGGGGGTGCAGCTCTTCTCCGCCGAGGACGGGCGGCCGACCCGGTTCCTCCCGATTCCCGGGGACCCGGCCGGGCCCTGGTCCTGGTCCCCGGACGACCGGCTGGTGGTGGTGCAGGGGCAGACCGAGCCCTTGCTGGTCCGTACCGACACCGGTCAGGTGCTGCGGACCCTGCCGGACCCCGAGGCCGCCCTGGTCACGGACGGTCGGCTGCTGTACCGGCGGGACTCGGGCCGACAGGACTTCGTCCTCGCCGAGGTGAGCACCGGACGGGAGCTGCAGCGCCAACCCGTTCCGGAAAAGATCTGGGACCTGACCTTCCACCTGGCTCCGCCCTGACCCGACCCCTTCGTCACCGGTGTCCACCGGCAGCGGCGCACCTCACACTGCCGCACGTTTGCGCAGCGTCGATACCCTGCGGGGCGTGGCGACCGGGACTCTGATCTTCCTCATCATCGGCGCGGTCGGCGTCGTGGTGCTGGCGCTCGCGCTGCTCGGCACCGAGTTGTTCGACGCGCTCGGCGGCGACGTCGACGGGCCGGTCTCCGTCGAGGTGGTCGCCGGCTTCACCGGCGCCTTCGGCTTCGGCGGGGCGATCGTCAACGAGTTGCTCGGCGCGGGCAGTCCGACGCTGATCGCCGCGGCGGCGGGCGGCGGGGCGGTCGCGGCCATCCCCACCGCGTGGCTCGCGTCCCGGCTCAGCCGGGCGGCGCGGAACATGCGGACCGACCCCACCCCCACCCGCGACCACCTGGTCGGCGCGCTCGGGCTGGTGGTCACGCCGGTTCCCGCCGACGGGTACGGCGAGGTGCGGGTCCGGGTCGCCGGCCAGCCGGTCAAGCTCAACGCCCGCGCCGACCGACCCATCCCGGTCGGCACGCAGATCTTCGTGGTGCAGACGCTCAGCGAGACGAGTGTGCACGTCGAGACCTACTGAAAAACATAGATAGGGAGCCCCATGCCACTACTCATCGCCATCGGGGGAGCGGTCCTCCTCGTCCTCATCCTGGTCCTGTTCGTCCTCTCCCGGATCAAGGTCGCCGGCCCGAACGAGGCGTTCATCGTCACCGGCCGCAAGGGTCGGACCACCCAGGGTGCCGACGGTAGCCGGTCCACCGACAACTCCGGGCAGAAGGTCGTGCTCGGCGCCTCGGTCTTCGTCCTGCCCGTGGTACAGAAGATCCAGACGCTCGACCTGTCCAGCCGCCGGATCGACGTCAGCATCAAGGGCGCGGTCAGCAAGCAGGGCATCCGGGCCGACCTCCAGGGCGTGGCGATCGTCAAGGTCGGCGGCACCGAGGACGCCATCCGCGCCGCCGCCCAGCGGTTCCTGCACCAGCAGGACGAGATCGAGGACTTCACCCGCGAGGTGCTGGCCGGTGCGCTCCGCTCGATCGTCGGCCGGCTCACCGTCGAGGAGGTCATCCGGGACCGGGCGGCGTTCGCCAGCGCCGTCGCCGAGGAGGCCGAGCACTCGATGACCAACCAGGGTCTGGTGCTGGACACCTTCCAGCTCCAGGACATCCTGGCCGAGGGGTCGTACCTGCAGGACCTCGGGCGGCCGGAGGCGGCCCGGGTGCTCAAGGACGCGGCGATCGCCGAGGCCCGCGCCCGCCAGCACGCCGAGCAGGAGCGCCTGCTCGCCGAGGAGGCGATCGCCGAGGCGAACCGGAACCTCTCGTTGAAGCAGGCCGCGATCCAGTCCGAGATCGACGCCGCGAAGGCCAAGTCGGCCGCCGCCGGCCCGCTGGCCCAGGCCGAGCGGGACCAGGCGATCCTCACCGAGCAGCAGAAGGTGGCCGAGCGCAACGCCGAGCTGAAGGAACGCCAGCTCGACACCGAGGTCCGCAAGCCGGCCGACGCGGCCCGGTACAAGGTCGAGCAGGAGGCCGAGGCGGCCCGCAACGCGGCGGTGCTCAACGCCGACGCGCAGCGGCAGGCCACCATCGCCGCCGCGCAGGCCTCCGCCGAGCAGTCCCGGCTCACCGGTGAGGGTGAGCGGGCCCGCCGGGCGGCGCTGGCCGAGGCGAACGCGATCGAGGGTGCCAAGGAGGGTGAGGCCGAGCAGCGGCGCCGGACCGCGATCGCCGAGGCGATCGAGCGGGAGGGTCAGGCCGAGGCCGCCGCGATCCTGGCCAAGGGTCAGGCCGAGGCCGAGGCGATGGCCCGCAAGGCCGAGGCGTTCGGCGCGTACGGCGAGGCAGCCGTGCTGGACCTGCTGGTCAAGGTGCTGCCGCAGGTGGTCGAGGCGGCCAGCGCACCGATCGGCGCGATCGACAAGATGACCGTCATCTCCACCGACGGCGCCTCCTCGCTGACCAAGTCGGTCGCCGGCAACGTCGCCCAGGGCCTCCAGCTCGGCAGCGACCTGACCGGTATCGACCTGACGAACCTGCTCGCCAAGCTCGGTGCGTCGCGGTCCGAAGCGCTCGGCGCGGCCCCCGCCGAGACGACTTCCGAGCCCACCGGCATCCGCTGACGACCCAGGGGCCCCGGCGTGCCGGGGCCCCTGGTCGCGGAGGGTGGTGTCGTGGCGTCGTCAGAACGCCACGTGCGCGTTGACGTCGCGCTCGGGCTGTCCGTTCCGGTCCGGGGCCGGTCGCCTGGTCGCCGGACTCGCCGGGTCGGTCGGGTCGGTCGGTTGGCGGCGGGGTTCCCGCAGCAGCTTGTCGGCCAGGTCGTTGACCGCCCGGTCGCGGCGGGACCGCAGGAGCACCTGGTGCTCCTGGAGGGTCAGCTCGTGCTCCGCACGGCGCATCCGCGCCTGGTTGTCGATCTCTTCCCGCTCCGCCGAGTACTGGTCGACGAAGCGCCGCTCCTCGGTGGCGGCCTCCTCGGTGAAGATCCGCTCGCGGCTCTCACTCCGCACCCGGTAGAGGCGGTCGTACCCGCTCGCACCCGACAGGAACTTGGCCATCATCGGAAGGCAGTCGACGGCGACGAAGAAGAGCCGGACCGCCCAGGTGCTCACGAAGAGGGCGGCGCTGGACGTGCTGAGGTCGTGCAGCGCGTCCAACCGTTCGAGGAAGCCGATCGGGCCCTGGTGTCGGCGTTCCTGCTCGACCCGTTCGGCGATCTGGTCGTCGCGGGTCTTCTCGAAGGTCGTCACCGCGCCGGCGAGTTGCTCCTCCAGGTCCACGATCCGCCCACGCAGATCGGCGAGCTTGCGGGTGTTCTCCTCGATGGGGTGGGTCCGGGCGTACTCGTCGGCGTCGGCGGTGCGCTGGCGGCACCGGGGTCCGTCGCCCGGCCGCCCGGTGAAGCCGGTGCCGCGCCCGCCCGCGCACTCCTTGGCCGCCGCGTCCCGCAGGGTGCGGAGCTGACCGCTCTCCCGGTCGACGACGCCCTGGAACTCCTTGGCCTCGGCGCGGGTACCGGTCAACTCCCGCCGGATCGAGCCCGGGGTCTGCGCGAAGGACAGCAGGTACCCCCGGCACTCCTCGATGGTCGAGGTGTCCTCGGCGGTGGCCGCCTTCTCCCCGTTGCACGACAGCAACGAGGTCCGCAACGTGTCGAGCTGCGTACTCCGTTGTTCCTTGATGTGTTCCTCGATCGCGGTCTCGAAGATTCGCATGATCAGCGGTTCGGCGACCACGAAGCCGATCATCAGCGACAGGGCCAACCGGGCCAGCATCGCGCCGGCGCGCTGCATGTTCCCCGCCATGCTGGTGACGATCTGCCGGTCGAAGTTGAGGATGAACAGGAACCACACCGCTGCGGGGACCAGACTCCACGGTGACTGCCGGCCGATGACCTGGTTGACGGCGAACCACATGGAGAACGCGGCGATCAGCGCGGTGCCGAGAATGGTCCCGCCCAGGGCCGTGTGCCGGGCCCGCTCGTGCCACACCCGCCGCAGCACAGTCTCGTCCACCCCGGCCAGTCCGCGCAGCAGGCGTGCCGGGCCGAGTCGGCGGCGGGACGATCCGGCCTGTTCGGGTCGACTGCCCGCCCGGCGGGCGTACTCAGTCAATGTCCGCCTCGTTCGGGATGAAGTCGGGCGTGTCGTCGGTCGGCCGGCGTCCCGGCGGCAGCGACGCAGGCTCGTCCGCCGGGCCCAGGGACGGCTCGGTCCCGGCGGTGTACGTCCGCCCCGTCAGCTCTTCGATCAACTGGAGCGGATCGAAGTTCGCCCGGTCCAGGTAGCCACGGTTGAGCATGTCCTGCAACACGCTCGCGGCGACGCGCTTGCGCTCGGCCTCGGCCTCGTGCATCCGCTCTGCGATCTGCCCGACGTTGATTTCGTGCCGGCTGACCCCCAACGCGTCGGCGTAGGTCGGCCCGGCGGAGAGGATGGTCGCGTACCGCTCGATCTCCTCGTTCTGCCAGCTAACGTCGAGGCGGCCGACCTCCTGCTCCCACCGCTTGTCCCGGATGCGCCGGTGCTGGTCACGCAGCGCGGCCGAGGGGTGCACCACCACGGCGCAGAGGTCGACGGCCATCCCCGGCACCGACGGCGGCACCAGGTGGCAGTAGGCGGTCACCCGGGCGTCCACCTGGCGGCGGACCTCGTTGATGTCCTCGATCCGGTGGCGCAGGCCCAGGTTCTTGAACTCCCGGTCCTGCCAGAGGTGGTTGGTCAGCACCTCATGGAGATCCGCCAACCCTGCCTCGGCGACCAGCTCCGGGGCGAGTACCTGGCAGCGGAAGTTGACGACCACGGCGAAGGCGTCGGCCGCGTCGCTCGACGAGAGCGACAGCTCGCAGTTCAGCGTGGTCGACCGCTGTTGCACCACGCTGACCGCCACCGCCTCGACAACGGTGTCGTCACCGAGGTCGAGGTGCCGGTCGCCGTAGAGCCGCTGCTGCCCGTTGACCTTGAACACGTACACCGCTCCTGGTGGCCGCGCCGGCAGGTCGGTGACCAGACGTCGGCGCGGGCCGAGGAGGCGACGCGGGGCGGGCGGCAGGAGCTGCTCCGTCAGTACGGGGTATCTCATGGGGTCCTTCTCTCGGGTCTCGTGCGGCTGCGTTGTCAGCGCAGGGCGGGCCGGGGTGCCCCGGCGGCGAGCGCCGTCAGCAGCACGGCAATCACCGGTCGGTGCTGGGCAGGGTCACCCGGCGTCCGGAGGGCCCAGGCCAGTTCGCGGCGCAACCGTCCGCACTCCGCCTCGGTCAACTGCCCACGCAGCACGTCGCCCAGTGCGCGTACCGCGTGCTCGGCGTCCTCGTGCCGGGAGAGCGCCTGTAACGTCAACCGCAGCGCCTCGATGGCCGCCGCGCGGTGCGGCAGGCTGCGCAGGGACTCGGCCCAGAGCACGCCGACCGGTGACGTCGCGGCCGGCCGCAACCGCATCAGGTAGGCCACCACCGGCTCGGCGTGTTCGAGGTGCTCCACCGAGAGCACCTCCAGGACGGTCTCGATCGCGTACCCCGCGCGACGCGGCTCCGGGCGGTGGCCGAGGGTACGGTCGAGGCGTACCACCAGGCGCTTGAGCAGCCGCGTCGCCGCGTCCGGCTCGATGGCGGCGGTGCAGAACAGCAGGCCGAACGAGCGCACGGCCACGGTACGGATCGGCTTCCCCCGGGTGGAGAGGTGCCACAGCCAGGGTTCCGCCTCGGTGTGGTAGCGGATGCCCAGCGGCCCGCCGAGCGCCATCGCGGCGGTCACCGCCCGGTTCTGGCCCCGCCCGTCGGTCCAGTCGAGGACCAGCCGCAGCGCCGCCGGAGCGAGCTGGTCCTCGGCCGCCATGAACGACAGCACCGACATCGCGGTGAACCGCTCCGCCGCCCGTCCGGCCGCCCACCGCACGACCGTGTCCCGCACCTGCGGCGCGGCGTCCCGGTGCCGGGCGAGCAGGGTCATCGCGTAGGCCAGCTGGAGCCGTACCTCCAGGTCACCGGTGGCCGCCAGTTCGTCGATCCAGGCCCGCAACGGACGCCACAGCCGGTAGCCGCACTCGTAGAGCTCACCGAGCACGTGTTCACGCATGGCGTCGGCGGCGAACACGATCCGCCGCTCCTCCCAGCCCCCGTCGACGCCCGGGTCGTCGCTGTACCGGCGGGCCACCAGGCCCCCGTCCCGGTAGAGACTCCGCCGCCCCTGGAGCGTCTCGACGGCCTCCGGCTGCGGCGGCTGGGGGGTGACGACGGTGAGCTCGCCCGCGTCGATCTCCCGGAGCCGGGCGTGCACCTCCTCGAACGTCCGCTCGGGCAGCTCGTGGGCGAAGGCCAACGCCGCCACCCGTAACAGTTCCTCCCAGGACGAGGTGGCGGCGAACCACGCGGCCACCCGCTTCCGTTCGGTCTGCTCCGCCTCGGCCAGCGCCGCGTCCACCCCGTGTGGCAGGCGGTCCAGCAGCCGGACCACCTCCGCTGGCAGGCGGAGTTCGGCCACCCGGCTCCGGACCCGGTCTCCCGCCGCGTCGTCGAGGGAGTTACCAGCGGCGAGGTAGGCGTCCAGGACCGCCAAGGAGGTCGGTGGCGACCACCGCACCGCGCTCTGACCGAGGTCAGCCCCGTTCAGGGCGCGCTGCTGCACGGTGAGCACCAGATACGCGCCGGCCCGTCGCAACCGCTCCCCGAGCCGCTCCACGTCGAAGGCCAGGACCGCCGCGTCCCGTCGGTCCCCGAGCCAGTCGAGCAGCACGTACCCGCGCCCCCGGCCGAACTCGTACTCGTTGAGCTGGGTCAGGGTCATGGCCGGCGAGAGGCCGACGATCCGGGAACCGGCGCCGGTCAGCTCCCGCAGCAGCGCCAACGCCCCGGTCCGCCGGCCCACCCCGCTGTCACCGACGAGGAGGACGAGCCGCTTGTCGCCCACCGTCCGCGCCGCCTGGTCGTGTCCGGCCGGCCGGGTGAAGTACCGCAGGGCGTGGTCGACGTCGGGCGTCGGGATCGAGCCCACCGAGGCGTGGCCGACCCGCAGGCCACCGGAGACGCCGAAGCTCGCCTGGCTTGCGTGCACGTGCCCGTAGAATTTGTTGATCACCCGGACGTCGTGCCGTTGGGCCGTGGCGTCGATGTCGTCGGCGTCCGGCTCCTCGGCGGGAGCGGCGGAGGGGGTGGGGTCGGACGGCTCCGGTGTCGCGGCCGGGTCGGTGGCTGACGGGTCCGGCTGCCCGGTGGGCGGCGCGGCGCCGAGCGGGTCCGGATCAGCCACCGAGACCGCCGGCGACACCGAAGTTCGCGTGGCAGGCGTCCACCGTGCCGTGGAAGACGTTCATGACCTTGGCCTCGTGGCGGTGGGTGGGCCCGTCGGCCGTGATGGCACCCGCCGGGGCGGCGCGGTTTCCGGTGAAGCCGCTCGTGGTGCCGCCGTCCGGGCTCGCCACCGTCCCGCCGGTACCGGTGAGGTCGAGCTGGTGCACATCGGCACCGGGCACCCGCAGCCACGCGCTCGCCCGGTACTCCTTCTCGACCACGGCGACCTCGCGAAACGCGTCGGCCTGGTACGTGGTGTGTTCGCCGACCACGAGCGACTGAAAGACGTCGTCGGAGAGGATCATCGCCAGGTTCGCGCCGGGAAAGGCCGCGAGCGCCCGACGGAGCGGAGTCGAGTTCACCAGGCGGCTCACCGTCACCACCGCCTTCCCGACGTGTCCGTTTGGCCCTGGCCGCACGGCACCCTGATGGACGGCCAGCCGCAACCGCAGGCGCTCGGTGTCGACCCGGAGACGGTTGAGTCGGCTCAACTCCGCGTCGAGGTGCCGGACGAAGTCGTCGACGATCCTGGGCTCGCTGCCCCCCACCGGCGCGAACGCCAGTTCCCCGTCGCCCGAACCCTGGGTCACCCAGCCCGACCGATCCAGGCCGGCGGCGACCGCCGCGCCATCGAGCAGGGCGACCAGGCGCGCCTGCAGTTCGCCCTGCGCCCAGTCACTGCGTCTGCCATAGCTCTCGGCGTCCACCGAGAGGCACAACCTGCGTTCGAAAGAATCAGCAACAGCCACCGAAATCGGCCTCTCCTACAAGCGACATCGCTGTCACGGAACACCGTGCAACAAGGGCCCGACAAAGAATCCGTACTTGTACGGGATCCGGCCTTCTCACCGCCTGAGGTGTCCGCTGAAGCTGGCCGACACACCATTCGTCGAGATACCCGACCGGTCGTTCGTCTCGGTCGAGGCAGAGGATCGCCTTCGCCAGGGGAGCGCCGTCGAAAACTCCCACTCCGCGCCGAATCGAACCTTCCCGCGGGAGACACCTACGGTAAGCCAGAAGGATTGGGCCAACAACGTCGATTGAGGGCCTTCTTGTGTAAGGAGAACGACAAAGCAGTACGGGTAATGATCATTTGACCGTGGTGGATGGCGACGCCCGGAATCCACGGACGGTGGCCGCCGGGCCCCGGGCCCGGAGCGGAAAACGGCGGCGCCCGCCGGTACCACCCCCGCGAGGGGCGGTACCGGCGGGCGCCGGTGTTACGGGTGGCTCAGACGGCGGCGACGAAGAACTTCTCGCCGTTGCCGAGGCCGAGGGTCTCGCTGCCCCAGTTGATGTTCTTGCTGGAGATCAACTGGCTGGTGCCGGCGCTGCCGGCGGTGACGGCCTGGTCGTCGATCAGGGCCCGCAGGTAGACCGTGCCGTCCTGGTTGTACTCCAGGAAGTCGAACACCTGCCAGCTACCGACCGAGGCGCTGCGGGCGATCAGCGGCTTGGTGCCCGCGCTCTCCGCGGTGACGTACTTGCCGTTCGAGAGGGCCTTGAGGGCGAAGAAGCCGCCGTCGAGGTTGACCACCTCGAACTTCTCCCAGGTGCCGACGCTCGTCTTGGTCGCGATCAGCGGGGACTTGCCGGTGCTGGGCGTCGTGACGAACTTGTTGCTCGCCTTCGACTTGATGCTGACCACCGGCGCCGGGGCGTCCAGGTCGAACTTCTCCCAGGTGCTGATGGTGGTCTTGCTGGCGATCAGCGCGGACTTGCCGGTGCTCGGGGTGGTCACGTACTTGCCGTTGACCTGGGCCTTCAGGCTGACCGTACCGTCGATGTTGTGCACGAGCTGGAACCTCTCCCAGCCACCGATCGCAGTCGCCCGGGCCAGCAGCGGCTTGGTGCCCGAGCTCTGCGCGGACACGTACTTGCCGTTGGCCTTGGCGCGCAGGGCGACCAGGCCGGAGCCGGCGTCGACGATGTCGAACTTCTCCCAGCCACCGATGGCGGCGCCCTTGGCGAGCAGCGCGTCCTTGCCCGCGTTCTGCGCGGTGACGTACAGGCCGTTGGAGCGGGCCTTGAACGCGAAGGAGCTCCGCGCCACGGAGTTCTTGCCGACCCGCAGCATCCGGTCGACCGAGCCGAGGGTGTCGTGCACGGCACCGGCGGACCCGTTGGTGACGATCGAGTCGCGGACCTGCTTCGGGGTCCAGCCCGGGTTGCTCTGCAGCAGCAGCGCCGCCGCGCCCGCCACGTGCGGGGCGGCCATCGAGGTGCCGTTGAAGGCCACCGACCCGGAGGTGGTGCCCGCCTTCGCCGAGACGATGCTCACGCCCGGGGCGAAGATGTCGAGGCAGCGGCCGTAGTTGGAGAACCAGGCCCGGAAGTCGATCTTGTCCGTCGCCCCGACGGTGATCGCCGCCGGCACGTTCGCCGGGGAGATCTGGCAGGCGTCCTGCAGGCTGTTGCCGGCCGCCAGCACGTAGGTGATGCCGGCCGCGATGGAGCGCTTGACCGCGTCGTCGACCGCCTGGTTGATGCCGCCGAAGCCGAGGCTCATGTTCGCCACCGACGGCTTGGCCGCGTTCGCGGTCACCCAGTCGATGCCGGCGAGGATCTGCTCGCTGGTGCCGCCGCCGTAGCAGTCGAGCACCCGGACCCCGACCAGCTTGACGCCCTTGGCCACGCCGTACTTGGTGCCGCCGACGGTGCCGGCGACGTGGGTACCGTGGCCGTCGCAGTCCTCGGCGACCGGGTCGTTGTCGATGAAGTCCCAGCCGTCGACGGCCCGGCCACCGAAGTCGGTGTGGTTGACGTCGATGCCGCTGTCCAGGACGTACACCGTCACGTTGCTGGCGGTGTTCGGGTACGTGTAGGTGTTGTTGGTCTTCGGGCTGACCTGGTCGACCCGGTCGAGCCCCCAGGGCGGGCTGGTCTGGGTGGCGCTGGCGGTGGCCTTCTGGACCTGCTCGACGTAGGCCACCGACGGGTCGGCGGCCAGCCGCTGCGCCTGGGCCCGGGTCATGGCGGCCGAGTAGCCGTTGAGGGCCTTGGTGTAGACCTGGCGGACCTTGCCGCCGTGGGCCTTGGTCAGCGCGGACGCGGTGGCGCGGGTCGCGCTGGCACTCGCCTTGTCCTTGAGGACGACGATGTACCGGTCGGGCACGGCGCCCGGGTTCTCCGCGCCGCGCACCGGTGCCCGCTTCGGGCCGGCCGCCGGATCGGCCAGCGCGGCACCGCCGGTGGCGACACAGGCGAAGGAGGTTGCGGAGACGAGCGCCAGCCCGGCCACCGCGGAGCGGCGCAGCACGCCACGATTTATCACTCAGTGACTCCCCGTTGGTCATCGCCGTCCTGACTGGACGGCGGGAGATGGGTCCACCGGCCGCGCGGCGACTCCGGCGGGCCGAGTAGATCCTGCACCATCATGGATGGTGGTCGACGGAATTTCCCTCATCCGATCGGTCGATACGCCGGCGTTTCGTCGTCAGGTTCCCGACTGACGGCGCACCCTGCGCCCACCACCGGCAGCGGCCCCGGTCCGGGGCCACGGCGAGCGGGTCGGCCGGCCGGGCCGACCGCCGGGGATCAGTCGCGTACGCCCTGCTCGCGGGCCCAGCGCAGCAGCTCCGCCTCGGCGGCGTCGCGGTCCAGCGGGCCCCGCTCCAGGCGCAGTTCCTTGAGGTGCTTCCAGGCCCGCCCGACGATCGGACCGGGCGGTACGCCGAGCAGCTCCATGATGGCGTTGCCGTCGAGGTCGGGGCGGACCCGGGCGAGGTCCTCCTCGGCCGCGATCCGGGCGATCCGCTCCTCCAGCGCGTCGTAGTCGCTGGCGAGCTGGGCCGCCTTGCGCCGGTTGCGGGTGGTGCAGTCCGAGCGGGTCAGCTTGTGCAGCCGGGGCAGCAGGTCCCCGGCGTCGGTGACGTACCGGCGCACCGCCGAGTCGGTCCACTCGCCCCGGCCGTACCCGTAGAAGCGCAGGTGCAGTCCGACCAGCTTGACCACCTGCGCGGTGACGTCCTTCGGGTAGCGCAGCGCCTTCATCCGGGCCTTGGTCAGCCGGGCGCCGACCACCTCGTGGTGGTGGAAGCTGACCCGGCCGTCCGACCCGACCGCCTTGGTCGCCGGTTTGCCCACGTCGTGCAGCAGCGCGGCCAGCCGCAGGACGACGTCGCAGCCGTCGTCCTCCAGGGCGACCGCGTTGTCGACCACGGTGAGGGTGTGCTCGTAGACGTCCTTGTGCTGGGCGTGCTCGTCGATCTCCAGCTTGAGCCCGGTCAGCTCCGGCAGGAACCGGTCGGCCAGCCCGGTGTCGACCAGCAGCCGCAGCCCGGTCACCGGGTCGGCCCCGCAGAGCAGCTTGGTGAACTCGTCCCGGATCCGCTCGGCGGTGATCCGGTCCAGGTCGGCGGCCATCCGGGTCATCGCCGCCCGGACGTCCGGGTGGACGGCGAAGCGGAGCTGCGCGGCGAACCGGGCCGCGCGCAGCATCCGCAGCGGGTCGTCGCCGAAGGACTCGGCGGGCGTACCGGGGGTACGAATGATCTTGGCGGCCAGGTCGTCCAGCCCGCCGTACGGGTCGGTGAAGCGGTGCTCCGGCAGGCTCACCGCCATCGCGTTGACGGTGAAGTCCCGCCGCTTGAGATCCTCCACGAGGCTGCTGCCGTACCGCACCACCGGGTTCCGGCTGACCTGGTCGTACGCCTCGGCCCGGAAGGTGGTGATCTCCAGCCGCAGCCCGTCGCGCTGGCAGCCGATGGTGCCGAACTCCCGCCCGGTCTCCCAGACCGACTCGGCCCAGCCCCGGATGATCCGCAGCGTCTGGTCGGGGTGGGCGTCGGTGCAGAAGTCGAGGTCGTCGCCGAGGCGACCGAGCAGGGCGTCGCGGACCGACCCGCCGACCAGGTGCAGCTCGTGGCCGGCGTGCGCGAACCGGCGGCCCAGCTCGTCGGCGACCGGCGAGACCCGGAGCAGTTCGGCGACGGCGTTGCGCTGCGCGGCGGTGAGTTCGCGGCGGTCGGCGACAGGGGGTACGGAGGCTTCGGACATCGGATCGCCAGCCTATCGGGCGGTTCCGCGCTGATGTCCGCCGGGCGTGGGTAAGCGGCGGGGGTTGACTAAGGTCTGTGGCGTGCAGGCCGCGACCCGGCCCGACCTACCTCCGGGAGGCGACAGATGAGCGGCGGGCTCTACCGCAGCGCGAACGCCGCGCAGGGTGGCTGGCCGCCGCCGGACGACGGGGCCACCTTCATCTCCGCCGAGCCGCTCAACCAGCCCGCCGTCGAGGCCACCGCCCCGCCGCAGGAGCAGGTCGCCGAGTCCAGCGCGGCGGCGAACAGCGCGATCATGGCGCTGGGCAGCCTGGTCAGCCGGGGTACCGGCTTCATCCGCAACCTGATGATCGGCGCGGCGCTGGGCAACCTCGTCGGCAACGTCTACACCACCGCGCAGTTCCTGCCCAACCAGGTGTACGAGTTCCTCCTCGGCGGGGTGCTCACCAGCGTGCTGATCCCGGTGCTGGTCCGGCGCAGCAAGTCCGACCCGGACCGGGGTCAGGCGTACGCCCAGCGCCTGCTCACCCTGGCGGTGCTCGCGCTCGCCGCCGCCGTGGCGATCGCCGTGATCGCGGCACCGGTGCTGACCACCCTCTACGCCGGCGGCAACGACGACGACTACACCGGCCTGGTCACCAAGCTCTCCTGGCTGATGCTGCCGATGCTGTTCTTCACCGGCCTGAGCGCGCTGATCGCCGCGGTGCTGAACACCCGGGGGCACTTCGCCGCGCCGATGTGGGCGCCGATCCTGAACAACCTGGTGGTCATCGGCGTCTTCGGCCTCTACATCGTGATCTTCGGCGCGGAGGCGCTCACCCCGGGCGACCTGGGCTGGGGGCAGATCCTGCTGGTCGGCGGCGGCACCCTGGCCGGGGTCGCCGTGCAGGCGATCGGCCTGCTGCCGGCGCTGCGCAAGGTGGGTTTCCGGTGGAAGCCCCGGTTCGACTTCGGCAAGCTGGGGCTCGCCGAGCTGGCCCGGCTCGGCGGCTGGATGTTCTGCTACGTCGCGGTCAACCAGCTCGGCCTCTTCGTGGTGGTCAACCTGCTCACCCGGGCGGCCGGCGAGGACAGCGCCGGCCTGCTGATCTACAACAACGTCTTCCTGCTGCTGATGATGGCGCACGGCATCATCGCCGTGTCGATCATCACCGCGCTGATGCCCCGGATGAGCGCCGCCGCCGCCGACGGCCGGTTCCACGACCTCACCGCCGACCTGTCCCGGGGCACCCGGATGGTCACCGCCGTCCTCGCCCCGATCGCGGTCTGCTACGCGGTGCTGGCCGCCCCGATCTCCGTGGTGGTCTTCCGGTACGGCGCGTTCACCGGCGAGAACGCGGTCGCCACCTCGACCGTGCTGCTGGTGGCGGCGATCGGCCTGGTGCCCTTCGCGATCAGCCAGCTCTTCATCTTCGCCTTCTACGCGCTGCCGGACACCCGTACCCCGGCGCTGGTGAACATTCCCGTGGTGGCGCTGCGGGTGCTCCTCCAGGTCGGGCTCTACCTCGCCTTCTCGGCCACCTTCGCGGCGGCCGGCATGATGCTCGGCAACGCGGTCTCGTACGTGGCCGCGGCGATCTTCTCGGCCATGCTGCTCCGGCCCCGGGTGGGGCGGATCGGGCTCGGCGCGATCACCCGGACGATGGGCAAGGTGGTCGTCGCCGCCCTGGGCGCGGCGCTGGTCGGTCTGCTGGTGGTCAGCCTGCTCCCCGGCGACCGGGACAGCCTGGGCTGGGCGGCGGCGGCGGTGCAGCTCGTGGTCGGCGGCGCGGCGATCGGCGGGACCTACCTGGGCCTGGCCATGGTGCTGCGGATCGGCGAGATCACCGAGGTGGTCGGCATGGTCCGCCGCAAGCTCGGCCGCTGAGCGGTCCGGCGAGGGTGACCGTCGACCTCACGGACGGTGACCGCCGGCCGCACACGGAACGTGAGCGACGATCACCAGCCTGGGGATGAGCCTGTGGATAACCCAGCGTTTCGCGGGTGGCCCACCATTTCGGCCTGTGGATAACCAGCCGTACGGCTGAGGTTGGGGGGTCGGGCGGTGGGAATCCGGTCGGCGTGGTCGGGGCGGGGCGCGCACCGGCGACGTGCGGGGAACCTCTAGATTGGCCAGTACATGTGCCAGCAACGCGGCTGACAACGGTCGGAACCGGACAGAATGCCTGAGTTCTGACACCCCGCCGGGTACGGCGGAAAGATGACATGTCGGTGGGACGACCCGTCCGGGTAAGGTCGCTGTCGACGGATACGGCACCGCCGACGCCCCGCGTCGACCGGGCGGCCGGTTCCAGCAAGGCAGAGCGGACAGCCACATGCCCAGCAGCGCGGGTCCATCGATCGACACGATCACCAAGGGAGGACGGGTGACCCAGGTCGGCGAGGGTCAGGAGACGGCGGAGAGCGCGCCGCCGGTCGCCACCTTCGGTGCTCCCACAGTCGGTGAGATCCTCGCCGAACGGTACGAGCTGGTCGAGCACGTCAACAACGACAGCGCGGGCCGGCAGGTCTGGCGCGGGGTCGACGTCATCCTGCGCCGTCCCGTCGCGGTCGTGCTGCGCTACCCGGGTGGCGACTCCGCCACCGAGATGCTCCAGGCCGCCGTCGCCGCGAGCCGGGTCATCCACCCCAACCTGGTCGGCGTCTACGACGCGATCGACGAGGCGGACCGGGCGTACGTGGTCCGCGAGTGGGTGGACGGGGTGTCGCTGCGGGAGATGGTCGCCGACGGCCCGCTCGACCCGGCCCGCGCCACCGCGGTCGGCAACGCCGTGGCCAGCGCCCTGGCCGCCGTCCACGCCACCGGCATGGTGCACGGCAACGTGCACCCGGGCACCGTCATGATCAGCGACGACGGCCGGGTGGTGCTGGCCGACGCGCGGACCGACGGCGCGGACAGCCAGGAGAGCGACATCCGGGCGATCGGCGGCATCCTCTACTTCGCCATGGCCGGGCACTGGCCGCACACCGAAGTGCCGCTGCGCGGAGCCACCGCCGGGCACGGCCGGGCCGCCATCCCGGACGCGCTGCGCGACACCAGCGGCGTCCTCGCCGCGCCCCGCCAGATCCGCGCCGGGATCCCGGCGTACCTCGACGACCTGACCATGGACCTGCTCGACCCGGCGATCACGCCGACCTCGGCGGACGTGCTCACGGCCGAGCTGGCCCGCCTGGACATCCCCGGCGAGGACCAGTTCCTGGA
This sequence comes from Micromonospora rosaria, assembly GCF_001567585.1. GTDB lineage: Bacteria > Actinomycetota > Actinomycetes > Mycobacteriales > Micromonosporaceae > Micromonospora > Micromonospora rosaria. The sequence continues at coordinate 17,488 of NZ_LRQV01000054.1, forward strand.
GCCGACCGGGCCGCTGCGGTTCACCGCCGACACCGGTGACGAGCCCTCGCCGCTGGCCGCCGCCGGCGGCCGGAAGGTCGCCCTCGGCATCGCCGGCGTGCTCGCGGTCGCCCTGGTCGCGCTCCTCGTCGGGATCAGCGTGCTGGGTGGGGGCGAGGACACGCCGACGCAGAACGTCCCCGCCGCCGCGCCGTCGGCCAGCGTGCCGGCCGCCGAGGACACCACCGCGCCCGCGCCGCAGGTCCGCAAGCTCGACATCGCCCGCGCCCAGATCATCGACCCGGACAGCCGGGACCGGGTCGGCCTCGACGGCGCCGAGAAGGTGTACGACGGCGACCAGGACGAGGGCTGGGCCACCCAGACGTACCGGGGCTCCGGGCAGTTCGGCAACTACAAGCGGGGCATGGGGGTCTGGATCGACCTCGGTGCCGAGCGGACCGTCAAGTCGGTGCAGGTGAACCTCTCCGCCGTCGGCGCCTCCGCCGCGCTCTACGCCGGCACCACGCCGGTCAGCGGCTCCTCGAACCAGGCCGACGACCAGTTGCTGACGTCGTACGAGAAGAACCCGATCGGCCAGCCGTTCGAGGAACACGACGGCACCACCATGACCTTCAACGGCTTCGACGCCGACAAGAAGTACCGCTACCTGCTGTTCTGGCTGATCGAGCTGCCGCCGAGCGACGGCGGGTACAAGGTCGGCGTCCAGGAGATCACGGTCCAGGGGTCGTGAGTGGGGCTCGTCGCGGCACCGGCCGGGCATGGTGATGACCGGCGGTGACCGTACTCCCGGCCCGGTGGCGAACGGGTCGCCGGCCGGCGCGACCTCGTACGCCGGCACCGGGTCGTCCGTGCCGGCCCAGCCCGGCCTGACGCCCGAGGCGTCGGATCTCGACCTGCTCCGCGCGCACGCCGCCGGGGACCGGGGCGCCTTCGCCGAGCTGTTCCAGCGTCACCGGGACCGGCTCTGGGCGGTGGCGCTGCGGACCGTCGGCGACCGCGAGGAGGCCGCCGACGCGCTCCAGGACGCCATGCTGTCGGCCCACCGGGCCGCCGCCCGGTTCCGGGGTGACGCGGCCGTGACGACCTGGCTGCACCGGATCGTGGTGAACGCCTGCCTGGACCGGATCCGACGCCGGCAGGCCCACCCGACGGTGCCGCTGCCCGACGGCGGACGCGCCGAGGACGGCGACCGGGCGACCGGCGGCGTCGAGCCGGTGGCCCCCGCCCGGGACCACGACACCGCCCTGGTCGTCCGGCAGGCCCTGGCCGAGCTGCCGGTGGAGCAGCGGGCCGCCCTCGTCCTGGTCGACGTGCAGGGGTACCCCGTCGCCGAGGTGGCCCGGATCCTGGGCGTCGCCGAGGGCACGGTCAAAAGCCGGTGCGCCCGGGGACGGGCCCGGCTGGCGATCATGCTCGGGCACCTCCGGCCGACCACCGGCGCGGGCCGGCCCGCCGCGCCGGACGTGCCGGCGGTCACCGGTGGGAACCCACAGCCGGCGGAGGGCGTCGGATCAGCGTCGGGGCTTTCCCGGCAGGACGCCATCGGGGAGGAACCGTGACGGCCGGGGAGTTCCGGGAGGTCGACCTCGACCTGCTCGCCGACTACCTGGGCGGAGCGCTGGACGGCACGCCGGAGGAGGCCGTCGTCGCGCGCCTGGTCGCCGACGACCCCGCCTGGGCCGACGCCCACGCGGCGCTGGTGCCCGCGTTCGCGGCGGTCCGGGCCGACCTGGCCGACTGGGGTACGCCCCCGCCCGTGACCCCGCCCGCCGTGGTCGACCGGATCACCGCCGCCCTCGCCGCGCAGCCGTCCGCCCCCACCGTCGAGCAGCACCGCCGCGATCCGGTGGTGGCCGGCGCGGACCGGCCCACCACGGCCGACGATCCGGCTGCGGCCGGGCCCACCACTGCGGTCCCCGCCGCCCGGCCGGGCACCCGGCGGCCGGCGGAGGGCCCGGGCGGGCAGACCGGTCCGGGCCGGCGGCGACGCCGCTGGCTGCGCAGCGCCGGTCCGGTCGCGGTCGCGGCGGTGTCGCTCGCGGCCGTCGGGCTCGGCGTGCACCAGTGGTGGCCGCAGAGCCAGGACAGCCAGGTGGCCGACACGGCGATGACCGAGGCGGCACCCGGTGCCCCGGAGGCCGCCGCCCCGATGTCCGCCCTGCCGTTCGTCCTGGCGGCCGTGCCGGGCCAGGGCAGCGGGCGCGACTACACCCCGGCGGTCCTGGCCGGCGAGGGCGTCGTCGCGCCGAAGGGGTCGGCGGCGTCCGCGACGACGCCGGACGACACCACGGCCGGGGAGCCGTCGAGGGCGCTGCCCGACGCGCTGGACCGGCTCACCGGGCGGCCCGCGCTGGAGCGGTGCCTCGCCGGGATCGTCGCCGAGCACGGCGGGGCCCCGGTCACCGTCGAGGTGCTCGACTACGCCACCTTCGAGGGACGGCCGGCGCTGGTCGTCGAGTTCGTGGACGCCACCGGTGCCCGGTGGGCCTGGGCCAGCGGTCCGCGGTGTGGCCTCGACGGCTCCGGCGCGGACACCCGCCACCGGACGCGGGTAGGGTGAGATCGCGGTCATCCGGCGGTGACCGTCCACGTGACGTGACCCACCGGCTGACCGGTTCGGGAATCCCCGCTCTTACCATGACGTTCTGCAAGTCAGCCGCCGGCGTCGCTGAACCGTCGGCACACGGATCGGCACCTCACCCGGCGTCCCCCCGTCGGAGGCGGTGGCGACGACACACATCGGGAGACGGCAGTGGAAGACGTCCGTAACCTCATCATCATCGGCTCCGGGCCGACGGGTTACACGGCGGCGGTCTACGCCGCCCGCGCCAACCTGAAGCCCCTGGTCATCGAGGGCGTGCAGTCCGGCGGTGCGCTGATGACGACCACCGAGGTGGAGAACTTCCCCGGCTTCGCCGACGGCATCCTCGGCCCCGAGCTGATGGACAACATGCGCAAGCAGGCCGAGCGCTTCGGCGCGGAGTTCCTCACCGACGACGTGACCCGGGTCGAGCTGGTGGACACCGGCGCGACCGGCTCCGACGCCGTCAGCACCGTCTGGGTGGGCGAGACCGCGTACCGGGCCCGCGCCGTCATCCTGGCCACCGGCTCCGCCTGGCGTCCGCTGGGCGTGCCGGGCGAGCAGGAGTACCTCGGACACGGTGTGTCGTCCTGCGCCACCTGCGACGGCTTCTTCTTCCGCAACCAGCACATCATCGTGGTCGGTGGGGGCGACTCGGCGATGGAGGAGGCCAGCTTCCTGACCCGGTTCGCCGAGTCGGTGACCATCGTGCACCGCCGGGACTCGTTCCGGGCCAGCAAGATCATGGCCGAGCGGGCGCTCGGCAACGAGAAGATCAAGGTCGAGTGGAACACCGTGGTCGAGGAGATCCTCGGCGCCGACGGCAAGGTCACCGGCGCCCGGGTGCGCAACGTGCACACCGGCGAGAGCAAGGTCCTCGACGTGACCGGCGTCTTCGTCGCCATCGGCCACGACCCGCGCAGCGAACTCTTCCGGGGTCAGGTCGACCTCGACGACGAGGGGTACGTCAAGGTCGACTCGCCGAGCACCCGGACCAGCGTGCCCGGTGTCTTCGCCGCCGGCGACCTGGTCGACCACACCTACCGACAGGCGATCACCGCCGCCGGGACCGGCTGCGCCGCCGCGCTCGACGCCGAGCGGTTCATCGCCACCCTGGGCTGACCAAACCGACACACACCCGGAGGAGGGGCATAGTGGGAGCAACGAGAGCGGTCACCGACGCCAGTTTCGCCAGTGACGTGCTGAAGTCCGACAAGCCGGTGCTGGTGGACTTCTGGGCCGAGTGGTGCGCGCCGTGCCGCAAGGTCTCGCCACTGCTGGAGGAGATCGCGGGCGAGATGGGGGACCAGGTCACCATCGTCAAGCTCAACATCGACGAGAACCCGGAGACGGCGCGGGCGTACCGGGTGATGTCGGTGCCGACCCTCACCGTGTTCAAGGACGGCGAGCCGGTGCAGTCGATCGCCGGCGCCAAGCCCAAGGGCGACCTGGTCAAGCTGATCCAGTCCGCGCTCTGACCCGCCACACCCAGAGACCCCCGTCGCCCACTCCGGGCGGCGGGGGTCTCTGGTCTTCTCCGGCGCTTGCCTCCGCCGCTCCGGCCCCCGGCCGGGGCAGTCCGCCGGGGCGGGGAGGTTTCCGGGGGCGGCCGGGCGGGAAGATTCCGGCGACCGACGCATCGTGGCAACGCACCGCGCGTCGCCAGCCGCCGGGATACGCTCCCTAGGCAGTCGAAACCAGGGCATTTCGGCTGCCTCCGGTCCGTTCGGCCACGACGTCCGGCCAGCCAGCATCCGCGAAGAGGGGGTCGTGCGTGCGTCCGATCCGACCCGGCGACCAGGGCACCGCGGTACGGGAGATCCGCGCCGTCCTGACCGGCCTGGACCTGCTCGCCCCCGCCGACGGGCGCACCTCCTGCGACGAGTTCGACGCCGACACCGAACGGGCGGTCCGGGCCTTCCAGCAGTCCCGGGGGCTCAGCGCGGACGGCCGGGTCGGGGAGGAGACCTGGCGGGCGCTGGACGCGGCGCGCTGGCGGTTCGGTGCCCGGACCCTCTACCACGCCGTACCCGAGCCGCTCATCGGCGAGGACGTCCGCTCGTTGCAGGAACGGCTGCTGGAAATGGGGTACGACGTGGGCCGGGCGGACGCCATCTACGGCATCCGCACCTCCCGCGCGGTGGCCCAGTTCCAGCGGGAGGTGGGGCTGAAACCGGACGGCTCGTGCGGGCCGCACACCATGGGCGCGCTGCGCCGGCTCGGTCGCAAGGTGGTCGGCGGACGCCCCCAGTGGCTGCGCGAGTCCGACGCCATCCGCCAGTCCGGTCCCACCCTGGTCGGCCGGACCGTGGTCGTCGACCCCGGGCACGGCGGCACCGACCCCGGCGTGGTGGTACCGGACGGCCTGCTCCGCTGGACCGAGGCGGACCTGGTGCACGACCTGGCCAGCCGGCTGGAGGGCCGGCTCGCCGCCGCCGGGGTACGGGTCCAGCTCACCCGGGGGCCCGCCCCGCGTACCTGCCTGCCGGACACCGACCGGGCGCAGCTCGCCAACTCCCTCGGCGCGGACGTGTTCATCTCGCTGCACGCCGACCGGCACGCCAACCCGGCCGCCGAGGGGGTCGCCACCTACCACTACGGCACCGACAACGGGGTCACCTCGGCCACCGGGGAACGCCTCGCCGGCCTGGTGCAGCGGGAGATCGTCGCCCGCACCGGGCTCCGGGACTGCCGCTCCCACGCCAAGGCGTGGGACCTGCTGCGACTGACCCGGATGCCGGCGGTCCGGGTGGAGGTCGGGTACCTCACCTCGCCGGCGGACCGGGGGCGGCTGGTCGACCCCCGGTTCCGGGACCGGGTGGCCGAGGCGATCGTCGCCGCGGTCCAGCGGATGTACCTGCCCATCGAGCGCGACGTGCCGACCGGCTCGATCGACGTCAGCGAGCTGCGGGCGGCGGTGGCCGCCGGCCGGGTGCCGGACTGACCGGGGTGCCGCCGGGCGGGCGGCCCGACCCGGGCCGCCGGTCAGCCCGGGGTGGAGCGGGTGGCCGGCGCCGGGCGGACCGGGCGCAGCAGCGTCTCCGGGCTCATCGAGCCGAGCAGCTTCTCCAGCGCGTACTCGACGTCGGACTTCCAGCTCAGCGCCGTCCGCAGCTCCAGCCGCAGGCGGGGGTAGCGCGGGTGCGGCCGGACCGTCTTGAAGCCCACGGAGAGGAAGAAGTCCGCCGGGGCCAGGCAGCCGCCCGTCCGGTCGTCGGAGTCGCCGAACTTGGCGTCCCCGAACGCCTCGATCGCCTTGATGCCCCGCTTGGTCAGGTCCCGGGCGACGCCCTGCACCAGCATCCGGCCCAACCCGCCACCGGCGAAGGTGGGGACCACGTGCGCCATGGTCAGCAGCGCCGCGTCGGCGGAGACCGGGGAGGTGGGGAAGGCCATCGAACGCGGGACGTACGCCGGTGGGGCGTACATGACGAAACCGGCCGGCATCCCGTCGACGTAGACGAGCTTGCCGCAGGAGCCCCACTCCAGGAGGGTCTGCGAGACCCAGGCCTCCTTCTCCAGCCCGGGATCGCCGGCCGCGCAGGCCCGCTCGGCGGAGACCGGGTCCAGCTCCCAGTGGACGCACTGCCGGCACCGGGTGGGCAGGTCCTCCAGGGTGTCGAGAGTCAGGCTGACCAGGCGTCGCGACATTGGCGCATCCCCACAGTAGGCTCGGAGGTGGGTCCGGCACGGAACGACCAAGCCGGCATCGCCCCGCCCGGCGGCAACGGACCCCCGCCCGGCGACGACGGGACGCCGCCGCATTCGTCTGCCTCCGACAGGCGATGGTACGCCGTCCCCGGCCCGTACGGGAGCCGACGCGCAAACCCGCCGTCGGCACCCCGCCCGCCGGCCCGGCCCGGACGGGCAGGTCGCGCCGGCCCCACCCAGGGGTCCGGGATGTGGACGATCTGTCCGCCGTGCCGACGGACCTGGTCGGACGGGACTAGGATCGACCAACCGGTGTCCGCGCCGCCATGGCCGCCGGTCCCCCGGGTACCCGGGGCGGGGAGCCTCCCGAGACGCGATCGAGGTGATGTCATGACCGGCACGACGCTCGACGACTACACCGACCGGTACGCCCGGCGGGTCCGAGGCATGACCGCCTCGGAGATCCGGGCACTCTTCGCCGTCGCCAGCCGCCCCGAGGTGGTCTCCCTCGCCGGTGGCGCCCCCTACATCGCCGCCCTGCCGCTGGACGCGGTCGGCGAGATGCTCGGCAAGCTCGGCGCGGAGCACGGCACCACCACCCTCCAGTACGGCATCGGCCAGGGCACCCTGGAGCTGCGGGAACGGATATGCGAGGTGATGTCGCTCTCCGGCATCGACGCCGCCTGCGGCGCCTCCCCGGAGGACGTGGTGGTGACCGTCGGCGGTCAGCAGGCGCTCGACCTGGTGGCCCGGCTCTTCCTGGACCCGGGTGACGTGGTGCTCGCCGAGGGGCCGACCTACGTCGGCGCACTCGGGGTGTTCCAGGCCGCCCAGGCCCAGGTCGTTCACGTGCCCATGGACGACCAGGGGCTGGTGCCCGAGGCCCTGGAGGTGGCCATCGCCGACGTGGCCCGCTCCGGCCGCCGGGCGAAGTTCCTCTACACCATCCCGACGTATCAGAACCCGGCCGGCGTGACGCTGAGCGAGGAGCGCCGGGAGCGGGTGCTCGACATCTGCGAGCGGGCCGGCCTGCTGGTGGTCGAGGACGACCCGTACGGCCAGCTCGGCTTCGAGGGGGACGCGCCGCGACCGCTGCGGGCCCGCCGCCGGGACGGCGTCTTCTACCTCAGCACCTTCTCCAAGACCTTCGCCCCGGGCCTGCGGGTGGGTTGGATCCTCGCCCCGCACGCGGTCCGCGACAAGCTGGTCATCGCCAGTGAGGCGCAGATCCTCTGCCCCAGCGCGTACGCGCAGAGCGCCGTCGCCACCTACCTGGGCACCATGCCGTGGCGGGAGCAGCTCAAGGTCTACCGGGAGGTCTACCGGGAACGCCGGGACGCGCTGCTGGGCGCGCTGATGGACCTGATGCCGGCCGGCACCACCTGGACCCGGCCGGCCGGCGGGCTCTTCGTCTGGGCGACCCTGCCCGAGGGCCTCGACGCCAAGGCGATGATGCCCCGGGCGATCGCCGCCCGGGTCGCGTACGTCCCGGGTACCGGCTTCTTCGCCGACGGCACCGGCGCCGGAAACATGCGACTGAACTTCTCCTTCCCGTCCCCGGAGCGGATCCGGGAGGGGGTCCGTCGGCTGGCCTCGGTGATGGAGCAGGACATCGCGATGCGCCGGGTCTTCGGCGCCGTCGGCGACCCCGGCCCGCGCCGCAGGCAGACCGGTGCGGACACCCCCGGACCTGACTTGGCATGATTCCGGCATGGGTGCCACCGCTGCCGAACGATCCGTCGTGACCGGTTCCGCCATCAGCTCGGACGACCGTGCCGACGCCACCGACCTGCACGTGCTGGTCCTGGCCGGGGGTCTCTCCTACGAACGGGACGTGTCGCTGCGCTCCGGCCGCCGGGTCCTGGACGCGCTGCGCGCCGCCGGACTGGAGGCGGAGCTGCGGGACGCCGACGTCGCGCTCCTGCCGGCGGTGACCGCCGACCCGCCGGACGCGGTGGTCATCGCGCTGCACGGGGCCACCGGTGAGGACGGCTCGCTGCGCGGCGTCCTCGACCTCTGCGGCATCCCCTACGTCGGGTGCGACGCCCGGGCCGCCCGACTGGCCTGGGACAAGCCCTCGGCGAAGGCGGTGCTGCGCGAGGCCGGCATCCCCACCCCGGACTGGGTGGCGCTGCCGCACGACCGCTTCTCCGAGCTGGGCGCGGTGGCGGTGCTCGACCGGATCGTGGACCGGCTCGGCCTGCCGCTGATGGTCAAGCCCGCGCAGGGCGGCTCCGGGCTCGGTGCCGCGGTGGTCCGCGACTCCGCGTCGCTGCCGGCCGCGATGGTCGGTTGTTTCGCGTACGACTCCACGGCGCTGGTCGAGCGGTACGTCACCGGAATGGACGTGGCGGTGTCCGTGGTCGACCTGGGCGACGGCCCGCAGGCGCTGCCGCCGGTCGAGATCGTCCCCCGCAACGGGGTGTACGACTATGCGGCCCGGTACACCGCCGGCCGGACCACCTGGCACGCGCCGGCCCGGCTCGACCCGGCGGTGACCCGGGATGTCACCGAGGTGGCGCTGGCCGCCCACGCCGCCCTCGGGCTGCGCGACCTCTCCCGGGTGGACCTGATCGTTGACGCCGACGGTCGGCCGAACGTGCTGGAGGTCAGCGTCTCACCGGGGATGACCGAGACCTCGCTGCTGCCGCTGGCGGTGCAGGCGGCCGGGCTGGACTTCGGTCGGGTCCTCGGGTCGCTGGTCGCGCGGGCCGCCGCCCGCCGCCCCTGAGGTCGGCCCCCGCCACCGCTGCCGGCTGGTGCTGCGGTCCGCCGTTCCGTTCGTCTCCTGAGCGGGTCCGGTGCGGACGGGCGCCGGTCAGGGCAGTTCGTCGGCCGCCTCGATAACCGAGGAGCCTTCGTCTTCCTCCTTGGCACCGGTGTCGGTGGCGGCTGCGGCCCCCAGACTCGACGGCGCCTGCCACTGGATCCGGGGCGGCTCGGCCAGTGGCCGCCCCTCGAACTCGGCGAGCCAGGCGGCCACCATGGCGAGGTTCTCCCGCCACTGCGCCTCGGAGATGGGGGGCAGGATCGAGTCCCAGAGGGAGAGGAAGGTCCCGCGTAGCTGGAGCTGCCCGTACGGGCGGGCGAGGAACCACATGTGGAAGTGCGACGAACCGTCACCCCACCGGTTCACGTGAACCCGGGCCACCCCGTCCAGCGACCGGATGGCCCGCTCCAGCCGTACCGTCATCACACCCAACTCGGCGGCGAGCAGGTTCGGCAGGTCCCCGAGATCGAGGTGGGACCGGGACTCCAGGATGAGCACCATCGGCAGGCCGGTCGGGCGGTCCATGGCCCGCACCCGCCACCGCTCACCCACCCAGATGTACGCGTCGTCCGGCGCGCTGCACGCGGTGCACTCCCGCTGCCCTTCACCCTTGCGGGGAGGTTCCACCGGGACGGGGTCTTCGAGCTGCTTGACCCGCAGTTCCCCCTCGAAGGGGAAGGACGGCCACTGAGTGAAATCCGGCACCGCGGGAGGGGTTTCGTGCACGACGCTGACCCTAACCGAGTCCGGGGGCGCTGTCCCTACCCCCGGCAACCGGATCTTCATCCGGGCACCGGGGACGGCCGTCCGGGCGTTGTCCACAGCATGGTGATCCTCCGACACACGCCGTCATCCACAGGCTCGCACCCCGATTGACGCGCTGTTTCACGTGAAACGAGTGAGCCTGTGGAAAACCGCTGTGGATAACTTCGAGGCGAGAGCAACGACTGTGGACAACCGACCCCCTTACTGATCGCGGGGATGGCCGCGCGGCGGCCCGCCGGATCGGTCGGTCGCCCCCGGCCCCACTCCTCCCCGACCCGGCGGCGAAAAGGGCGGTGACGCCCAGCGCCCGGCCAGCGACCGTCGAGCCGCCACTCCTGATGTCCGCAGCGGCCTCTCGGCTTCGCGAGCGGCCGGCCTGGTGGACGTCGTTCGTGTCCGGCACGGGCGGCCAGCCGCGCACGAGGCGTCCACGGTTATCCACAGGCTTCCTCCCAAGCTGGTTCGCTCACGGCGGCTGACCGTCACGCCCTCGCCGTGCGCCCCGGCCTGCGTGGGCGGGGTGTGCTTGCCCGCCGTGGTGTGCCGCAGTTACCACCGGAGCGGCGGGGCCGTACAGCGGCTTGAGTGGTCGGGGTGCGGGCCCAGCGGCGCCCTGGGCTCGGTTTCACGTGAAACGCCGACCCAGGGGTGGGCGTCGTCAGTTCTCCGCCCGTAGACCACGACAGCCCGCTCGCCGTCCCCGCTCGCCACGGCCGGCCTGCGCCGGACCGTGCCTTCGCTACTCTTGCCCGCCTCACGCTGCCCTGGGCCGTCGCCCGGCACCGCAGCGCCGCGTCTTCCATAGGTGGTGGTGGCGCCCGCTTGGCGGAACGACCGTCGCCGCCGGGCCGCCACCCGTCACACCCGCAGCACCGTCTGGCCGTCAACCGGTCGCTGCAAGGGTGCCGAGACCGAAGACCGTCGGCGAGACCCTGACGGGGAGAGTCCCGCCGACGGTGGGGGAAGGGCCCGCCCCGAAAGCAAATGGGGCGTGCGATCCGGTCTGGAATCGCACGCCCCGACGGGACTGGTGTAGTTCAGTTCTCCTGGCTCTCCTCCGGCTCGACCCCGATGATGCCGACGATCCTTTCCAGGTCGTCCACCGTGGCGAACTCGATGGTGATCTTCCCCTTGCTCCGGCCGATGTCGACCTTCACCCGGGTGTCGAAACGATCCGAGAGCCGATCGGCCAGGTCGGTCAGTGCCGGCGCGTGTGCCTTGGAACGGCGCTTCGGGGTGGCACTCTGCGCGGTGCCGTCGCTGAGCGCCAGGGCCACGATCTCCTCGGTCGCCCGCACGGAGAGCCCTTCCGCCACGATCCGCAGGGCCAACTGTTCCTGTGCCTCCGGCTCGTCGAGGCTCAGCAGGGCACGGGCGTGTCCCGCCGAGAGCACCCCGGCCGCCACCCGGCGCTGGACCTGGGCGGGCAGGTTCAGCAGGCGGATGGTGTTGGAGATCTGCGGACGGCTCCGGCCGATCCGCCGGGCAAGCTCCTCGTGCGTGGCGCCGAACTCTTCCAGCAGTTGCTGGTAGGCGGCGGCCTCTTCCAGCGGATTCAGGTTCGCCCGGTGGATGTTCTCCAGCAGCGCGTCCCGGAGCATCGCGTCGTCCCGGGTGTCCCGGACGATGGCGGGGATGTTCTCCCGGCCCACGGCCTGCGCCGCGCGCCACCGCCGCTCGCCCATGACGAGTTCGAACTTCTCCTCGTCGAGCTGCCGCACGACGATGGGCTGGAGGAAGCCGACCTCCTCGATCGAGGTCTTCAGCTCCTCCAGGGCCTCCTCGTCGAAGACCTGCCGCGGCTGCTTGGGGTTCGGCAGGATCGAGTCGACCGGGATCTCCGCGAACCGTGCCCCGGGCACCGGGCTGAGCGCCAGCTCGGGTTCGGCCGGCGGCACCGGGCTCGTCACGACGGCGGGCGGTACGGCCTCCGCCGGCGCGGCGGCGCCGTTGACCGGTACGGCCGGCTCGGCCGGGGCGGCGCTGTCGACCGGGCCGGTGGCCGGGGCAGGGTCCGCCTCCGACGGTACGACCGCAGTGGTCTGCGCCGGCCCGGTGGGGATCAGCGCCCCGAGCCCACGGCCCAACCCGCCACGAGGACGATTCTTCATACGACGCCTCCCAGCGACCTGTCCGCACTACACATTCCGGCTCACCGGCTCTCCTTGACCCCTCGCTCGGCGATCTCCTGAGCGGCTTCGAAGTAACTCGTCGCCCCTCGTGATCCGGGATCGTAGGTCATCACCGACTGGCCGTAGCTGGGTGCCTCGGAGACGCGCACGTTGCGGGGGATGACCGCCTGGAGCACCTTGTCGCCGAAGTGGTTCCGGACGTCCTGCTCCACCGCGTCGGCGAGCCGGGTACGACGGTCGTACATGGTGAGCAGGATCGTGGAGACGTCGAGCGAGGGGTTCAGGTGCTGCCGTACCAGGTTGATGTTGTTGATGAGCTGGTTCAGCCCCTCCAGCGCGTAGTACTCGCACTGAATCGGGATGAGCACCTCCTGGGCCGCCACGAGCGCGTTCACCGTGAGCAGTCCGAGCGAGGGCGGGCAGTCGATGAAGACGTAGTCGAAGTGACCGGGGTACGCGGCGATGGCCCGCGCCAGCCGGGACTCCCGGGCGACCACCGAGACCAACTCGATCTCGGCACCGGCCAGGTCTATGGTGGCCGGCACGCACCACAGGTTCGGGATGCCCTCCACCCCCTGGGCCACCTCGGCCAGGGGGACGCTGTCGATCAGGCAGTCGTAGACGTCCGGAACCCCGGTGTGGTGGGGGACGTTCAGCCCGGTCGACGCATTGCCCTGCGGGTCGAGGTCGATGACCAGTACCCGGTTACCGTGCAGGGCCAAGGCCACCGCGAGGTTCACCGTGGTCGTGGTCTTGCCCACGCCGCCCTTCTGGTTCGCGACGCACATCACCCGGGTCCGTTCCGGGCGGGGCATCGTCACCTCGCCACTCGGATTCAGGATCTGCACGGCGCGCATCGCCTCCATAGCCAACGGTGGATCATCCTCTTCGCGCGTCGGGGTTTCACGTGAAACGTACGCGGTCTCGGCGACTTCCGTCGCCCCGTACTCTCCGGCGGGTGTCGCTGTCGGGTCGGTCGTTCCTGCGCCCCCGCCGCCCGGGGGCGGCGACACGCCGTCGGCGTGCGGAGCCGCGCGCCCCGCGTCGCCACGGGGCCCCACGCCGGGTGCCGCTGCCGCCGCACCTCGCACCGCAGGCGCCTGGCCGACCACGGGCGACGGGTAGGAACTGCCTCCGGACCAGTCCGGGTGGTCAGTTTCACGTGAAACGTCGCCGCCCGCAGAGCGACGTCCCCCGAAACCGGTCACCTGTGGATCGTCGTACCTGCCGTCGTCATGCACCTGTCATCCCTACCCGCTTCGGATGGTCGGTCCGCATCCCGTCAATTGGCCTCGCGCGTACACATCACGGAGCACAGGCCCGGCGGGAGCGGCCGGGATCCGAGGCATCCGACACCGTCCGCTCCACACTATCGACGCGCGGTCAGCCTACGGCGGACGGGCGCGGCGGGTCCATGCCGGTTTGGCTGGACAGACCCGTCGCACTGGTTCAACGACCGCCCGACCCGCTCGGAAAGGGCGGTACCCGGGTCAGCGTCGCGCCGCCCGGCCACCGCCCCGACCGGTCCGAGCCCGCCGGGCGGGGCGCACCGCCCGTGCCCGCTCCTGGACGATCTCCACCACCGTCGTCGGTGGATCGATCAGCCCGACCCCGCACCGGTGCAGTTCGGGTACGCCACCGCCGAGCCGTTGCACCGCCTCGGCGTGCTCGGCGATCTCCTCCGCCGCCGAGGCGCCCTTCATCGCGACCAGCCGGCCGCCCTGACCGACCAGCGGCAGACACCACGCGGAGAGCCGGTCCAAGGGTGCCACCGCCCGCGCGGTGACGACGTCGCCGCGCAGCGGCTCGGTACCGGCAGCACCGGCTGCCGCCTCCTCCGCCCGTCCCCGGAACACCCGTACCTGCCGGGCCAACCCCAGGTGCTGTACGGCCTCGATGAGGAAGGCGGTACGACGCGCCAGCGGCTCGATCAGGGTCACCGTGAGGTCGGGACGGGCGATCGCCAGGACCAGACCGGGCAGCCCGGCTCCGGAGCCGACGTCGAGCACGACCGCCTCCGCCGGGATCCGCTCCGCCACGACGGCGCAGTTGAGCAGGTGCCGGTCCCAGATCCGGGGTGCCTCCCGGGGGCCGATCAGCCCCCGCACCACGCCGTCGGTGACGAGCAGCTCCGCGTACGCGGCGGCCAGGTCGAGCCGGTCGGCGAAGAGCGTCGCGGCGGATCCGGCCAGCGACGGCGGCAGCACCGCGTCCGCCGTCGACGGGTGCCGCCCCGGCACCGCGCCGCCCGGCTGGACCGGTGCCCCACCCGCCGGCTCACCACCCGGCGACTCAGGGCCAGGAGACTCAGGGCCAGAGGGCTCGACACCAGATGGTTCAGCGCCGGCACCGGGTGCGGCGGCGTCGGGGGCTCCGGGTGGGACGGCAGGGGTGACACGGAACGGCCCGGGCGGCGTGCCACCCGGGCCGGAGACGGTGTCGACCGTCCGATCGTCGCGGACCACCCGGTCAGTCCGCCGGCCGGACGACGATGCGCCGATTCGGCTCGACGCCCTCGGACTCGCTCTCCACACCGGCCGCCGCGTTCACCACGTCGTGCACGCACTTACGCTCGAACGCGGACATCGGCTCCAGGCGGATCGGCTCGCCGTACTCCTTGACCTTCTCCACGGCGTTCTTCGCCACCGCGGCGAGTTCCTTGCGGCGGTTCGCCCGGTAGCCACCCACGTCGAGCAGCAGCCGGCTGGGCGTACCCGTCTGCCGGAAGACCGCCAGGCGGGTCAGCTCCTGCAGTGCCTCCAGGGTGGCGCCACGCTGCCCGACCAGGTTCTGCAACCGGCCGCCGACCACCTCGACCACCGGTCGGCCGCCCGAGACCAACTCGTCGATGTCGCCGTCGTAGTCGAGGATGTCGAGCAGTCCCTCGACGTAGTCGGCGGCGATCTCGCTCTGCCGGAACAGCTCGCTCTCCGCCGGGGCCTTCTTCTCCCGCGGCCCCGCCTCGACCTCGGTCTCGTCGGGTCCGTCGGCACCCTTCGCCACGATCGGCCCGGACTCGGTCTCCGGGGACTGCTCGGCGTGGGGGATGCTGGTGTCGGTCACGGTCTCATCTCCGTACTCGCTCGGCCGGACCGTCGGGTCCGTTGATCTCCCGGGGTTCGGCAGGAGGTCGCCGATGCCCACGGGCACGTCTTCCGGGCGATCCCGCCCGTGGCCGCGCTCCGCGCGGTGCCTTCCGACCGGCGCCGGCCTTGCGGCGGCTGCACGGGTCGGAACCGGCCGCCGCCCGAGGGGGCGACGGCCGGTGGGGGTCAACCGCGCCGCTTGGCGGGGCGGTTCTTCTTCGCGGTGGTCGGCTTGGCGCCCGGCTTCGGGCCGGCGACCTTCGGCGCGGCCGGCTTGACCGGCGCCTCGACCGGCTTGCTCCGGTTGAACAGGCCACCGGTCTTGGCCGGCTGCGCCGGCTTGCCGGCCGAGGTCGACTTCGTCGCGCCGCCGGCGGTGGGCGGCGGCGGGAACTTGCGCAGCACCCACTGCTGCTGGCCCAGCGTGACGAGGTTGTTCGTGACCCAGTAGATGATCACACCGATCGGGAAGATCGCGCCGGAGACCAGCAGCGAGGCCGGGATGCCGTAGAGCATCAGCCGCTGGATCATCTTCTGCTGCGGGTCCTCGGCCCAGCCGGTCTTGAGGATCATCTGACGGCTGGTCAGGTAGGTGGTCAGCATCATGATCAGCACCAGCACACCGGCGATGACCTTGACCGTGGTGCCGTTCGCGTTGAGGTTCGCGAGCTCCTCGGCGGTCGAGCCGAACTTGCCGGCGATCGGGGCGGTGAAGAGCGTCGCGTGGGAGGCGCTGTCGAACTGCCCCACCGTCCAGCCGTAGAGCGTCTTGCCGGCCTCGCTCTTGTCCGGGTTGAGCCGGCGGAGCACGTGGAAGAGGCCGAGGAACACCGGGATCTGGAGGAACATCGGAAGGCAGCCCATCAACGGATTGGCCTTCTCCTTCCGGTAGAGCTCCATCATCTCCTTCTGGAGCGTCTCCCGGTCACCCTTGTGCTTCTCCTGCAGCGCCTTGACCTGCGGCTGAAGCGCCTGCATGGCACGCTGCGACTTGATCTGCTTGACGAAGACCGGGAAGAGGATCACCCGGACGGTGACCACCAGGAAGACGATGGCCAGGATCCAGGCCCAGTTCGTGCCGATGACCTCGCCGACCGGCACCCCGATGGCGTCCCAGGCCGAGTGCCAGGCCAGCAGGATCCACGAGATCGCGTAGTAGATCCAGTCGAGACTCAATTCTCAGGCTCCAGTCACATCGGCACGGCGGCGGGCGCCCGGCTCCGGAACCGGGTCGTGCCCACCTGGGTGAAATGGGTGGCAGCGAAGGAGTCGCCGGACCGTCAGCCAGGCTCCCCGGATCGCGCCGTGCCGGGCGATCGCCTCAAGGGCGTACGCGCTGCACGACGGGTAGAACCGACAGCGGGCCGGCAACGCCGGGCTTATCCACCGACGGTACGCGACGATCGGGCCGCTCAGCACCCTGGCACCCGCCGAGGGGTACCGGGGAGTAGCCGACCCGCCGGTCACCGCGACCGCCGGCCCCGGGCCGTCCGCGCGGCGTCGATCGCGGCGTCGAGGTCCGCGCCGAGCCGGTGGTACGACGCCTCGGCCGCCGGTGGCAGCGCGCGGACGACGAGGGTGCTGCCGGGGGGCAGCCCGGCGAGGCGCTCGCGGACCAGGTGCCGCAGCCGACGGCGGACCCGGTTGCGGACCACCGCCGGACCGACGGCCTTGGACACCACGAAGCCGGCGCGGGTCGGTGTCGAGGAGTCCTCGGTACCGATCTCCCGCGCCGGCTTCGACGTGGTGATCACCGGCGTGGCCAGGTGGACGACGACGGCTCCCCGGCCGGCCCTACGGCCAGCGCGGACCGCTGCGGCGAAGTCTGTGCTGCGCCGCAGTCGTTGCGCGGCCGACAGCACGACTGCCCACGTCCCCCGGACCGGTCAGCCTCAGGCCGACAGGCGGGTGCGGCCCTTGGCGCGGCGGGTCGAGAGGATGGCGCGGCCGGCCCGGGTGCGCATGCGCAGCCGGAAGCCGTGGGTCTTCGCGCGCCGGCGGTTGTTCGGCTGGTAGGTGCGCTTGCTCACGTCAGGCTCTCCGTCTTCCGTGCGCCCCGGGGCACGAGGGCCACGGGGTCG
Organism: Micromonospora rosaria; assembly: GCF_001567585.1. Classification (GTDB taxonomy): domain Bacteria; phylum Actinomycetota; class Actinomycetes; order Mycobacteriales; family Micromonosporaceae; genus Micromonospora; species Micromonospora rosaria. The sequence continues at coordinate 34,554 of NZ_LRQV01000054.1, forward strand.
TGTGGTGGTCCAGGCCACCACGGCGGGTGGCCTCCGATCAATGCTGCCCGACATCACGGACCCCGGGCTGGGCGGGCCGTGACCGACGACCCGGCGGCGCAGGGCTGCGGTCGACGACCCCCAGCGGTGCGAGGCTGCGACCGCGGACAGCAAGCACCCATCACCCTAGCAGAGGGCGACAGAGCAGCCGCTCCAGCCTACGCAGGCAGGCAACGACCGTCAAACAAGATCGACTCCACGATCCCGGCGCTGACCACGACCGATGCGGCGGTTTTCACTCATACCGACAACGATGCCGGGGCCGGGTCGGTTGTAGGCCTGTGGACCACGCTGTTAGCGTGCCCGTTTGCGGTCAGTGTCTTCGGGGTCCGGTGCCGCGCCGGACGACGGGAGCCGGCGGAGAGGATGCGTCCGGCTTGTCGCCGGAGGGCAAGACCGGACAAGGTAGTGGATCGTTCGGCACGGTGGGTCCGCTTCAGCAGCCGTGGCGGATGTGGGGGGTCAGGTTCGACCCGCATCCGGCGGACGGCCACAATCAGTCGGTACACAGGGTGTGGATAACTTGTGGACGACGGTCGGTCGGTTGACGTTCCGCCAGCTCAGGGTGGTCCCGAGCCGACGGCGGTCGACCCGGGTGGCGGCGGTGGTCGGTAGCAGAGGCGAGGGGGTGGCACGACGGTGGCCGGAACGACCGACCTTGCCGCGGTGTGGACGGCGACGACCGACGAACTCGCCGACGAGATCATTTCCGCCCAGCAGCGCGCCTACCTGCGACTCACCCGGCTCCGCGCGATCGTCGAGGACACCGTCCTGCTCTCCGTCCCGGACGCCTTCACCCGGGACGTCATCGAGTCCCGGCTCCGGCCGGCCATCACCGAGGCGCTGAGCCGCCGGCTCGGCCGACAGATCCAGGTGGCGGTCACCGTCCGGATCGCCGAGGAGCCCGCCACGCGTCCGGCCGGCACCGTCTACCGCAGCGCCGACACCGGGGACTTCGACGCCGTACCCGACGGGCGGCTCGGCCCCGACGCCCGGCGACCGCTGGCGGAGACCCCGCTGTTCCCGAGCCCCGGGCACCACGACCGCGCCGACCACGGCACCCGGGCCGACCAGCCCGACGATCCCGGCCAGCGTCGGAACGCCGACGAGCACCGACTCCGCCCCGACGCCGGGCAGCCGCCGGACGGCACCCACCCGGGCCCGACCCCGGACGGTCACCGGTCCGGCTCGATCCCGGCCAGCCGGGACGGTCAGGAGCCGCTGTTCGGTACGGCCTTCGGCGAGCAGCTCCGGCTCGACCGGGCCGGCCCGGACCGGCCCGGGTTCGGGGAGCGCGGCGGCCTCGACCCGGCCGACGACATGCGGGGCTTCGAGCCCCGGTACCGGCAGGACGCCACCGCCGGCCGGGCCGACCACCTGCGGGGACTGGGCGGGGCCACGGACAACGGACCGGGGCGTAGTGGCGCAGATCACCGCCCGGGCGTACGGGACGACCGGCGGCTCCCCGGCGGCGCCGACACCGGCGGGAACCGGCTCAACCCGAAGTACATGTTCGAGACGTTCGTCATCGGCTCGTCCAACCGGTTCGCGCACGCCGCGTCCGTCGCGGTCGCCGAGTCGCCGGCCAAGGCGTACAACCCGCTGTTCATCTACGGCAGCTCGGGGCTGGGCAAGACCCACCTGTTGCACGCCATCGGGCACTACGCCACCACGCTGGGCAACGCCCGCTCGGTCCGGTACGTCTCGACCGAGGAGTTCACCAACGACTTCATCAACTCGCTGCGGGACGACAAGACCAGCGCCTTCCAGCGCCGCTACCGCGACGTCGACATCCTGCTGATCGACGACATCCAGTTCCTGGAGAACCGCGAGCGGACCCAGGAGGAGTTCTTCCACACCTTCAACACGCTGCACAACGCCAACAAGCAGATCGTGATCACCTCCGACCGGTCGCCGAAGCAGCTCGCCACCCTGGAGGACCGGCTGCGGACCCGGTTCGAGTGGGGGCTGCTCGCCGACATCCAGCCGCCGGACCTGGAGACCCGGATCGCGATCCTGCAGAAGAAGGCGGCGCAGGAACGCCTCTACGCCCCGCCGGACGTGCTGGAGTTCATCGCCTCCCGGGTGTCGAACTCGATCCGGGAACTGGAGGGGGCGCTGATCCGGGTCACCGCGTTCGCCAGCCTGACCCGCTCCACCGTCGAGCTGGCGCTGGCCGAGGAGGTGCTGCGGGACTTCATCCCGGACGGCGCCGGCCCGGAGATCACCGCCGACCAGATCATGGTCGCCACCGCCGACTACTTCGGGGTCAGCCTGGAGGACCTACGCGGCCACTCCCGCTCCCGGGTGCTGGTCAACGCCCGCCAGGTGGCCATGTACCTGTGCCGGGAGCTGACGGACCTGTCACTGCCCCGGATCGGGCAGGCGTTCGGCGGCCGGGACCACACCACGGTCATGCACGCCGACCGCAAGATCCGGCAGCAGATGGCCGAACGCCGGTCGCTCTACAACCAGATCGCCGAGCTGACCAACCGGATCAAGCAGACCACCTGAGCCGTACCCCGGCCCGACCTCGCCGGGGCGGCGCGCTGAGCCCTTTCCGGCCCGCTGGGTTTTCCTGCGACCACCACCGAGTCGTGACACGTCTGAGCCCGGCCGCCCAAGGCCGGGCTCACGTCGTCTGAGCCCGAGCCTCGCGCCTGGCTCTCCGGCCCACGTCGACTGCACCGGCCCGGGTCGGCTGCCCCGGCCCACGTCGAGGTCTCCACCGCCCGGCCCGCGTCGGATTTTCCCGGTCGGGACCCGCCCGCACGGTCGCTCCGCCGAGTTCTCGGCCACTCCGGAGACGGCTTCCGTTGTCCCCAGGCTTGTGTCTCCACCAGGTTCAGGCCCCACGATCGTCGAGTGCTTGTCCACAGCGTCCACAGGTTGTCCACAGCCGGTTGTCCACGGTCGGTGGAAAACCACGCTCCGTCCCACCTCGGTTACCCACAGCCTGTGGAGAAACCCTGGGGACGAGCTGTGGACGGCTGGGGACGACGGCTCCCGTTGTCCACCGGTCCGCACCCGCCTGTGCATGAGCTGTTGAAGGTTCTGGGGAAAACGGGGTGTGGATCGTCCGCCGTCATCCACAGCACTGGGGAGAAAGTCGGTGGATTACCGGTGGATAACCAGTGGACGACGGTGGAAAACCAGCCATCCTGCGAGGCCTGTGGACACGAACGCGAGTTGTACCCCGGGTTCTCCACAGCAAAACCACCGGTGGATAACGGTGCTGAGCTGCCCAAACGCGGGTTATCCCCAGTTTGCACAGGTGCGATGAAGACGATGAGTTAGATCTTCTAAGACAACAAAAACCAATCATCACCGTTGAGCTTCCTGTGGATCGCAGCCCGAACGGGCCGTGGACCGTCGGACCGCATCAGCAGGAAGCCCGGGGTCGGGCGCACAGCCGATGCCCCCGCGCCCTAAGGTGCGATGGGTACCCGCACGGTCAGGCGGGTCGGTAGGCAGCGGTCGGCATGAGAGAGTTGTCGTCGACGTCGACGCGGAGGCATTGATGAAGTTCCGAGTGGAGCGCGACGCGCTCGCCGAGGCTGTGGCGTGGACCGCGAAGAGCCTGCCCAACCGGCCGTCCGTACCCGTGCTCGCCGGTGTGCTGCTGCGGGTCACCGACGGCAACCTGCAGGTCTCCGGGTTCGACTACGAGGTCTCCAGCCAGGTCACCGTCGAGGTGCAGGGTGACTCCGACGGCGCCGCGCTCGTCTCCGGGCGGCTGCTCGCCGAGATCACCAAGGCGCTGCCGGCCAAGCCGGTGGACATCGCCGCCGTCGGCGCGCACCTGGAGCTGGTCTGCGGCAGTGCCCGGTTCACCCTGCCCACCATGCCGGTGGAGGACTACCCGAGCCTGCCGGACATGCCGGAGAGCGCCGGCACCGTGGACGCCGCCGCGTTCGCCGCCGCCGTCGCCCAGGTCGCCGTGGCCGCCGGCCGGGACGAGACCCTGCCGATGATGACCGGCGTCCGGATCGAGCTCTCCGGCAGCACCCTGGCCATGCTCGCCACCGACCGGTACCGGCTCGCCCTGCGCGAGATGGAGTGGAACCCGGACGACGCCGAGGTCAGCATCAACGCCCTGGTCCCGGCCCGGACGCTGAACGACACCGCGAAGGCCCTCGGCCCGCTCGGTGGCCAGGTGACCATGGCGCTTTCCCAGGGTGCGGCCGGCGAGGGCATGATCGGGTTCGCCGGTGGCACCCGGCGCACCACCAGCCGACTGCTCGACGGCGCCAACTACCCGCCGGTGCGTTCGCTCTTCCCGGCCAGCCACAACGCCGAGGCCCGGCTCTCGGTCAGCACGCTGATCGAGGTCGTCAAGCGGGTCGCGCTGGTCGCCGAGCGGACCACCCCGGTGCTGCTCAGCTTCAGCGCCGACGGGCTGGTGGTCGAGGCCGGCGGCACCGAGGAGGCGCGGGCCAGCGAGGCGATGGACGCCACCTTCACCGGTGACGACCTCACCATCGGCTTCAACCCGCAGTACCTCATCGACGGCCTGTCCAACCTGGGCGCCCAGACCGCCGTCTTCCAGTTCGTCGACGCCTTCAAGCCGGCGGTGATCTCCCCCGCAGGCGAGGATGGCGAGGTCGTTCCCGGGTACCGCTACCTCATCATGCCGATCCGCGTGTCCCGCTGATCGCGCGCCGTACCCCTCGACCTCGACCCACCGGAGGTAGGAACCCATGCAGCTCGGCCTGGTAGGACTCGGCCGGATGGGCGGCAACATGCGCGAGCGGCTGCGGGCCGCCGGGCACGAGGTCGTCGGCTACGACCGCGATCCCGCGCTGAGCGACGTCGCGAGCCTGGCCGAGCTGGCTGACAAGCTCCAGGCCCCGCGGGCGGTGTGGGTCATGGTCCCTGCCAAGGTCACCGACGCCACCATCGACGACCTCGCCGCCGTGCTCGCCGCGGGCGACATCGTGATCGACGGCGGCAACTCCCGGTTCAGCGACGACGCCCCCCGGGCCGAGCGCCTCGCCGGGCGGGGCATCGGCTACGTCGACGTCGGGGTCTCCGGCGGCGTCTGGGGCCGGCAGAACGGGTACGGCCTGATGGTCGGCGGTGCCGACGAGCACGTCGAGCGGCTGATGCCGGTCTTCGAGGCGCTCAAGCCGGCCGGCGAGTACGGCTTCGTGCACGCCGGCCCGGTCGGCGCCGGGCACTACGCGAAAATGGTGCACAACGGCATCGAGTACGGCCTGATGCACGCCTACGCCGAGGGGTTCGAGCTGCTCTCCGCCGCCGAACTGGTGACCAACGTGCCCGGCGTGATCAAGTCCTGGCGCGAGGGCACGGTGGTGCAGTCCTGGCTGCTGGACCTGCTGGACCGGGCCCTCGACGAGGACCCGGAGCTGGCCGAGCTGAGCGGCTGGACCGAGGACACCGGCGAGGGCCGGTGGACCGTCGACGAGGCGGTCCGGCTCGGCGTGCCGCTGAACGTCATCACCGCGTCCCTCTTCGCCCGGTTCGCCTCCCGGCAGGACGACTCCCCGGCGATGAAGGCCGTCTCCGCGCTGCGTCAGCAGTTCGGCGGGCACGCCGTCCGTAAGCCCTGAGCGGCATAGCCCACCCGTGCACGTCCGCCGGCTCGAACTCGTCGACTTCCGCTCGTACGAGCGGGTCGGCGTGGACCTGGAGCCGGGCCCGAACGTCCTGGTCGGCGCGAACGGCGTCGGCAAGACCAACCTCGTCGAGGCGCTCGGCTACGTGGCGACCCTGGACTCGCACCGGGTCGCCACCGACGCTCCGCTGGTCCGGATGGGCGCCACCGCAGCGGTGATCCGCTGCGCGGTGCTGCACGACGGCCGGGAGCTCCTGGTCGAGTTGGAGATCGTCCCCGGCAAGGCGAACCGGGCGCGACTGGGCCGCTCGCCGGCCCGCCGGGCGCGCGACGTGCTCGGTGCGCTGCGCCTGGTGCTCTTCGCCCCGGAGGACCTGGAACTCGTCCGGGGTGACCCGGCCGAACGCCGCCGGTACCTCGACGACCTGCTGGTGCTGCGCCAGCCCCGGTACGCCGGGGTGCGGGCCGACTACGACCGGGTGGTCAAGCAGCGCAACGCCCTGCTGCGCACCGCGTACCTGGCCCGCAAGACCGGCGGCACCCGGGGCGGTGACCTCTCCACGCTGGCCGTCTGGGACACCCACCTGGCCCGGCACGGCGCGGAACTGCTCGCCGGCCGGCTGGAACTGGTCGCCGCGCTCGCCCCGCACGTCACCAAGGCGTACGACGCGGTGGCGGCCGGTCGCGGGGCGGCCGGGATCGCGTACCGGCCCTCGGTGGAGCTGGCCGACCCCACCGCCGACCGGGCCGCCCTGGCCGAGGCGCTCACCGCCGCGCTCGCCGAGTCCCGCAGCGCCGAGGTCGAGCGGGGCACCACCCTGGTCGGCCCGCACCGCGACGACCTGTCGCTCACCCTCGGCCCGCTGCCCGCCAAGGGGTACGCCAGCCACGGCGAGTCCTGGTCGTACGCGCTGGCGCTGCGGCTGGCCGGGTACGACCTGCTGCGCGCCGACGGCATCGAGCCGGTGCTGGCGCTCGACGACGTCTTCGCCGAACTCGACGCCGGCCGCCGGGAACGCCTGGCCGAACTGGTCGGCGGCGCCAGCCAACTGATCGTGACCTGCGCGGTACCCGAGGACGTGCCGGCGGCCCTGCGCGGCACCCGGTACGAGGTCGGCGAGGGGACGGTACGCCGTGTCGGATGACCTGCCCCGCACACCCGCCACCGGGACGCCCGGCGGGCGGGGGAGGCCCCGCCGCGACGCTTCCGGTACCCCCGTCCCGCCCGGCGGTCGCGCGGAC
>NZ_LRQV01000055.1 GCF_001567585.1 Micromonospora rosaria
TCACCACCACCGCGACGTTGAGCAGCAGCAGCCGTTGCAGCTCGCCCATCGTCTCGTCGATGCTCTTGCGCGGGTCGAGCGAGTCGTCGGGGATGACCCGCTCACCGCCGCCGACCCCGCCGCTGAGGGTGTCGAGTTGCCGCTCCAGCGGGACGCCCGCGATGCGCAGCGTCTCGGACATGTTCAGCCGGCCCAGGAACCAGCCGGCGGAGACCTTGCGGTCACCCGGCTGCTTGGCCGGCCGGTAGACCCGGGGACCACCGGCGGCCTTCGGGTACAGGTCGTAGGTCTGCTTCGGCTCGTCGCCGGCGAGCACCACGACGGTGTACTTCGGACCCAGGTCGGCGGCCTTCGGGCCCTTGCTCTGGCCGATGCGGCCGAGCCAGTTGACCTGGTCGATGACGGCGGTGACGTGGGCCGGCTGCGCGCCGGCGCGCAGTTGCAGCGGCTCGGCCAGACCCTCGCCGGTGATGTCCACCCCGGCCGGTGGTGGCTTCGGCGCGGCTGCCCGCGCCGTGCCGGCGGCGCCCAGGGACAGCGCCCCGGCCACCAGTACTCCGGCCAGCACCCGCGACAGTCGCCTCGTCTTCTCGCCCATCGGCCGCCCCCTCCGCCCCGTCGATCGATGGCTGTGCTGCTGCAGGTTACGCGTGTGGTCGTGGACGGACGTGACCGTGCCACCGGCCGGTGTCCACCTCAAGGGTTGCAGAACGGCGCCCGATTGCAGCTTTTGGCACAGTAATTGGAACTATCTGCGATCGCGACTCGACCAATGACCAGCCGTTTGATCAGCGGGCGGATCTTACCTTTGCGGAGGTGTTCATGGGGGGCAGGGTGGTACGCGTGGCGCGGGCCTCGTTGGCCGTTCTCGGTGCGGTGCTCGGCGTGACCCTGCTGCTGCCGGCGTCACCGGCCGCGGCGCACAACTCGTTCACCGGCAGCAACCCGCGCGACGGGGCCCGGGTGGCGAAGGCGCCCGAGTCCGTCGAGCTGCGCTTCCTGGCGAAGCTGCCGGAGAATACGATGAAGATCACAATCACCGGTCCGGACGAGGCCTCCGCCGTCGGCGGTAAGCCGGAGTTCGCCGGCAGTCGGGTCCGGGTGCCCTTCACCCCCGGCCCGGCCGGGGAGTACACGGTGGCCTACGAGCTCCCCTCGGCCGACGGGCACCTGATGAAGGGGAAGGTCACCTTCACCCTCACCACCGGAGCCCCGGTGGAGCCCACCGCCGAGCCCACCCCCTCGGCGGAGCCCTCACCCAGCCCCGAACCGGCGGTACCCTCCGCCGAGCCGAGCACCGCGCAGCCGGCGGCGAGCCCGGTGCCGGCGGCGGAGAGCAGCACCGACGACGGCCGGCCCTGGCTCTGGGGACTCGGGGGCCTGGCCCTGGTGGGAGCCCTCGCCGCCGGCCTGCTGCTGCGCCGCCGCGCCACCCGCTGACGACCGGACCCCGGATCCGCGACGCCCCGGCCCGCAGCAGCGGGCCGGGGCGGGTCGGGTGGGGAATGCCGGGTCAGGGCAGCCGGACGCGGGCCGCGCGCAGCCGGGTCAGGGTCCGCTCCCGACCGAGCACCTCCAGCGACTCGAACAACGGCAACCCGACGGTACGGCCGGTGACCGCGACCCGCACCGGCGCCTGCGCCTTGCCCAGCTTCAGGCCCCGCTGCGCGCCGACCGCCTCCAGCGTCGACTTGAGCGTCTCCGCGTCCCAGGTGGCCTGCGCCTCGAAAGCGGTGATCGCGGCGTCCAGCAGCTCGCCGGCGCCCTCCTTCATCGCCTTCGCCCAGGCGCCCTCGTCGATCAGCGGGTCGGCGAGGAAGAGGAAGTCGACGTTGGGCACGATCTCGCTGAGCACCGCGATCCGGGTCTGGGCCAGCGGCGCGACGGCGTCGAACGCCGCCGGGTCGAACTCCTCGGGCTGCCACGGCGGCGGGGGGATGGTGTCGGTGCCGGTCAGCCACGGCTGGCAGGCGGCGACGAACCCGTCCACCGGCAGCGCCCGGATGTACTCCCCGTTGAAGGCGCGCAGCTTCTTCTCGTCGAAGAAGGCGGGGGAGGGATTCACCTCCGCCAGCCGGAACTCCTCCTCGATCACCGACCAGGGCACGATCTCCCGGTCCCCGGAGGGCGCCCAGCCCAACAGCATCAGGTAGTTGCGCATCGCGTCGGCGAGGTACCCCTCGTCCCTGTACGCCTCCAGCGCGACCTTGTCCCGGCGCTTGGACAGCTTCTGCCGCTTCTCGTTGACCACCACCGGCACGTGCGCCCAGACCGGCGGCTTCACGCCCAGGGCGTCCCAGAGCAACTGCTGCTTGGGGGTGTTCGGCAGGTGCTCCTCGGCCCGGATCACGTGGGTGATCCCCATGCTCATGTCGTCGACCACGTTGGCCAGCAGGAAGACCGGCGAGCCGTCGCCCCGGGCGATGACGAAGTCCTCGATCAGCTTGTTCTCGAAGGTCGGCTCGCCCCGGATCAGGTCGACCACGACCGTCGCGCCCTCGTCCGGGCTGCGGAAGCGCAGCGCCCGCCCCGGCGCCGGCTCCAGCCCTCGGTCCCGGCAGTACCCGTCGTACCCGGAGTACTGGGACCCGCTGCGCGCCTGCACCGCCTCCCGGGTGCAGTCGCAGTAGTACGCCCGGCCGCCCTCGTACAGCCGCTGCGCGGCGGCCCGGTGCTCGCCCGCGTACGACGACTGGAAGTACGGGCCCTCGTAGCTGCCCCGCTCGATGCCGATCCAGTCCAGCGCGGACAGGATGCCCTCGGTCCACTCGGGCTTGTTGCGGGCCGCGTCGGTGTCCTCGATCCGCAGCACGAACACCCCGCCCTGCTGCCTGGCGTAGATCCAGTTCTGGAGCGCGGAGCGGGCGCCGCCGACGTGGAACATACCGGTCGGGGAGGGGGCGAAGCGTACACGTACCGTCACGCCCCCCAGCCTACGACCGCCCGCCGTAGGTTTAAGGAGGGGCCCCTTATTAACAGACGTCTGTTAATAAGGGGCCCCTCCTTACACCTCAGGGCACGGAGCGGATCTTCAGGACGAGGACGCTGCCGAGGAGGGTGACCACGGCGGTGACCGCGTACAGGGTGGGGTAGCCGCCCAGGTGCACGACGATCGGCGCGGAGAGCGCCGGGCCGAGGACCTGCGGGGCGCTGTTGGCGATGTTGATGACGCCGAGGTCCTTCGCCCGGTCGGTGGCCCGGGGGAGCACCTGCGTGATCAGGGCGGCGTCCACCGACAGGTACACCCCGTAGCCGGTGCCGAGCACCAGCGCCGCGACCAGCGCCGCCGGCCAGGTCGGTACGGCGGCGAGCAGCAGCGCCGCCCCGGCCATCACCACCCCGGCGACGATCACGTAGATCCGGCGCTTGCCGGAGCGGTCGGAGAGCCGGCCGGCGACCACGGCGGTGAGCATCAGCCCGGCGGTGTAGAGCAGGATCAGGATCAGCAGCGCGCCCTCCGGGTCGGCGTGGCGCACCTTGTCGGTGAGGAAGTACAGCAGGTACAGGGTGGCCAGGGCGTTGCCCACCTGCACCAGGAACCGGGTGAGCCAGGCCCAGGCGAAGTCGGGGTGCCGGCGCGGGTCGATCCACATCGAGGCGAGCAGGGCCCGCAGCCGCAGCGGCGGCCGGTGCCGGCGGGGCAACGGGTCGTCGGCGGTGAGCAGCGCGAACGGCAGCGCCAGCACCAGCACCGCCACCGCGACGGCCAGGTACCCGGCGGCGTTGCCCCGGATCAGGGCGGTGACCAGCACCGCCCCGGCGACCAGGCCGAGCGCCTGCGGGATGCCCACCCAGCCGGCCACCCCGCCGCGCTGGGCGACCGGCACCCGGTCCGGAATGGCCGCGGTGAGGCTGGCCAGCATCGCGTTGAAGCAGACCTGCGCCGCGACCCAGCCGAGCGCCACCCCGACGATGGTGTGCTGCCGGGCGAGCAGCACCAGGGCGAGCGCGCCGAGCACCGCGCCGCCGGCGGTCCAGACGTGCCGGCGGCCGAACTCCCGCCCGCCCAGCCGCAGGCAGGTCCGGTCCGACCAGGCCCCGGCGAGCGGGTTGGCCAGCACCGCGGCGAGCGCGCCCAGCCCGGTGACCACGGCGAGCATGGCCTCCTTGTCGCCGGGCGCGATCCGCTCCACCTGCTGCGGCAGGAGCACCTGGATGGGGGTGAGGAAGGCCATCCAGACGCCCAGGTTCGCCGCGAAGATCAGCGCGATCCAGCCGCGCCGGACCGGCACGGTCGGCTCGGCCAGCGCCGCCGGCAGGGACGCCGGTGTCGGGTCGACGGTGGTCACGGCCGGTCGGCCGCGATCAGGTCCCGGAACCAGGCGTACGAGGACTTGGGTGTGCGGGCCTGGGTGTCGTAGTCGACGTGCACCAGGCCGAAGCGCTTGTCGAAGCCCTCCGCCCACTCCCAGTTGTCCAGCAGCGACCAGACGAAGTACCCGGTGATGTCCACCCCGGCGTCGAGCGCCGCCCGGACCGCGCGCAGGTGCCCGTCGAGGTACGCGATCCGCTCCGGGTCGTGCACCCGCCCGTCGGCGTCGGGCTCGTCGTCGTACGCGCAGCCGCTCTCGGTGACCTGGACCGGCGGCAGCGCGTCGCCGTACTCGGCGTGCAGCCAGGTCAGCACGGTACGCAGCCCGTCCGGGACCACCGGCCAGTCGCAGGCGGTGCGGGGGTACCCGGTCAGGTCGACGATCTCGAACGGCAGCGGGGCGTCCGGCGGCGCGGCCCGGATGCCGGTCGGGTTGTAGTAGTTGACGCCGAGCAGGTCGAGCGGGGCGGCGATCACGTCCAGGTCGCCGTCGCGCAGCACCGGGGACTCGAAGCCGGGCGGGTACCCCCGGCCGAACAGCGGGTCGGTGAAGAGCCGGTTGTGCAGCGCGTGGTACGCCCGCTGGGCGGCCCGGTCGGCGGCGGTGTCGCCGGCCGGCACGACCGGGGAGTAGTGGTTGGTGATGGCCACCGGGCCGGCGCCCCGGGCGCGCAGCGCGGCGACCGCCAGGCCGTGCCCGAGCAGTTGGTGGTGGGCGACCGGGAGGGCGTCCATCAGCAGGGCGTGGCCCGGGGCGTGCTCGCCGGTGCCGTAGCCCAGGCTCATGTGGATGAACGGCTCGTTGAAGGTGATCCAGAGTTTGACCCGGTCCCCGAGGCGGGCCGCGACCAGGTCGGCGTACTCGGCGAAGCGCTCGGCGGTGTCCCGGTTCAGCCAGCCGCCCGCGTCCTCCAGCGGCTGCGGGAGGTCCCAGTGGTACAGGGTGGCGACCGGGTCGATCCCGGCGGCGAGCAGGTCGTCCACCAGCCGCTCGTAGAAGTCGAGGCCGGCGGGGTTGGCCGCGCCGGTGCCGCCGGGCCGGACCCGGGGCCAGGCGACGGAGAACCGGTACGCCGAGACGCCCAGGTCGGCGAGGAGCGTGACGTCCTCGCGGTGCCGGTGGTAGTGGTCGCAGGCGACGTCCCCGCTGCTGCCGTCGGCGATCCGGCCCGGGGTACGGGCGAAGGTGTCCCAGATGGACGGACCCCGCCCGTCGGCGCTCGCGCCCCCCTCGATCTGGTACGCGGACGTGGCGACGCCCCAACGGAATCCGGCGGGGAACGCGGGCATCGGCGCGGTCGTCATGCACCCTCCCAGGACGCGAGCGAGAACGTGAATGGTGCTCGCACTCTAGGGCTCCGGGGCGGGATGCGCCATAGGTGGTCAACGATCCGCGCGCAAGGGTTTTCGGCGTGTCTTTTCCGAACACGTCCCGATGAGTCCGTTTTGATGCCTAGAGTGACGAATATCGCGGATGTCCTCAATGGGGGAATAGAAATGATCCTCGTGGAACGCAGTGCGCACGTGGCGGCGCCGGTGGAAGCGGTCTGGGACGTCGTACAGCGGGCCGAGCAGTTGCCGGCCTGGCTGGCGGGGGTCCGAGCGGCCGAGGTCCTCTCGGGGGAGGGCTTCGGCCGCCGACAACTGGTCCAGGCCGGGCGCGGTGCGGCGCACGAGGCGGAGGTGATCGCCTACCAGGAGCCGACCCTCATCGGGTGGCGGGAACGGGCCAAGGGCGCCGGTGCCCGCGCCGAGGCGCGCACGGAGATCTACGTGCAGCTCACCGCCGACGAGGAGCAGGGCGGCACCGTCGTCCGGCTGATCGTCGTGCGCTGGCCGGCCGGTCCGGTCAAGGCGGCCCTGCTCCGGCTCGGGCTGCGTCGGGTCGGCGCCGACCTGGAGGACTCGTTGGCCCGGCTGACCGACCTGGCCGCCGTCGGCTGACCGGGTCCGTATCCCGGGCGTCACCCGCGAAGGGCGGTGGCCCCGGCGTCCCCGCCAGGGACGTCCGGGCCACCGCCTGCTGTCGTGGTCGCCCCGCCCGCCGTGCGCTCCTACGCTGTCCCGGTGACCACCGAACGGCTCCACGCCCGGCTGCACCGGATTCCTCTCGGCTCCTTCCAGGCGTACCTCTGGTGCGACGACGACGGGGCGACCCTGGTCGACACCGGCCCGGCCGGCTCCGGGCCGGCCATCGAGGCGGCCCTGCGCGGCCTCGGCCTCACCCCCGGTGACCTGCGCCGGGTGGTGCTCACCCACTGCCACGAGGACCATGCCGGCTCCGCCGCCGAGGTCGCCGCCTGGGGTGACGTCGAGGTGGTGGCGCACGCCGCGGACGCGCCGGTGCTGCGGGGCGAGCGCCCCGCCCCGCCGCCCGCGTTCACCCCGTTCGAGCGGGAACTGCACGCCCGGTTCGCCGCCGGGCTGCCCCCGGCCCCACCGGTGCGGGTCGACCGCGAGGTGGTCGACGGCGACCGGCTGGACTTCGGCGGCGGCGCGGAGGTGGTCGGCACCCCGGGGCACACCGACGGCAGCCTCGCCCTGCACCTGCCCCGGCACCGGGTGCTCTTCACCGGCGACATCGCCGCCGAGTACAACGGTGAGGTGATCTTCGGGCTCTTCCACGTCGACCGGGAGCAGGCGGCGGCGTCGTTGCGCCGGCTCGCCGACCTCGACGTCGACCTGGCCTGCTTCGGCCACGGCACCCCGGCCCGCACCGCCGCCACCGCCCGCCTCCGCACCGCCGCCACCCACCTCCCCCCGCCCTGAGACCCGCCCGCCCCCGCCGCCCGTCCCCGCCCCGCCCCCCGCCCGTCCCGTCCCGTTGATCATGGACTTAGCGGCACAGTTGATCGCCCTCACCCCCGCCAACTCCATGATCAACGGGGCGGTGGGGGTGGGGCGGGGGAGGTGGGGGAACGGGTGGGGCCCGACGCGGAAGCGTCGGGCCCCTGGTGGTACCGGTGGGGGTGGGTCAGCTGTCGCCGCCGGTCTCGCCGACCGGGGCCGCGCTGACGTCGTCGATCGCGTACTTCTTGGCCGCCTCGGCGGGGACGGTGGCCGGCACCGCGCCGCGCAGCGCGAGCTGGCGCAGCGTCGCGACGGCGACCGACTCGGCGTCGACGTGGAAGTGCCGGCGCAGGGCGTGCCGGGTGTCGGAGAGCCCGAACCCGTCGGTGCCCAGCGAGGTGTAGTCCCCGGGTACCCAGCGGGCGATCAGGTCCGGTACCGCCCGCATCCAGTCGCTGACCGCGACCTTCGGCCCCTCGGCGTCAGCCAGCTTCTGCTGGATGTACGGCACCTTCGCCTCGCTGCCCAGGTTGAGCAGGTTGTGCTCCTCGCACTGCACCGCGTCGCGGCGCAGCTCCGTCCAGGAGGTCACCGACCAAACGTCGGCGGCCACCCCCCAGTCCTGGGCGAGCAGCTCCTGGGCCTTGAGGGCCCACTGCATGCCGGTGCCGGAGGCCAGGATCTGCGCCTTCGGGCCGTCCACGTTCGGGGCCGGAGAGTACCGGTAGATCCCCTTGAGCAGACCCTCCACGTCCACGCCCTCGGGCTCGGCCGGCTGGTGGATCGGCTCGTTGTAGATGGTGAGGTAGTAGAAGATGTTCTCCGGGTCCTCGCCGTACATCCGGTGCAGACCGTTCTCCACGATGTGCGCCAGCTCGTAGGCGAACGCCGCGTCGTAGGAGACCACGGCCGGGTTGGTGGCGGCCAGCAGCAGCGAGTGGCCGTCCTCGTGCTGGAGACCCTCACCGTTGAGCGTGGTCCGGCCGGCGGTGGCGCCGAGCACGAAGCCCCGGGCCATCTGGTCGGCCGCCGCCCAGAACCCGTCGCCGGTGCGCTGGAACCCGAACATCGAGTAGAAGATGTACATCGGGATCATCGGCTCGCCGTGGGTGGCGTACGCCGTGCCGGCGGCGGTGAACGAGGCCACCGAGCCCGCCTCGTTGATCCCCTCGTGCAGGATCTGCCCGGCGGTCGACTCCTTGTACGACAGGAACAGCTCCCGGTCGACGGAGGTGTACTGCTGGCCGTGCGGGGAGTAGATCTTCTGCGTCGGGAAGAGCGAGTCCATCCCGAAGGTACGAGCCTCGTCCGGGATGATCGGCACCCAGCGCTTGCCGAACTCCTTGTCCTTCATGATGTCCTTGAGCAGCCGGACGAAGGCCATCGTGGTGGCGACCTTCTGCTTGCCCGAGCCGCGCTTGACGTCGGAGAAGCGCTCGGAGCCGGGGATCTTCAGCGCCCTGCTGCCGGTCCTGCGGGAGGGGAGGTACCCGCCGAGCTGCTGACGCCGCTCCTTGAGGTACGCCAGCTCGTCGGACTTCTCACCGAGCTGCAGGTACGGCGGGAGGTACGGGTTCTCCTCCAGCGTCGCGTCCGGGATGTCCAGGTACAGCCGGTCGCGGAAGGTCTTCAGGTCCTCCAGCGTCAGCTTCTTCATCTGGTGCGTGGCGTTGCGGCCCTCGAAGTGCGAGCCGAGCGTCCAGCCCTTGATCGTCTTGGCCAGGATCACCGTCGGCTGCCCGGTGTGCTCCATCGCCGCCTTGTAGGCCGCGTAGAGCTTGCGGTAGTCGTGGCCGCCCCGCTTCAGGTTCCAGATCTCGTCGTCGGTGAGCCCCTCGACCATCTTGCGGGTCCGCTGGTCGCGGCCGAAGAAGTGCTCCCGGACGTACGCGCCGGACTCCGCCTTGTACGTCTGGTAGTCGCCGTCGAGCGTGGTGTTCATCAGGTTCACCAGCGCGCCGTCGGTGTCCGCCGCGAGCAGCGGGTCCCACTCCCGGCCCCAGACCACCTTGATGACGTTCCAGCCGGCGCCCCGGAAGAACGCCTCCAGCTCCTGCATGACCTTGCCGTTGCCGCGCACCGGCCCGTCGAGGCGCTGGAGGTTGCAGTTGATCACGAAGGTGAGGTTGTCCAGCTCCTCGCGGGCGGCCACGCCGATCGCGCCGAGCGACTCGACCTCGTCCATCTCACCGTCACCGAGGAACGCCCAGACGTGCTGGTCGGAGGTGTCCTTGATGCCCCGGTGGTGCAGGTACCGGTTGAACCGGGCCTGGTAGATCGCGTTCAGCGGGCCGAGGCCCATGGAGACCGTGGGGAACTCCCAGAAGTCCGGCATCAGCCGGGGGTGCGGGTACGACGGCAGCCCACCACCCGGGTGCGACACCTCCTGGCGGAACCCGTCGAGCTGGTGCTCGGTCAGCCGCCCCTCCAGGAACGCCCGCGCGTACATGCCGGGCGAGGCGTGACCCTGGTAGAAGATGTGGTCACCGCCGCCGGGATGCTCCTTGCCGCGGAAGAAGTGGTTGAAGCCCACCTCGTACAGCGACGCCGAGCTGGCGAAGGTCGAGATGTGCCCGCCGACCCCGATCTCCGGACGCTGCGCGCGGTGCACCAGCATCGCGGCGTTCCACCGGACGTACGCCCGGATCCGCCGCTCGACGTGCTCGTCGCCGGGGAACCACGGCTCGCTCTCCGGAGCGATCGTGTTGATGTAGTCGGTGGTGGTCAGCGACGGCACCCCGACCTGGCGCTCACGGGCCCGCTCAAGGAGGCGGAGCATGACGTACCGGGCGCGTTTGGTTCCGCGCTCGTCGATGACACCGTCGAGCGACTCGACCCATTCGCCGGTCTCTTCAGGGTCGATGTCCGGAAGCTGGCTCGGCAGACCAGCGGTGATCACCGGGCGCTTGCGTTCCGTAGCCACAGGCGTTCCCTCGGTTGTGTGTGGGACAGGTCTCTGTCGCCATCCTGCCCTTTGGTGGCACCCCTCGTCACCTCTGCGGCCCACAGACGCGACACTCGACACAGGTACTCACTGGTAACTTCCTGGCAACACGACGTTTTTCGGCCCTTCCGCCCGGTGCTGCGGATGCGCCGACGACCGGTTGTGATCACTCTGGGTGACCCCTCCGGCCCCCTCCTGGCGCGCGGGCGCGACGGCCGGCTTGCCCGGGTGGCCTACCGTGCCGGACATGACGATACGGCGGGCCGTGGCGAGCGTCCTGACGCTGGTCGGTGGGCTCATTCTGCTGTTGGCGGTGCTCGCGGCGATCGGCGGTGACCTGCGGGTGGCCCCGTTCGGCCTGCTCGGGCTGCTGTTGTTGGCCGTGGGCCTGAAACTGCTTCTCGACAACGGTGACAACCACGTCCCGTACGGCTACGCGCACACCCTGCCGGCCCAGCCCGGCGCCTACTTCGCACCGACCCCGGACCAGCACGCCGGACACGGCTGGTCGGACGACCACGGTCGACCGGGTCAGAGCGGGTCGGGCGACGGCGGTTCCGCTGGATCGGATCCCGCCGGGTCGACCTGGTCCGGCTCCGGCGGTTCGTCGGGCTGGTCCGGCGACAGCGGGTCCGGCTGGTCCGGCGGCGGCTCGTCGGGAGACTCGGGCGGCGGCGGGGGCGGCGGCTGGTGACCAGTACCCGTTGACCACCGCCATTTCCCACCCCACCCACCCCGCCCTACCCTTCCCACCCCGCCCTTCCCGCGATTGATCTTGCAGTTGCGGCCCCCGGAAAGGGCCTCATGCGGCACATGTCGGGGCAGCAAGTGCAAGATCGCGGCGCGGGGTGGCGCAGGGTGGCGCGGGGCGGCACTTCGGTCGGGGCGGGCGGTGGCGGGCGGGGCGTCGGCGACTGGGGCAGAATGCGGCGTATGCGCAGCGAGGTGGTCACCGTACAGACCGGTTCCCGGCCCACCGTCCGGGACATCACCAGGGAGGCCGAGAGCTTCGTCGCCGGGCAGGGCGACGGGCTACTGCACGTCTTCGTGCCCCACGCGACGGCCGGGCTGGCGATCATCGAGACCGGTGCCGGCTCCGACGACGACCTGCTCACCGCGCTCGACGACATCCTGCCGACCGACGACCGCTGGCGGCACCGGCACGGCTCGCGCGGGCACGGCCGCGACCACGTCCTGCCCGCCTTCGTCCCGCCGTACGCGACGGTGCCGGTCCTCGACGGGCGGCTCGCCCTGGGTACCTGGCAGTCGATCTGCCTGGTCGACACCAACGGCGACAACCCGACCCGAAAGGTCCGCTTCTCCTTCCTGCCCGGCTGACCGGCCCGGCCGCCCGACCCGGAGGCGGCTGGCCGGCGCGCGGTTGCTCGGTCGGCCGGCGGCGGTGAATCCGGTTTCGGACTCTGCCGAATCAGCCGGTCCGGGTGGCCGTCCCGGTAGGCGGCGTCGTCCGCCCCTGCGGATGCTCCCCTGACCTCGCCATCGGTGCCCGGCGGTGGCGACGGTCGTCGATGCCCGTCGGGGTGGGGTGCCGCCGGTCCGGGGGCGCGGAGATATCCGCCGGCGAGTGTCTGAGTGGGCGGACCCGGCCGGATTCGGTAATGCTGTCCGACGTGACCACCCCGCAAGATCTCGACGAGCGGTTCCGGGAGGCGCTGGCCGCGCTGGCCGCCCCGCCGCAGCGACGTGACCTGGGCGATCCCGTCCCCGAGACGGCCAACCCGGCCGCCGACCGGGCGGAACCGGCACCGACCGACGCCCGGGTGGGAGCCATGCCGACCGATACCCGTGCGGCGGCCCCGCCGGCCGGCGATCATGGGGCCACCGCGCCGGCCGACGGCCCTGAGGTGATCCCGCCAGCCGACGCCCGTGGGGCCATCGTGCCTGCCAACGCCCGTGAGACGGCTCCGCCTGCCAACGCCCGTGAGACGGCTCCGCCGGCCGATACCCGTGCGGCGGAGTCGCCGGTCGATGCGCGTGAGGCGGCACCGCCGTCCGAGGCGCGGCCGGCGACCGCGCCGTCCGTCGGCCCGGTGGAGGGCGGGTCGACCGTCGTGCCGCCGGGTGCCCCGTCGACCGTCGACCCTGGCGCGTCGGGGTCGGCCGGTGGCCGGGCTGGTCCGGCGGCGACGGTCGGCGGGGCGGGGCCGACCGGTGACGGGACCGCTCCGGCGGCGACGGCCGGGGCGGGGCTGACCGGTGCGCAGGCGCTCGACCTCTTCGACGCGCAGATCGTCAGCCGGCAGTTGGACCTCGCCGGCCGGTGGCTGCGCAGCTTCGGCGAAGGCTTCTACACGGTCGGGTCGGCCGGCCACGAGGGCAACGCCGCGGTGGCCGCCGCGCTGCGCCCCACCGACCCCGCGCTGCTGCACTACCGCTCCGGGGCGTTCTACTGCGTGCGCGCCGCCCAGGTCGGCACCGGCCCGGCGGCCGGGGAGGACGGGCCCGGCGGCCCGCCCGGGGCCGCCGCCACCGGGCACACCGGCAGCGGCGGTACCCCTGAGGAGGCCGCTGCCGGGCGCACCGAGGCGGGCGTACCCGGGGAGGGGCCGACGCCCGACGGGGCCGGGCCCGCAGACCGGCGCGCGGGCGGGGCGCAGCCGGGGGAGGGGGACGCCCCGGCGGCGACGGGCGCGGGGGCCGGCTACCTCGACGCGGCGCGGGACGTGCTGCGGGGGATGGTCGCCTCCGCCCGCGAACCGATCGCCGGTGGCCGGCACAAGGTGTTCGGGCGGGCCGACCTCAGCGTGGTGCCGACGACCGCCACGATCGCCTCCCACCTGCCCCGCGCCGTCGGGCTGGGGCTGGCCCTGGAACGGCTGCGCCGGCTCGACGGCACCACCACCGGGGACGGCGCGGGCACCGGACCGGCGGGTGGGTCGTGGCCGCCGGACGCGATCGTGGTCTGCTCGTTCGGCGACGCCTCGGTCAACCACGCCACCGCCACCGCCGCGTTCAACACCGCCGGCTGGTGCGACCACACCGGGCTGCGGGTGCCGGTGCTTTTCGTCTGCGAGGACAACGGGCTGGGCATCAGCGTCCGTTCCCCGCAGGGCTGGGTGGAGCAGACGCTGCGCTCCCGGCCCGGCCTGCGGTACTTCGCCGCCGACGGGGGCGACCTGGTCGGGACGTACCGGGTGGCGGCGGAGGCGGCGGCCTGGGTACGCCGGCACCGACGCCCTGCCGTGCTGCACCTGAGCACGGTACGGCTGATGGGGCACGCCGGCGCGGACACCGAGGCGGCGTACCGCAGCGCGGCGGAGATCGCCGCGGACGCCGAGCGGGACCCGGTGCTCGCCACCGCCCGGATGCTGGTGTCGGCGGGCTTCGTCACCGGCGAGGACCTGCTGGCCCGGTACGACGAGGTGGGCTGGCAGGTGCGCCGGCTGGCCGAGGAGGTGATCGGCGAGCCGAAGCTCGACGAGCCGGCCGAGGTCGTCGCTCCGCTCGCCCCGCGCCGCCCGGCCCGGGTCTCCCGGCTGGTGGCCGACGCGGCGGCGCGGGCCGCCGGGCCCGGTGCCGCCGCCCGCGCGGAGGCGTTCGGCGGGAAGCCGCCGGAACTGGCCGGGCCGCTCACCCTCGCGCAGAGCATCAACGCCGCGCTGACCGACGCCATGCTGGACCACCCGCAGATGGCGGTCTTCGGCGAGGACGTCGCCGCCAAGGGCGGGCTGTACGGGGTGACGAAGGGGTTGCGGGACCGGTTCGGCCCGGCCCGGGTCTTCGACACGCTGCTCGACGAGACATCCGTGCTCGGGCTCGGGCTCGGTGCCGGGCTGGCCGGGATGCTGCCGGTGCCGGAGATCCAGTACCTGGCGTACCTGCACAACGCCGAGGACCAGTTGCGCGGCGAGGCGGCCACCCTCCAGTTCTTCTCGCAGGGGGCGTTCCGCAACCCGATGGTGGTCCGGGTGGCGGGGCTGGCGTACCAGGAGGGGCTGGGCGGGCACTTCCGCAACGACAACGCGGTGGCCGTGCTGCGGGACGTGCCGGGCCTGGTGGTCGCGGTGCCGGCCCGGCCGGACGACGCCGCGCCGATGCTGCGTACCTGCCTGGCCAGCGCGACGGTGGACGGCACGGTCTGCGTCTTCCTGGAGCCGATCGCGCTGTACCACACCCGCGACCTCTACACCGACGGCGACGGGGAGTGGCTCGGCGAGTACGCCGAACCCGGTGCGTGGCCGGCCGGGCACGCACCGATCGGGCGGGCCCGGGTGTACGGGGTGGGCTCCGCCGAGGACGTCACCATCGTGACGTTCGGTAACGGGGTGCGGATGTCGCTGCGGGCGGCGTCGACGCTGGCCGACGAGGGGATTGGGACCCGGGTGGTGGACCTGCGCTGGCTGGCCCCGCTGCCCGTGGCGGATCTCATCCGGGAGGCGTCGGCGACCGGCCGGGTGCTGGTCGTGGACGAGACGCGGCGTACCGGCGGGGTCGGCGAGGGGGTGCTCGCCGCGCTGGTGGATGCCGGATATGTGGGTGCCGCACGCAGAGTGGCAGCAATTGACTCTTTTGTACCATTAGGCCCGGCGGCGCGTCGGGTGCTGGTCTCCGAAGATGCCATTACCCAGGGTGCCCGTACCCTGCTGGCGCGGTAAATTCCGTTCCACCCGGTGCGCCACTTGCGCGCGGCGGCACAAGTGTGTGGACTTGCCCTGACGGCGTCATGACACGATGCCGGTCAGCACGAGATGAGGAGGCACGCGACAGTGAGCGCGACCGCAGGTCAGGCCGCCGACGGGGTACGCAGCCTGGCGGACCGGTTCGGTATCGAGCCGGGGATGGTCGTCATGGAGATCGGGTACGACGAGGACGTCGACCACGACCTCCGTGACGCCCTTGCCGACCGCTGTGGAGAGCTGGTCGACGAGGACACCGACGAGGTGGTCGACGCGGTACTGGTCTGGTACCGCGACGGCGACGGTGATCTCTTCGAACTCCTCGTCGACGCCCTCGGCCCGTTGGCCGACAACGGTGTCGTGTGGCTGCTGACGCCCAAGGCCGGGCGGGACGGGCACGTCGAGCCGAGCGAGGTCGCCGAGTCCGCGCAGACCGCCGGCCTCCAGCAGACCTCCACCATCAACGCCGGCGTGGACTGGAGCGGGGCCCGCCTGGTCCTGCGCCGGGGCAGCAAGAGCAAGAAGTGACGGTGTCCGCTCCGGTCGGCGGTGAGCCAGCCGGGGCGGCGCCATGGCCCGGTGGACGGGACGAGCCGCCGTCACCCACGTGTGGCAGGCTGGTGCCACCGTGACTACCCAAGGAGCTCGCATGCCGATCGAGGTTGGTGCCGAGGCGCCGGACTTCGTGCTCAAGGACCAGAACAACCAGGAGGTCCGGCTCTCGGACTACCGGGGCAAGCGCACCGTCCTGCTGGTCTTCTACCCCCTCGCCTTCACCGGCATCTGCTCCGGCGAGCTGTGCGAGGTGCGGGACAACCTCAACCAGTACGTCAACGACGACGTCCAGGTGCTCACCGTCAGCGTCGACTCGGTCTACGCGCACAAGGTGTGGGCCGACAAGGAGGGGTACCAGTTCCCGCTGCTGGCCGACTTCTGGCCGCACGGCGCGACGGCCCAGGCGTACGGGGTGTTCAACGACATCGCCGGGATCGCCAACCGGGGCACCTTCGTGATCGACAAGGCCGGCGTGGTCCGGTTCGCCGAGATGAACCTGCCCGGCGAGGCCCGGGACCAGGAGTCCTGGCGCAAGGCCCTGGCGGAGACCGCCGCCGCCTGACGCTCCGACGGGCGATCCACGATTGATCCCGTTCGACCGGGCCGGTGGCCGGCAGGTAAGCTGACCAGCCACCGGCCCGCCGCACGGGCGTACCGGGCGCGTAGCTCAGTGGGAGAGCACTCGCCTTACAAGCGAGGGGTCGCAGGTTCGAAACCTGCCGCGCCCACCACCTTTACCACCGGCACCGGGACGTGTGTTCGTCGTTCGGTTGAGTCGGCGGGAACCTACTCCTTCTCAGCCTGCTGGCGCAGTCGCCGGAGTTGGAGCAGCAGGTTCAAGACGATGATCGTCGTCAGTAGGGGCAGAAGATCCGTCAGCCACGCCAGCTTCCGCCACTCGCCAGGCTCGAAGAGGAGCGTCATGGTGAAGGCGAGGGCGATGACGATCCCCGAGATCTGCACGGTCGACACCACGAGGTGACGGATCGTTCGCCGCATCCAGAACCCCTCATGCCGTACCCGACGTGATGGTTGTCGATTATGTCGACTCGCCGCTCGGGCGGCATGCCATGTGATGGTGTATGAGGCGGTTGGTGGTACTTATCGGTTTCGGGGGTGCGGCGTCTGGGCCGGGGGTTGACCTTGACACTGTGACAAGGTCTTCACTGGTGGTCGGAGGTGGTTCCCATCGACACGGCACACAGGCAACCACAGGACAACCGACTGCTCGACGCACTGGCCGCCCGGGACTCGTCGACGCGGCTGAAGGCGGCCCTGGCGATCGGTACACGGCCCGAGCCCGGCTTCGTGGACGCGCTGGTGGCCCGGTGCGCGGTCGAGCCGAACTTCTTCGTGCGCGACATGCTCACGTGGGCGCTGACCCGCCTCCCGGCGGAGGTCACCGTCCCGAGGCTGCGCACGGAACTCGGGTCCGCCCGTACCCAGGCTCGGAGCCAGGCGTTGCACACCCTGTCGAAGATCGGGGACCGGAGCGCGTGGTCCGCGATCACCCGGTCGCTGCTGCACGACCCCGACGACGAGGTCGCGCGGACCGCGTGGCGTACCGCCGTCGTGCTGGTGCCCGACGGGGAGCGGGCGGCGCTGGCCGCCGAGTTGGCCACGCAGTTCGGCCGGGGTGACCGGGAGGTACGGCTGAGCCTGAGCCGCGCCCTGGTCGCGCTCGGCGAGGTGGTCGAGCCGGTCCTGCGGACGGCGGCGACCCACCACGACGCGACGGTCCGGGCGCACGCGCAGGCCACGGAGCGGCTGCTGCACGACCCGGAGGCCGGGTTCGACCTCGCCGTCGACGAGGCGATCAGGGTCGTCGCGCTCGGCCCGGACCGGAAGGGGCCGTCGGACGGGGAGGAGACGACTGCGTGCTGATCGGTGAGGTGGCCCGCCGCTCGGGGGTGAGCGCCCGGATGCTCCGGCACTACGACACGCTGGGGCTGGTCCGGCCGACCGGCCGCACCGTAGGCGGCTACCGGGAGTACACCGCCGAGGACCTCCGGAGGATCTTCCACGTGGAGGGTTTGCGGTCGCTGGGGCTGTCGCTGCGCCAGATCGCCCGCGCTCTCGACGATCCCGGGTTCACCCCGTCCGCGCTGGTCGGCGACCTCATCCGCAGGACCGAGGAACGACTGACCCGGGAGCAGGAACTCCTCGACCGGCTCCGGACCGTCGACGCGGCCGGGCCCGCCGGCTGGCCGGACGTCGCGCGGATCGTCGAACTCCTGCACGGGCTGAACTCGCCGAGCGCCGCGCGGCGACAGCAGGCCGTCCTGGCCCCGGCCGATTCGCTGTCGGTACCCACCGATCTGCTGGCCGGGGCGGTCCTCGCCGAATCCGATCCGCACGTCGCGGGGGCCCTGCGCTGGGCCCTCGCGCGGGCCGGCGGTGACGGGGTGGCGACCCTGGCGGCCGGCCTGGCCTCCGACGACGTGGACGTCCGGCGGCGCGTGGTGCTGGCGCTCGCCGAGCTGCCCGACGACGAGGCGACCGCGCTGCTCACGGACGCGCTCGACGACCCGGACCCGGCGATCCGGCGGCGGGCCGCCCTCGCGCTGGGCGCGCGGGGCGTGACCGCCGCCGTGCCGACGCTCGTCGCCATGGTGGTCGAGGGCGCGAACGACGTCGAGGCCGCCGAGCTGCTGGCCACGCTGGCGCGGGACACGTCGTGGGCAGACCGGATCATGGGTACGCTCGCCGCCGAACTCGCCGCCCACCCCGGAGATCTCACGGTACGGATGCGACTGACCCAGGCGCTCGCCGAGATGCCGGGGACCGTCGCGCTCGATCTCCTGCGGCACCTGTCCCACGACGACGACCGTCGGATAGCCCTCTTCGCCTCGGCCCTCGTGACGGCGCTCGAAGACCGTCCGCCCGGTTAGGAAGGGGCCCTTCTACTACAGAATGCTTTAACAGGGGGCCCTTCCTTACACCTCAGCACACCTCAGCCGGGGGCGGCGAGGGCGGTGCGCAGCAGGGTGTACGTGGCATCGTCGAAGGCGACCAGCCGGATCCGCTCGACGGCGGTGGGCGTGGCCCGCAGGGTGGTGACCGCGATCGTCGCGGCCTGCTCCGGCGGGTACCCGTACACGCCGGTGGAGATGGCCGGGAAGGCGACACTGTTCGCCCCGATCCCGTCGGCCACCGCCAGGCTGCGCCGGTAGCAGGAGGCCAGCGTCTCGGCCTCGCCGTCGCCGCCGCCCGCCCAGATCGGGCCGACGGTGTGGATGACGTGCCGGACCGGTGGGTGCAGGTCGAACGCGGGCGTGGCGACCGCGTCGCCCGGCAGGCACGGCGCGAGCGCGGCACCGGCCTGCGCCAGGCGCGGCCCCGCCGCCCGGTGGATCGCACCGTCCACCCCACCACCGCCCATCAGCGACTCGTTCGCCGCGGTGACGATGGCGTCGACGTTCTCCTGGGTGATGTCACCCTGCACCACTTCGATCTCGGGCATGTGCTGATCATGTCAGCCGGAGACCACCGACGCAGGTCAGGGGAGCGCCGCGAGCAGGCCGGACGGCGATCCACAGCGTCAGACGGCGATCCGCAGCGTCAGACGGCGATCCGTAGTGCCTCGGCGAGGCGGACGATCCCGGGGTGGGGTTTCCCGCAGCGGCGGAGCAGGGTGCGGATGGTCTCCCGGGCGGCGGGGCGGCTGCGGACCTCGGCGGGCGCGGCCCGGTCCGCGAGCAGCAGCGCGCGGCCCGCCTCCGGCAGGTCGTTCAGGCGTACGCAGCCGTGTGTCACGTCGAGCAGGTGGGCGGCTCGGGGTTCCGGGGGTAGCCGGTGGAACGCCGTCGAGTCGAGCGCGCTGCGGTGCCGGGTGACGGCGGTGGTGTGCTGGTCGAGGTCGAGCGCGGTGACGACCCGGGCCAGTGCGACCAGGGTCGGCCCGAAGCTCGTGCCGTGGTCGTGCCGGTCGTCGCCGACCAGGGTGGCGACCTCGTCGGCCTGGTCGAGCAGGTCGGCGACGCCGACAGGGTCGCCTCGGCCGGCGGCGCCGCGTGCCGCCTGGAGGAGCAGATTGCCGTACCCGGTGAGGTGGGTGGGTGGGGCGGTGAGGGGGTCGGGTGGGGTGAGCCGGTGGGCGACGGTGAGCGCGACCTCCACGGTGTGCCGGTGGCGGCCCAGGGTGTGCAGGACGCGGGTGAGGTGCCCGGTGGCCGCCAGGGTGAGCGCGTCGTCGTCGGCGTCCCGGCAGACCGTCATCGCGCGGTCGGCGGCGAGCCAGGCCAGGCCGGGATCGCCCAGCTTGCGCAGCACTGCCGAGGTGAGCTGGTAGCCCTGTGCGAGCAGGTGGCAGGCCTGCGGGTCGTCGGGGTGGGCCGCCCGGCGGCGGTGGCCGTCGCGCAGCAGGCGGGGGCAGTGTGCCGAGCAGGGTGCGGTAGTCGGCGTGTTGGAGCGCCAACCAGGCGTGGCCGACGCCGCGCCGCGGCTCGGCGGGGGCCGGTTCCGCGCCGTCGCGCGGGGCCAGCGTCGCGTCGTACGCGAACAGGGCCGCCCGGAGGGTGTCCAGGTCCCGGCCGCCGACCGGGCCGACCGGGACGGTGGTCGGGCCGGCCGCCGCCGTCTCGGCGTTGGTGTCGGTGTCGACGAGGACGTCGACGTCGACCCGGAGGGTGCGGGCGATCTCCCGGAGGTTGGAGAGTGTGTCCAGCCGGCGGGTACCCCGCTCCACCTTGTCGACCCAGCTCTTCGACTTGCCGAGGGCGTCGGCGAAGGCCTGCTGGGACATTCCGCGCTGGTTGCGCCAGTACGCCAGCCGCCGGCCGCCGGGCAGCTCAGCCACGGCACCGGTAGCCGCGCCGCTGGCCGTACGTGAGCAGGGGAGCGCGCCGCTGGGCGAGCGGGACGAGCCGGGTCGGCCCGTCGTACCACCGGTGCCGCCCACCCTCGGGCGTACCGCGCTGCCGCTCGGCCTCATCAAGGATGCGCCGCTGCGCCGCCCGAAACTCCGCCTCCTGACCAGCCCGTCCGGCGTCGACCACTCGTGGGGTGGACCGCTGTTTCCACCAGCCCCGGATCATTGTCCACATCGACAGACCAACCTCTTCATCCATGCTGTGTCCGCGTCGTTCCGAATCCCCGTGCGCCTCGACGGCAAGATCCCCTTCACAAATCGGAGATCGTCTTCGAGTTCGCCATCGGGCGGCACCTATGCAGGTCCACCTCAGTTGGCGGCTACACGTGTAGCGTCATCCAAACGGCGACGAGCCGACAGGTGTTGGCCGTGGGCATACAAGCCAGGAAACGAACTGAGGCGACCATGGAGAAGTTTGGCGACATCCTCAGGCGACACCGGACAGCCCGGCGACTGTCTCTTCGGCAACTCGGCGCTCTCGTTAACTTCAACTTCACCCACATATCGCAGGTCGAGTGTGGGACGAAGAGACCGTCAGCGCAGTTCGCCGAGGTCTGCGACCGGGCCTTGCACGCCAACGGTGCCCTGATGACCGCGTACGAAAGCCAGGTAGGTGATCAAGACATGCGTAGAAGGACCGTGTTGTGGTCGATGAGCACCCTCGCCGCCGTATCGGCCGCTGGCCCCTCCGAGCGGCTGGAAGCCCTACGCCAGATGCTGAACGAGGCGGCGAGGGTCGGACACGACGAGTGGGAACAGATTGTCGCGGACTACGGACTGGGCTTCTATCGCCTCCCCCGCGAGGTTCTGATGGATCATCTTCGTTCCGACTTGGCTGTCCTGCACGGCCTGCTCGCGGCGTCGACCGAGCCGGTACGGTCGCGGCTGTTGCAGGCAGCAGCGCGGCTGTCGGTCATCGTCGCCCTCGAATCAACTGCCGCCGGACAGGCGATGCTCACCCGTAGATGGTGGTCGACAGCGCATCGCCTTGCCGACGAGTCTCGAGACTCGGAGACGATGGTTCTCACCCGAGCCTGGGAGACAGTAAATGGCTGCTACGACGGCCGGCTGCCGGGGCAGGTGGTCGCTATTTCCGACCAGGTGATGCCATTGGTCGCCGGCGAGCCTACGGCTGCCACCTGCGGTCTTCTCAGCGGTCGGGCGCAGGCTTTCTCGCTGGCCGGTCGGCACACCGAGGCGGTTGCGCTGATGCAGCAGGTTAGTGATCTTACTGAGCGACTACCCGACATGGTCATCGCGGATGCCGAATCTCTGTGGGGATGGCCGGAGCACCGGCTACGGCATGCGCAGTCCTGGATCTACAGCTATGCCGGCGACCTGACACGTGCGGATGAGGCGCAGAACCGCGCCGCCCAGCTCTATCCGGGTTCTCAACGTCGTCTCCGGGCGCAGGTCGAACTGCACCGAGCGGCCTGCCTGATCCGTACCGGGCACATTACCGACGGGCTTCACATGGCCACCTCGACCTTGGACGGCCTGCCCACGGAGCACCATAACGAATTGGTGCGGCAGGTGGCCCGTTTCGTCATCAAGGCGGTGCCCGTGGCCGAGCGTAAGCGCCCCATCTTTGACGAGCTGTCCCAACGGCTCCATGCCTGATCGGTGACTGAGGTCCAGCGACTTAAGCAGGCAACTGGTGTTAGGGCCAGCGTCGATGGTCGGTGGTCGTGGCCGCGCTCCAGGCCGTTTGGCAGGGCTCGGCCTGCGGGTCCTGCACATGCTCCAAAACGGCTGGCCTGTTAGGACACCGCGCAGGCGTGAAGGGCGTCGAATCAGTGCATTGCACCCCTGGTGCGCCGGGCAGATCTTCCGAGCAGATAGACCTTGGAAGATTTCGGCCCCCCTGGGGGCCGTTTCACTCCAAGATTCCTCAGTGTGGGCCTCGTGAGCTGGCAGCCCTTAGGGCATAAGGGTACAAGATGGTCTGCCTGCCGGTCGGATCTGGTTCGGCTACAAGCAACATGCTGGTAGCTGCTGCCTCGGCGGCTGCTGCATGCCACGCAGCAGATCCCCCTAGCATTGGCGAGCATGAGCGTTCTCTACACCAGGCATGACGGGAGCACTGCCACTGCCCACTTTCCAAGGCTGGCCGAACTGTACGCGAGGGTGTACGCCGAACCGCCGTACGAGGAAGGGCCGGAGCAGGTAAGCCGGTTTGCCGCCGGGCTGTCGGACGAGGCACGACGGCCCGGTTTCACGCTGATCAGTGCGGAGCAGAACGGGGTGCTGATTGGTGCGGCGTACGGCCTGCGGATGGCCGCCGGCCGGTGGTGGTCGAGCGCCGACCAGGACCCTCCGGCCCACATCCTCGGCGCGGACAAACTCGCCGTGATGGAGTGGATGGTCGTGCCGGGCGAACAGGGGCGAGGAGTGGGGGCCGGGCTGATGACACGACTCCTCGCTGGCCGCCCCGAGCCTTGGGCCACCCTCGCCGCAGACCCCCGCGCGCCGGCTAGGGAGATCTATGCCCGCGCCGGTTGGCAGCAGGTGGCGAGGATCGCCGCGCCGTGGGGGCCGTCGATGGACGTCCTCGTCCGCGTACTTGGCTGAATGCCAGGGGTGCTGACCCTTCTTTATGTGAGCATCAACAAAGTACCCCTGCGTGCGAACGGAGCGATTCCTCTTGGCGACGCGGATCAGGGGATTTGATCATCGCCGCGCGCCCTGCGGAGAACAGCCGTTCGGCGGCGACGAGGACGGCAGCTACTGCGGATTACCCCCGCGTGTGCGGAGAAGAGACGATCAACGAGGGCGCCCCGTCGCAGCAGGAGGGATCACCCCCGCGTACGCGGGGAAGAGTGCACCTACTGGGCGGGCGTCGCGACCGGCGAGGGATCATCCCCGCGTACGCGGGGAAGAGGTCCGGCTGCTCGTCGAAGGCCCTATACGCTGCGGATCACCCCCGGCGTACGCGGGGAAGAGCACCCCGACCGGGCGTTGAGCCGCTTCGGGGCGGGATCACCCCCGCGTGCGCGGGGAAGAGGCTCGGGATTCTGTTTCTTCACTCGCTTTTTCCGGATCACCCCCGCGTGCGCGGGGAAGAGTTGTCGGTGATCTCGACCGCCTTGCCGGCCTCCGGATCACCCCCGCGTGCGCGGGGAAGAGTGTGGGCGGGCTGGACGAGCGGCAGCGCCCGCGGGATCACCCCCGCGTGCGCGGGGAAGAGCCCTGGTCGGTCCACCGGAGCAGTACGCCGATGGGATCACCCCCGCGTGCGCGGGGAAGAGAAGGTCGCCCTGCCCGAGGACTGGGGTGGCAAGGGATCACCCCCGCGTGCGCGGGGAAGAGCCGCCGCCCGCACCCGCTGAGGAGCCCCACGTGGGATCACCCCCGCGTGCGCGGGGAAGAGACTTCTTGACCTGCGGTGATAAAGATCAACATCTCGGATCTTGTTCACTTTGCTTCGGGCGGTGGCACCAGGTGCGGCCTGGCGGCGGGGAGTCCACGAGACTGGACTCTAGTCCAGGTCGCCGGCTGGCCGCTGTGCTCCCGTGTGGACGGCTGGACGGGGACGGCGATCATGGGCGGTATGGGGGAGACCGTTGCCATCGCGCTCATCACCGCTCTTGCCACGCTGACCGCCGCCGGGCTCACCGGTCTGGTCACCGCGCTGACGGTGCGCCGGCAGGTGGCGGGGCAGCTCACCGCCGCCCGGGAGGAGCGCGCCGAGCAGCGGACGCAACGGCGGGACCAGGACCGGCGGGACGCGTACCTCGGGTTCCTGGCCGCCTGCGACCAGGCGTACCGGGAACTGGACCGGGACTGGGTCGGGCCGGGCGGGTCGCGGGGGACCGGCGTCGACAGCCCGTACGCGGCGCTGCGCGGGCTCGACGAGGCGTACAACCGGGTGTTGCTGGCAGGGCCGGAGCCGGCCGCCGACGCCGCCGGGGCCGTGGTGCGCAGCGTCAACGAGGAGTACGCCGGGCAGCGTCGGCTCACCCCGGCGGCGGGGACGGGCGGCGAGCCGCTGGCGGAACGGTGCCGGCCCGAGCATCGTGCCGCGATCGGGGCGCGGGCCCGCCAGCGGGACGAGTTCGTGGCCGTCGCCCGGCGGGTCCTCGAACCGGGCGGTGCCGCCGCCCTGGTCAGGGGCCGGGACGCCACGCCGGCCGACGTTTCCGCCCGCGCCTGACCAGGGGCGGAAAAGTTTCCCGGAAAGATGTCGGCGGGGATGTCGAGAACGCCGGAGCAGCGTCGACCCCCGGGTGAGCGCGCCGGACGGGTGCGCGGACGTGAGGAGACGCACGGTGAAGTACATCCTGTTGATGCAGTACAACACGACGGGGGCCGACTTCCCGACGGTCGACACCTGGACGCCGGAGGAGATCCGGGCGCACATCGAGTTCATGGGCGAGGTCAACGGCAAGCTCATGGCGGCCGGTGAGTTCGTCGACGCGCAGGGGCTCGCCATGCCGGACCAGGCGCGGATCGTCCGGGCCGGCGAGGGCGGGCGGCCGGTGGTCACCGAGGGGCCGTTCGCCGAGACGAAGGAGTTCCTGGCCGGGTACTGGATCGTCGACACCGAGACCGTCGAGCGGGCGGTGGAACTCGCCGCGTACATCTCGGCCGCGCCCGGTCCGGGCGGGGCACCGGTGAACATGCCGATCGAGGTACGCGCGGTCATGTCGGGGCCACCGCAGGACCGGTGACCGACCGTACCCCCGCCGTCGGACACCTGCTGCGCGACCTCGCGCCGCAGGTCACCGGGGTGCTCACCCGCCGGTTCGGGGACTTCGCGACGGCCGAGGACGCCGTCGGCGAGGCGCTGCTGGACGCCACCGTGCAGTGGTCCCGCGACGGGGTGCCGGAGAACCCGCGCGGCTGGCTGATCCAGGTCGCGTACCGGCGGATGGTCGAACTGGTCCGGGGCGAGCAGGCGCGGCGTCGCCGGGAGGACCTGGTCGCCCGGCGGGAGCCGGCGGACCGGCGGTGGGCCGCCCCGGCGGACCTGGACCGGCCGGCGGACCGGGACGACACGCTGACCCTGCTCTTCCTCTGCTGCCACCCGGCCCTCACGACGGCGTCGGCCATCGCGCTGACGCTGCGGGCGGTGGGCGGTCTCACCACGGGGGAGATCGCCCACGCCTTCCTGGTGCCCGAGGCCACGATGGCGCAGCGGATCAGCCGGGCCAAGGAGCGGATCAGGTCGTCGGGCGTCCCCTTCCGGATGCCCGACGACCGGGACCGCGAGCGCCGGCTCGCCACCGTGCTGCACGTGCTGTACCTGATCTTCAACGAGGGGTACGCCAGCAGTTCCGGCGGCGACCTGCGCCGGGTGGACCTCGCCGAGGAGGCGATCCGGCTCACCCGGGCGGTGCACGCGCTGCTGCCCGCCGACGGTGAGGTGGCCGGCCTGCTCGCGTTGATGCTGCTCACCGAGGCGCGCGGGGCGGCGCGGACCGGGCCGGCCGGCGAACTCGTCACCCTCGCCGAGCAGGACCGCAGCCGGTGGGACGCCGCCGCGATCGCCGAGGGGGTCGCCCTGGTCACCCGGGCGCTGCCGGTCGGTCCGGTCGGGCCGTACCAGATCCAGGCGGCCATCGCCGCGCTGCACGACGAGGCGCCGACCGCCGAGGCGACCGACTGGCCGCAGATCCTCGCGCTCTACCGGGAGCTGGAACGACGTACCGACAACCCGGTGGTGGCGTTGAACCGGGCGGTGGCGCAGGCCATGGTGCACGGTCCGGCCGTCGGCCTCGACGCGCTCGCCGCCCTGGCCGCCGACCGCCGGCTCGCCGGGCACCACCGGCTGCTCGCCGCCCGCGCCCACCTGCACGAGATGGCCGGCGACCGGGCGGCGGCCGGCACCGACTACCGGGCGGCGGCGGCCGGCACGAACAGCCTGCCCGAGCAGCGGTACCTGCTGATGCGGGCCGCCCGGCTGACCGACCGGTGAGGGGGTGACATGGCGTACGCGGAGGTCAACGGGGTGCGGATCTGGTACGAGACGCACGGCTCGGGTCGGCCACTGGTGCTGCTGCACGGCGGGTACGGCGCGACGGAGGACTTCGCCCCGATCCGGCCCGCCCTCGCCACCCGCCGCCGCCTGATCGCCCTCGACCTCCAGGGGCACGGCCGCACCGCCGACGTCGACCGGCCCCTGCGGTACGAGTCGCTGGCCGAGGACGTGGCCGCCCTGCTGGGTCAGCTCGACCTGACCGGGGTGGACCTGCTCGGGTACTCCCTCGGTGGCGGGGTCGCGCTGCGCACCGCGATCCAGCACCCCGGGCTGGTCCGCCGGCTGGTGCTGGTCTCCACCCCGTACCGGCAGCGGGGCTGGTACCCGCAGGTGCTCGCCGCGATGGTCGCGCAGGACGAACGGGCCGGGGACCGGATGCGCGGCACGCCGGCACACGAGCTGTACCAGCGAATCGCCCCCCGGCCCCAGGACTGGCCCCGGCTCTGGGCGCGCAGCGCCGACCTGCTGCGCCGCGACTACGACTGGTCGGCGGAGGTCGCCGCCCTCGACACCCCCACCCTGCTGGTCTACGCCGACGCCGACGCGATCCCGGTGACCCACGTGGCCGAGTTCTACGGTCTGCTCGGCGGGGGTCGCCGGGACGCCGGCCGGGACGGCACCGACCGGCCCGTGTCCCGGCTGGCCGTGCTGCCCGGCCTGACCCACGCCGACATTCTGACCTCGCCGGCCCTGCCCGGGGTGGTGCTGCCCTTCCTCACCCATCCGCTGGGGGTTCCGGGCTGACCGGGGCCGGCTCAGCGGCGGCGCCGGCTCATCACGCCGGCTGCGGGCCGGCGGGGGCGTACCGCAGGACGACCGCGCCGCTGTCGAACGGCCGCGCCTCGATCAGGGTGAACCGGCGCGGGTCGAAGCCCCGGTCGACCAGCGGGATGCCGCTGCCGGCGACGAACGGGTACAGCTTGACGAACAACTCGTCGATCTCGGGCAGGAGCTGCCCGGCGAGGTTCCCGCCGCCGCAGAGCCAGATGTCGCGCCCCTGCTGACTCTTCAGGTCACGCACGAAGGCCACCGGGTCGCCGGAGACGATCTCCACGTCGGGGTAGTCGGCCGGCGGCAGGGACCGGCTGACCACGTACTGCCGCAGGTGGGCGTAGGGGCTGGTGATGCCGACGGTACGGGCCGGGTCGTAGGTGCCCCGGCCCATCACCACCGCGTCGAACCGGGCGTTCGGCGGATCGCCGCCAAGCACCGACCGGTACGCGGTGGGGATCGCCTCGGGCAGCGTCGCGGTGAGGTACGCCGCGTGGTCCCCCTCGGTCGGGAAGAAGTCGTACTCGCCGCCCGGCCCGGCGATGAACCCGTCGATGGTGCTGCCCACGTAGTACACGAGCTTGCGCATACCGCCTCCCCGAATCACTACTGCTGTCGTGGTTGACAGTACAACACCTGTCGTGGATGTTGCTAGGGTGTTCGGCATGGCGAAGAATCCGCAGCGACGCGCGGCCCTGGCGGACGCCGGCCTGCGGGTGCTGGCCGCGACCGGCGCGCGTGGACTGACCCACCGGGCCGTCGACGTCGAGGCGGGGGTGCCGGTCGGCACCGCCTCCAACTACTTCCGGTCCCGGGACGCGCTGCTGGGCGCCCTCGGCGAGCGGATCATCGAACGGTTCGCCCCGGACGAGCAGGTGCTTGCCGACCTGGGCGCCCGGGAACCCTCGCGGGAACTGTTCACCGACTACGTCCGGTACATCGTCGAGCGCACCACCCGCCAGCCCGAGCTGACCCGGGCCCTGATCGAACTGCGTCTGGAGGCGGCCCGCCGCCCCGACCTCGCCCGCATCCTCGGCGACACCCTGCGCCGGGGGTACCGCGACGACGTGGCCTTCCACCTGGCCGCCGGACTGCCCGGCGGGGCGTTCGAGGTGGCGCTGCTGCACTACGCCGTCGACGGTCTCCTGCTCGACCTGCTCACCACCTCGATCGACGCCGGCTTCGACCCCGACGAGGTGGTCACCGCCCTGGTGTCCCGCCTGGTCGCCGACCCGTAGCCACGGTCGGGGCCGCGCGCGGGAGCGGCATGTCGGGGCCGGCAGTGGGAAAGCCCGGCAGATCGTGCCCGGTTCGGCGGGCGGAGGAGGGGCGGGCGGATGAGGGACGGCACCGGACTGACCATCGGGGTGCTCGGCTCCTACGGTGGGCGCAACCTCGGCGACGAGGCGATTCTCACCGGTCTCCTGGCCGATCTGCGGGCGCAGGAGCCGCACGGGCGGATCGTCGTCTTCTCCCGCAACCCGGAGCACACCCGGATCGCGCATCCGGATGTCGAGGCCGTGCCCTGGGAGGGCGTCAGCCGGGTCGACTCGTCGCCGATCCTCGGTGAACTGGACCTGCTGATCCTCGGCGGCGGCGGGATCCTCTACGACCGGGAGGCCCGGCGGTACATGCGGGTGGTCCGGTCGGCCCAGGAGCGGGGGTTGCCCCTGCTGACGTACGCGGTGGGGGTGGGGCCGCTCACCGACGGGGTGGACACCGCGATGGTGCGGGAGACCCTCTCCGGCGCGGTCGAGGTGACCGTCCGGGACCAGGAGTCCCGGGTGGTGCTGGAGGAGGCGGGGCTGCTCAATCCGATCACGGTCACCGCCGACCCGGCGTTCCTGCTGCAACCGGAGGACTTTCCGACGCAGCTCCTGCGCGAGGAGGGCGTACCGGCTGGTCGCCGGCTGGTCGGGATGAGCGTGCGGGAGCCCGGCCGGGCCGCCGAACGGCTGGACGTCGACGGGTACCACCGGCTGCTCGCCCAGATCGGTGACTTCCTGGTGCACCGGATCGACGCGTACGTGCTCTTCGTCCCGATGGAGCGGGACGACATCCGGCACTCGCACGGGGTGATGTCGCACATGACCGCCGCCGACCGGGGGCGCATCCTGCACGGCGACTACGCACCGGAGCAGGTGCTCGGCCTGATGCGGCACTTCGACCTCGCGGTGGGGATGCGCCTGCACTTCCTGATCTTCGCCGCGATGGTCGGTACCCCGTTCCTGCCCCTGCCGTACGCCGGGAAGGTCTTCGACCTGGCCCAGCGACTCGGCGTGCCGGCGCTCAAGGGCGTGGCCCGCGAGGTGGAGGGGCCGTTGTTGGCCGAGGTCGACCGGCTGTGGGACGAGCGGGAGGCGCGGGCCGCCGCCACCGCCCTGCGGGTGAGCGAGGTGTGCGAGCAGGCCCGGGGAACCTCCCAGGTCACCCGAGCCGTGCTCGACACCATCCGCAACCGCGCCCTGATCCGCAACTGACGGCGTCCGCACCTGACGGCCACCGCGACCGACGGCGACCCCAGGCCGGGACCGGGCGCGACCGCGCGGGCGGGCCGGTCAGTCGACGCCGGCCTCCATGGCGGCGCGGTCGAGCGCCTCGTCCTCCTCGGAGGTGATGCCCCGGGAGGCGATCGCCTCGGCGCCACCCTGCGGCATCGCCCCGATCAGCCCGGTCGAGGCCGCCTGGGCGGCGCCGACGAGCCGCTGCGGGGTGGAGCCGACCATGCCCAGGGTGGCGTACTGCTCCAGCTTGGCCCGGGAGTCGGCGATGTCGAGGTTGCGCATGGTGAGCTGGCCGATCCGGTCCGCCGGCCCGAACGCCGAGTCCTCGGTCCGCTCCATCGACAGCTTGTCGGGGTGGTAGCTGAACGCCGGGCCGGTGGTGTCCAGGATCGAGTAGTCCTCACCCCGCCGCAGCCGCAGCGTCACCTCGCCGGTGACGGCGGTACCGACCCAGCGCTGCAACGACTCGCGCAGCATGAGCGCCTGCGGGTCGAGCCACCGGCCCTCGTACATCAGCCGGCCGAGCCGCCGGCCCTCGTTGTGGTAGTTCGCCAGGGTGTCCTCGTTGTGGATCGCGTTGACCAGCCGCTCGTACGCGACGTGCAGCAACGCCATGCCGGGGGCCTCGTAGATGCCCCGGCTCTTGGCCTCGATGATCCGGTTCTCGATCTGGTCCGACATGCCCAGGCCGTGCCGGCCGCCGATGGCGTTCGCCTCCAGCACCAGGTCCACCGCGCTGGCGAACTCCTTGCCGTTGATCGTGACCGGCCGGCCCTGCTCGAAGCCGATCGTGACGTCCTCGGTGGGGATCTCGATCGACGGGTCCCAGAACCGGACCCCCATGATCGGGCTGACCGTCTCGATGCCGGTGTCCAGGTGCTCCAGCGTCTTGGCCTCGTGGGTGGCGCCCCAGATGTTGGCGTCGGTCGAGTACGCCTTCTCGGTGCTGTCCCGGTACGGCAGGCCGTGGGCGAGCAGCCACTCCGACATCTCCGTACGCCCACCCAGCTCGGTGACGAAGTCGGTGTCCAGCCACGGCTTGTAGATCCGCAGGTGCGGGTTGGCGAGCAGGCCGTACCGGTAGAACCGCTCGATGTCGTTGCCCTTGAACGTCGAGCCGTCGCCCCAGATCTGGACGTCGTCCTCGATCATCGCCCGGACCAGCAGGGTCCCGGTGACGGCCCGGCCCAGCGGCGTGGTGTTGAAGTACGGCCGCCCGGCGGAGCGGATGTGGAAGGCGCCGCAGGTCAGCGCGGCCAGGCCCTCCTCGACCAGGGCGGCGCGGCAGTCGACCAGGCGCGCGACCTCCGCCCCGTACGCCAGGGCGCGACCCGGCACCGAGGCGATGTCGGGCTCGTCGTACTGGCCGATGTCGGCGGTGTAGGCGCACGGGACGGCACCCTTGTCGCGCATCCACGCGACCGCGACCGAGGTGTCGAGGCCTCCGGAGAAGGCGATCCCGACGCGCTCGCCGATGGGCAGGGAGGTGAGAACCTTGGACATGGGAAAAGTATGCACTGCTGTGCATGGTCATTCAAAATCGAATGTTGTCTCAGCTCGCGGCGGCGCGCCAGCAGTACCGCCAGCCCGGTGCGCCGGCCGTCGACTCCAGCTCGTAGATCTGGGCCCCGGCCAGCCCCTCCCTGCCCAGGTGATGATGGGTCAACGGCGGGCGGCCGTTCGAGTCCAGCTCGACCGTGACGGTCTCCCCGTCGGCCGTGCCACCCACCAGCGGTATCTGCACCGTGGAAGCCATGCGCCCATCCTGCCCCGGCCCGGCCCGGCCCGCAGCGGATAGCGGCTCAGCCCGCCGGCCACCAGTCAGCCCGCCGGCCACCAGTCAGCCCGCCGGCCACCAGGCAGCCCGCCGGACGTCCGGCGGGCCGCCGGCTCGGCGCGCGGGGCAGCGCGGCGGGTCAGCGGGTCGGCAGCAGCCCCGGCGGGTACTCCATGCCGTCGTGGGTGCAGGCCGCGGCGGCCACCCGGGCCGCGTACCCGGCCGCCTCGGGCAGCGCCGCGCCCCGCGACCGGGCGGCGACCAGCCCGGCCACGAAGGCGTCCCCGGCGCCGTTGGTGTCCACCACCGGCGCCGGCGCGGGGGCCGCCGGGATCCGGACGGGCGGACCGTCGCCGTACAGGTCGGCACCGTCGGCACCCCGGGTGACCAGCACCGTGCGGGGAGCCAGTCCGGCGGCGACCGCCGCCGCCCGGTCACCCAGCCGTACCCCGCTGACGAACACCAGGTCGGCGGCGTCCGCGAACGGCCGGTGGTACGGGTTCACGCCGTCCCAGTCGTGCAGGTCGGTGGAGACGAGGGCGCCCCCGGGCAGCGCGGCGCGGACGGTGGGCAGCGACGCCGCCGCCCAGTCCATGATCGAAACGTGGACGTGGGCGGCCTGCCGGACCAGGTCGGCCAGCTCCCGCGCCGGAAACGGCGACGGCCCGGCCCACGGGCGCGGATCGTAGAGCGACATCCGCCGCCCGGCCGGGTCGACCAGGTTCACCGAGCGACGGGTACCGGCCGGGGCCTCGGCCAGCACGGCCGGCACCCCGGCCCGTGCCAGGGCCACCCGGACCAGGTCACCGGCCGGGTCCGCGCCGAGCACGTCGACCACGGTCACCCGCAGCCCGAGGGCGTGCCCGGCGAGCGCCACCCCGGCCCCCGTATTGCCGACCCGCAGCTCGATCGGGTCGACGGTGCAGGAGTCGACGGTGGGCAACGGGAAACCAGGCACCCGCACCCGGACGTCCACACCGAGCCCACCGAGGACGAGCAGATCGATCACGACGCAGACCGTACCGGCGTGGCGGGTGGGCGCGTCCGGCGGCCGGGCCCCCGCGTCGGCCCGATATCCTCGGCAGTCGTCGTGCGGAGGGGGCCGGGTGCTGGTCGTCCACGGGGTGTGGCTGCCCGGTGCCGGGCTCGCCGTCTGGGCCGAGGAGAGCGTCGCGCCGGACCCTGTCCCCCGCCGCCCCGGCCGCCCGCCCCGGGACCGCCCGCATCCCTTCGCCGCTGACCACACCACCCTGACCGCGCTGCTCGCCCCGGCGGGTGCCGGAGCGGCGGCCCCGTCGGCCGAGGTGGGCAGCACCCTGCTCACCCTGCCCACCCGGGGCGGGGTACCGCTCGACTCCCCGGAACTGGTCCGGACCACCGAGGGCGACCCGCCGCGCGGTCGGGTCACCCTCGCCACCTGGCGGGCCCCCTCGCTGCGGTACGCCCCTGCCGCCGCCCGCCCCTTCCTGCTGCGCCCGCTCGCCGGGCCGACCACCGGGTCCGGTACCCGTGCAGCCGCGGTCGGAGCCGGGGAACGGCCAGGCGCGGAAGGAGCCGGCGAGCAGCCGTGGACGGGCACAGCCGGGGAGCAGCCGTGGGCGGTCGGTGCGTCGCTGCGCTGGCTGGTGGAGCTGGCCCGGTTCGCCGAGGATCTCGTCGGCCGGGGGCGGGTGCTGCCGGGGGTGGCCGCGCCGGACCCCGGCCCGGCCTCCCCGCCGTCCGGCCGACGGCCGGCGGGTACCCGACGGGCCACGCCGACCCGGTCCGGAGCTGCCGGGGCCGCCGGCCGGTCCGGGGCTGCCGCCGGGAACTCCGGTGCCGCCGGGGAGGTGGCGCGGGCGGTGTGGAGACCGCTGCTCACCGGGGCCGACGCCGCCTGGGCGCGGTCGCTGCTGCTGGCCCTGCCGCCGGCTGTCCGGGCCGCCGTACCGGCCGACGATCCGGCGGTGGGGGAGCCGGAGCCGGCGCTGCTCGTCGCCGACGCGCTGGACGCGCTGACCGACGCCGCCGTCCGGGCCGCGCTAACGCGGGGCGGGCTGGACCGTGCCGGGCTGACCCGGGGCGGCCCGCGCGGCGGCGCGGCGCCCGCCTGGCTGGCCGCGTTGACCGGGCCGGACGGGGAGTTCACCGCCGCGCCGGCCGCCCTCGCGGCGCTCCGGGCCGAGCTGGAAGCCTGGCAGCGGGACGCCGCCGGTGGCGCGGTCCGGGCGAGCTTCCGGCTGGTCGAGCCGGTCGACGATCTCCCACCCGACCCGCTGGCCGGGCTGTACCCCGATCCCGACGGGCCGCTCGCCACGTCCGACCCTGGCGGGCCGCTTCCCACGTCCGATCCTGACGGGGCGCTCGTCGCGGCCGGCGGCGGGACCTGGCGGGTGGAGTTCGGCCTCCAGGTGGCCGACCAACCCGGCCTGCACATCGACGCCGAGCAGGTCTGGCACGCCCCGCCGGAGCCGATCGGCGGCGACCTGGTCCCGGCCGCCGGGCCGGCGGGCCGGGGGCACAGCCCGCAGGAGACCTTCCTGGCCGAGCTGGGACGGGCCAGCCGGCTCTGGCCCGAGCTGGAGTCCGCGTTGCGGACCGCCACCCCGCAGGGGCTGGACCTGGACGTCGAGGGCGCGCACCGGTTCCTCCGCGAGGGCGCGCCGGTGCTGCACGCCGCCGGCTTCGGGGTGCTGCTGCCGGGCTGGTGGCGTCGCCCGTCGGCCCGCCTCGGGGCCCGGCTCCAGGCGCGCGGGCGGACCGCCCCGGGCACGGTCGCCGGCGCGGGCGGCGGGGTCGGGCTGGACGCCCTGGTCGACTACCGCTGGGAGGTGGCCCTCGGCGACCAGCCGATGACCGCCGACGAACTGGCGGCGCTCGCCGAGCTGAAGACCCCGCTGGTCCGGCTGCGCGGCCAGTGGGTCGAGCTGGACCCGAAACGGCTGGCCGCCGGGCTGCGCCTGCTCCGCTCCTCCGGCGAGCTGACCGTCGCCGACCTGCTGCGACTCGGGCTCACCGACGCCGACACCGCCGACACCCTTCCGGTACTGGAGATCAGCGCCGACGGGGCCCTCGGTGACCTGCTGGCCGGCGAGGTGGAGCGGCGGCTCACCCCGCTGGACCCGCCCCCGTCCTTCACCGGGACGCTGCGGCCGTACCAGCGGCGCGGGCTGGCCTGGCTGGCGTTCCTCCAGTCCCTCGGGCTGGGCGGGATCCTCGCCGACGACATGGGGCTGGGCAAGACGGTGCAACTGCTCGCCCTGCTCGCCGGGGACCCGCCGCAGGCCGGTCCGACCCTGCTGGTCTGCCCGATGTCGCTGGTCGGCAACTGGCAGCGGGAGGCCGCGAAGTTCACCCCGGAGCTGCGCGTGCACGTGCACCACGGCGCGGAGCGGGCGCGGGGCGAGGAGTTCACCGCCGCCGTGCACGACGCCGACCTGGTCCTCACCACGTACGCGGTGGCCGCCCGGGACGCGGTCGACCTGGCCGGTGTCGACTGGCACCGGGTGGTGGTGGACGAGGCGCAGGCGATCAAGAACGCCGCGACCCGCCAGGCCGAGGCGGTCCGGGCACTGCCCGCCCGGCACCGGGTGGCGGTCACCGGTACGCCGGTGGAGAACCGGCTCGCCGACCTCTGGTCGATCATGCAGTTCGCCAATCCGGGGCTGCTCG
The DNA here is from genome assembly GCF_001567585.1 of Micromonospora rosaria. GTDB lineage: Bacteria > Actinomycetota > Actinomycetes > Mycobacteriales > Micromonosporaceae > Micromonospora > Micromonospora rosaria. Next base: position 34,792 of record NZ_LRQV01000055.1, read on the forward strand.
GCCCGGCGTCGAGCTTCAAACAGTCGTACGCGGTGCCGATCGAGCGGCACGGCGACGCGCCCACCGCCGCCCGGCTGCGCCGGATCACCGGCCCGTTCGTGCTGCGCCGGCTCAAGACCGACTCGTCGATCATCTCCGACCTGCCGGAGAAGCTGGAGATGGAGGTGGTCTGCACCCTCACCGCCGAGCAGGCCGCGCTCTACCAGTCGGTGGTCGACGAGATGCTGGCGAAGATCGAGTCCAGTGACGGGATGGAGCGCCGGGGCCTGGTGCTGGCCACGATGACCCGGCTCAAGCAGGTCTGCAACCATCCGGCGCACCTGCTGCGCGACGGCTCCGCGCTGCCCGGCCGCTCCGGCAAACTGGCCCGCCTGGAGGAGATCCTCGACGAGGTGCTGGCGGCCGGGGAGAAGGCGCTGCTGTTCACGCAGTACGCGGAGTTCGGTGGGATGCTGCGCGCCCACCTGTCCGCCCGGTTCGGCCGGGAGGTGCTGTTCCTGCACGGCGGGGTGGGCAAGGCCGACCGGGAGGCCATGGTCACCCGGTTCCAGTCCCCGGACGGGCCGGCGGTCTTCGTGCTCTCGCTCAAGGCCGGCGGGACCGGGCTCACCCTCACCGCCGCCAACCACGTCGTGCACGTGGACCGGTGGTGGAACCCGGCGGTGGAGGACCAGGCCACCGACCGGGCGTTCCGGATCGGCCAGCGCCGCCGGGTGCAGGTCCGCAAGTTCGTCTGCGCCGGCACGGTCGAGGAGAAGGTCGCCGCGCTGATCGCCGGGAAACGCGACCTGGCGGCCCGGGTGGTGGGCAGCGGCGAGCAGTGGATCACCGAGCTGTCCACCGACCACCTGCGGGAGCTGTTCACCCTGGACGCCGGGGTGGTGGTGGAGTGACCGACCGGTACGCCGACTACGGTCGACCCCGCCGGGTCGACGGTGGCCTGCGGGCCCGCAGCACCCGGGGGACGATCGGCAGTTCCTGGTGGTCGCGGCGGTTCCTGGAGGTGCTGGAGTCGTTCGCGCTGGGTACCCGGCTGACCCGGGGTCGCGCGTACGCCCGCGCCGGGCAGGTGCTGACCCTGACCGTGGCCCCGGGGCTGGTCACCGCGACCGTGCAGGGCTCCCGGCCGCAGCCGTACCGGGTGCGGATCGCCCTGTCGGCGTTCCCGGCGGCGACCTGGCAGCGGATCGAGACGGACCTGGCCGCGCAGGCGTTCTTCAGCGCCCGGCTGCTCGCCGGTGACCTGCCCGCCGAGTTGGAGGACCTGTTCGCCACGGCGGGCACGCCCCTCTTCCCAGCCGGGGTGGACGAGCTGACGCAGCAGTGCTCCTGCCCCGACTTCGCGGTCCCGTGCAAGCATCTCGCGGCCACCTTCTACCTGCTCGCCGAGGCGTTCGACGCGGACCCCTTCGAGCTGCTGCACTGGCGCGGACGCAGCCGCCCCGAGCTGCTCGCCCGGCTGCGGGAGCTGCGAGCCACCGCCGCCGCGATCCCCGCACCCGCCGACCCGACCGCCACCAGCGGCGCGGCGCCGGCAGGCGGACCGACCACAGTGGATGCAGCCGAGGTGGTGCCGGCATCCGGGGCGGTGCCGGCGGTCGGGGCGTACCGGGCGCTCGCCGGGCAGCCGACGGCGTCGCTGGTGGACGGCCTCGACCGGTTCTGGGTGGCGCCGGTGCCGCTGCCGGCCCGGCCGCCCACCCTCGCCACCGAGCCGGAACTGCTGCTGCGCCAACTCGGTGCGCCCGGGGCCGCGATCGGCGGTCCGGGCCTGGTGGAACGGCTACGCCGGGCGTACCGCGTCCTCGGTGGCCCGCCCGGCGGCGGCGTCGACACGGGCGGACCCGACGACCCCGACGGCACCGACACGGTCGCCAGCGACCGGAGCTGACCGGGCCGCCCCCGGCGTCGGGTCGCCCCCCGGCGTCGTGGGGCCGCCGGCGCCGACCGCGCCGACCGGGGTCGGCGCGGGCGTCGGCGGCCCCAGGGGTGAGGTCAGAGCAGTCGACGGCGGTACCGCCACAGCAGCCCGGCGTTGGCCAGCAGCACCACCGCGAAGGCGGCGCCGGTCGGCCGGCCGGCGAGCACCGTGACAGCCGGCAACGAGGCCCACAGCACGATGGTCAACAACATCAGGTACCGGCCGCGCCGGACCCGGGAGCGGGCCCGCTGGTCCAGGCGTTCGAAGAAGCCCGGATCGCTCTGCCGCAACTGGCGGGTGATCGCGTCGAACCTGCGCTGGTCCTCTTTGCTGAGCATGGCGGTGCCTTCCCCTCAGGCGTCCGGGGTGCGTCCCCTCAGGCGTTCAGCGGTGCGGCGGAATACCCGCTGAGGCCAGGGATAACGCGCTCCCGCTGCCGCTACTTTTCCCGCCGCCCGCCCGCCCGGAGATGGTGTCTGTGCGCGACATACCTGAGAGGTATGAAAATGCCTGTCAGGTATCTCGCTCGCTCGGTCTGTCCGCCGGAGCGCGACACGCCCGAATCGGACGTGGGGGCCGAGGGTCCTGCGGGGGCGGTCACTGAGGGTGGTGGCTGCTGTGCGCTCCACCGACCGCCGGTCGGCCGAACGGGCACGTCCGTCGGGTCCGTCGTGACGCCGGGGGCCTCGATCGTCCAGAATGGAAAACGAGTCCCGTCAATAGGACACGTCCGGGTTCCGGCGGGGAGGTCGCCAGGCAGGGTCGCCGGGTGACGGTGGCAGGGGCCGGTACGGGCGGCGCTCAGGTGGCGCGGCGGGGCAGGGGCAGATGGGTGGAGAGCAGTTCCGCGGGGAACGTGGCGCCGGTGGCGCGCAGCGCGTCGATCAGGGCGTTCTGCACCAGGTAGGAGTCGGGCAACTGCCAGCGGGCCTGTTCCGGGGCCACCGCCCAGCGGACCGGCCCCTCCGGCAGCCGCGTCGGGGGCGCCGCGATCCACGAGCCGAGGCCGTGCCGGACCACGTCGAAGCAGTGCTCCAACTCCGGGCGGAGCGGGTCACCGGGGCGGACCAGGAACATCCACCGTCCGGTGGGGGTCACCACCACCGGGCCGCGGACGCCGAAGCCGGCCGGGTGCGTACCGACGGCGGCGAGCACGTGCCGGCCCAGGCTGGTGGGGACCTCCAGCACGTCGAACGCCCGACCGGTGGGCAGCAGCACGCCGTGGGGACGGGTGTGCCACCAGGTGGCCACCCGGGCGGGGTCGGTGCTGGCGGCGTGCTCCCAGTTCTCCAGGGCGGGATGACAGCCGACCGTCGGACAGCCGGCGCGTCCACAGACGAAGCGGCTGCGGGCCAGGCAGGCCCCGGGGGTCACCTCCCAGCCGTGCAGGGCGTACCGCACGGCGATCCGGCGCAACCGGACCCGCTCCAGCGGTGACAGTTGCGCGACCCGCGGTCCGACGTTCCGCCACATTCGCTCCGATCTCCCCTCACCTGTTCCATCTGCGTGACTGATTCGCAGTTCGAGCGCCGTCACTGCGGCTGATCTGTGGTCGTTGAAGCCGACGAACGGCTGATGCAACTTGCACGAAAACTATGAGGACCGGCTGTACGGGTGACGTACAGCCTGTGCGACCAGCGAAAACCTGAACACGGCGGGTTGGCGTGCCACCGCCGTCGACTGATAGCTCCGATCCGATCGGAGCCGGGGAGGACCGATATGGACGAACTGCCCATCGGCCGGCGAGTGGCGTACTGGCGGAGCCGGCGCAAGCTGTCGCAGCAGGTCTTCGCGGACCGGTTGGGCAAGTCGAAGAGCTGGGTGGACAAGGTGGAACGCGGGGTCCGCCGGCTGGACAAGTTCTCCGTGCTGCACGAGATCGCCGACATCCTCCAGATCGACGTGCAACTGCTGCTCGGCAAGGACCCGGAGCGCCGCAGCGACGCCCTCACCTGCATCGACCAGGTGGAGGTGCAGGAGATCCGGGCCGCCCTGGAGCGGTACGACGCGATGACCGCGTACTTCGACGCCGCCCCGCAGCCGCCGCCACTGGTCGACCTCGGCAAGGCGGTCAACCACGCCTGGCTCACCTACCAGTACAGCCGGTACGGCGAGCTGACCCGGTCCCTGCCGAAGCTGCTGCGCGACGCCCAGGCCGCCGACGCCGGCTCCGCCGGGGACGAGGTCAGGCTCGCCGCCAACCTGCTCGGCCAGGTGTACCAGATCGCCTCCTCGGTGCTCCGCAAGATCGGCGAGTGCGAGCTGGCCTGGCTCGCCGCCGACCGGGCCACCGCGGTCGCCCAGCGGGCCGACGACCCGCTGCTGGCCGGCATCGCGACCACCCGGGTCGGCAACGCGCTGCTGGCCATGGGGCGGGCCCGGCCCGCCCTGGAACTCAACGTCAACATCGCCCACCGGATCGACACCAGCAGGGGAGACCCGGCGGCCCTGTCGGTGCACGGGCAGCTCCTGTTGCAGGGGGCGATGGCCGCCGCCCGGCTCGGCGACTCGGCCACCGTCGACGACCTGCTGATCGGGGCCGAGGAGGTCGCCGGCCAGGTCGGCGGCGACGAGAACCACTACTGGACGTCGTTCGGGCCGACCAACGTCGAGCTGCACCGGGCCGCCGCCGCCGTCGAGCTGGGTGACGGCGGGCGGGCCGTGGAGACCCACCAACGGCTGGCGGAGCCGCTGTTCAACGCGTTGCTGCCGGAACGCCGCGCGCACCACCTGCTCGACCTGTCCCGGGCGTACGCCCAGATCGGCGACGTGGGCACGGCCGGGGAGATGCTGCTGCGCGGCGACCGGCTGGCCCCCGCCGAGATCCGCTGCCGCCCCCTCGCGCACGAGGTCATGGCCGACGTGCTGCGCCGGACCCGGGGTACCCCGCACTGCCACCTGGCCGAGCTGGCCGAGCAGATGGGGGTGGGGGTGTGAGCGGTACCGTGCCGCACCAGAGCGACGGCCCGCCCGTCGGCGGCGGGTCGCCGCCCGCCGCCGACCCGCCCGGTGCCGCCGCCCGGCGTCCGGTGCTCTACGTCGTGGCCTGCGGCTCGCCCCTGGCCCGGCACGTCGGCCGGCTGGTCGGGGCCGCCCAGCGCGACGGGTGGGACGTCTGCGTGGTGACCACCCCCGACGGCGCGAAGTTCCTCGACCACGAGGCGTTGGCCCGGCAGACCGGTCACCCGGTGCGCAGCCGGTACAAGCAGCCCGGCGATCCGGACCTGCTGCCCCCGGCCGACGCGATGATCGTCTGCCCGGCCACGGTGAACACGGTCAACAAGTGGGCCGCCGGGATCACCGACACCCTCGCCCTGGGGCTGCTCGTCGAGGCGCAGGGCCGGGGCGTACCGATCGTGGCCGTGCCGTTCACCAACTCGGCGATGGCGGCCCACCCGGCGTTCCTGGACGGGCTGACCCGGCTGCGCGGCTGGGGGGTGCGGGTGCTCTTCGGCGAGCACGTCGTCCCGCTGCACCCACCCGGCACCGGCGAGGCCCACCTGCACGCCTTCCCCTGGCAGGCGCCGCTGGCCGCGCTGCGGTGAGCGGCGGCGCCGGCTCTCCAGGCGCGGTCCGGCCCGCCGGGACCAGTCCGTCGGCCGCGCGCCGGTAAGCTGGCCCGCCGTGAGCACAAGTGCACCCCGAGCCGGCGATCCGGGCGCGGCCACCACCGCCGGGCCCCGGGATCCGGGTGCCCCGACCGTGGCCGACGTCGTGGCCGAGCTGGCCCGGCGGTACCCGCCGGCCTGGGCGGAGGACTGGGACCGGGTCGGGCTGGTGCTCGGCGAGCCGACCGCCCCGGTCCGCCGGGTCGCGTGCGTGGTCGACGTGCTGCCGGAGACGGTCGCCGAGGCGCTCGACGCCGGGGCCGACCTGATCGTCGCCCACCATCCGCTGCTGCTGCGCGGGGTCTCCTCGGTCGCGCCCACCACCTGGAAGGGGCGGATCGTGCACCGGCTGATCCGCGCCGGGGTGGCCCTGTACACCGCGCACACCAACGCCGACGTGGCCCGGCCGGGCGTGTCGGACGCCCTCGCCGCCCGGTTCGGGCTGACCGGGCTGCGCCCGTTGCAG
>NZ_LRQV01000056.1 GCF_001567585.1 Micromonospora rosaria
CGCCCGCGCCAACCGGGTCGCGTTGTGGACCACCACCTCCGCGTCCCCGCCGTCGGTGCCCCCCACCAGCAACACCACGTCCGGGCGGGCCGCCCGCACCGCCGCCACGTCCGCCCCGGCCAACCGGCCCGCCGCCACGTGCACCACATCCGCGCCCGCCGACAACCCGGCCCGCCGCCCCGCCCGCGCCGTCACCAACGGCTCGTACCCGACCACCGCCAGCCGCAACCCGCCACCCGCCGACGAACACACGTACCACGGCACGTCCCGCCCCGCGCCCGCCGCCGCCACCGCCGCGTCCAGGCCGTGCAGCACGTCCGTGCCCACCGACGTCGGCACCGCCGCCACCGCGACCAGGCCACCCCCGGCCAGGTCCACCACCGCCACCTTCGTGAACGTGGACCCGACGTCGGCGCAGACCGCCAGACTCACGCCGCCGCCGGCACGACCACGGTCCCCGTCGCCGTCACCGCCACCACCGGCTCCACCAACACCTCCGCCGCCGACCCGCCCCGCTCCGGACGCCCCCGGCACACCACCCGCGCCACGAAATCGACCGTACGGCTGCGCGTCCCCACCCGCGTCACCGTCGCCACCACCTCCAGCACGTCCCCCGCCCGCACCGGCGACCGGAACTGCACCTCCGAGTACGAGGCGAACAACCCCTCGTCCCCGTCGGCCCGGATACACACCTCCGTCGCCACGTCCCCGAACAGCCCCAGCACGTACGCCCCGTCCACCAGGTTCCCCGCGTAGTGCGCGTGCCCGTACGGCACGTACCGCCGGTGCGTCACCGTCAACCCCACCCGCGCGCCCGTCACCGCGCCGCCCCCCTGCCCGTCACCAACGCGTGCACCAGATACGACGCCACCTCACCCGGCGTCGTCCCCCGACCGAAGATCCGGTCCACCCCCAACTCGGCCGCCATCGACTCGTCGAACCGCGGCCCACCCACGATCAACAACGGCCGCCGCCCCGCCGGCACCGCCTCCCGGAACGCCGCCGACATCTCCCGCGTGTTGTGCAGATGCGCGTCCCGCTGCGTCACCACCTGCGACACCAACACCGCGTCCGCCCGCTCCCGCCGCGCCGCCGCCACCAACTCCGGCACACTCACCTGCGCACCCAGGTTCGTCACCGTCAACTCCCGGTAGTACTCCAGACCCTTCTCCCCCGCGATGCCCTTCACGTTGAGGATCGCGTCGATCCCCACCGTGTGCGCGTCCGTCCCGATGCACGCCCCCACCACCGACAACTTCCGCCGCAACCGCTGCTTCACGACCGTGTTGACCTCCCGCGCCGACAACAACGGAAAGTCCCGCTCCACCACCCGCACCGCCGACAGGTCCACCAGATGGTTCACCCGCCCGTACACCACGAAGAACGTGTACCCGTCGCCCATCTGCTTCGCGTGCACCACCATCGCCGGGTCGATGCCCATCTTCGCCGCCAACTGCACCGCCGCGCCCTCGGCCCGCTTGTCGTGCGGCACCGGCAACGTGAACGACACCTGCACCATGCCGTCACCCGTGGTGTCCCCGTACGGCCGCACCACCGACCCCCCGCTCACGCCGGCCGCTCCAGGATCTCCGTCGCCGGGTTGTAGTAGTCCGCCTCGTGCGCCGCCACCCCGTCCAGCCCCTTACCCCGGTCCGCCGGCCGCCGCATGATCCCGAACGTGCCCTCGGCGATCGCGGTCAACAACGACCGCTCCCCGATCCGCTCCAGCAACTCCACGGCCTCACCGAGCACCCGCTGCGCCCGCTGCTGGACGAACCCGCCCGGCGCCGGCACGAAATCCTCGTGCAACCCACCCGCCGCGCCCAACACGTACCGCACGTTCTGCAACGCGATGTCCCGGTCCGACAACCACGGCGTCACCACCGCCTCGGTCATCATCCCCACCAGCAGGATCCCCTGCCCCGTCATGGCACCCACCAGGTTGAAGAACCCGTCCAGCAGGTTCCCCCGGAACACGTCCCCCGTCATGTGCTTCGTCGGCGGCATCCACTTCAACGGCGCATCCGGAAACAACTCCCGCGCCAACAACGCGTGCGCCAACTCCAACCGCAACGACTCCGGCACATCCGGATTGATCTCGAACGCGTGCCCCAACCCCAACTGCCAGTCCGCCAACCCCGCCTCGTGCGCGAAGAACTCGTTCAACAACTGCGACACCGTCACCGTGTGCGCCTCGTCCACCGCGTCCGCCGTGGTCAGGTAGTTGTCCTCACCCGTGTTGATCACGATCCCCGCCCGCGCGTGCACCTGCCGCGAGAACCGCTGATCCACGAACGTCCGCACCGGATTGATGTCCCGGAACAAGATCCCGTACATCGAGTCGTTGAGCATCATGTCCAGCCGCTCCAGACCCGCCAACGCGGCCATCTCCGGCATGCACAACCCCGACGCGTAGTTCGTCAACCGCACGTACCGACCCAACTCCCGCGACGACTCGTCCAACGCCGCCCGCATCAACCGGAAGTTCTCCTGCGTCGCGTACGTCCCCGCGAACCCCTCCCGCGTCGCCCCCTCCGGCACGTAGTCCAACAACGACTGCCCCGTCGACCGGATCACCGCGATCACGTCCGCACCCGCCCGCGCCGCCGCCTGCGCCTGCGGAATGTCCTCGTAGATGTCCCCCGTCGCCACGATCAGATAGATCCACGGCCGCCGCGCCGGATCCCCGAACCGCCGCACCAACCGGTCCCGCTCCGCGCGCCGCCGGTCGATCCGCCGCACCCCCGCCGCCACCGCCTTCCGCGACGCCCGCCGCGCCGCCGTCGCCGCCTTCCCCGACGGCAGCGCGAACCGCACCGACCCGGCCGCCGCCTTCTGCGCCAGCACCGTCACATCCGCGAGACCCTCCCGCGCCAACGCGTCGAACACCGGCACCGCCACCCCGTGCCCCAGCCCCACGTCCGCGACCACCGCGTCCACCAACCGGTTCACCCACGGAATACCGTCCGGGTCGGCCCCCGCCACCCCCGCCAACCGCAGCACCGCCCGCTCCACCGACACCGTCGTGTGACTGCGCGCCAGATCCACCACCGGCTGCCCGACCCGCCGCGCCAACTCCCGCGCCCGCGCCACCACCACCGGATCCAGATCAAGCTTTCCCATCACACCGACCCATCCTCATAGATCACCTCACCACGCAGCACCGTCGCCCGACACACCGGCAACGGCGTCGGATCCGCCACCCCCCGCGCCTCCGGGTCCACCGCCTGCACCACCGGCAGACCCCGCTCCACCCCCGCCGGCGTCGACCACACCGCGAACGTCGCCGGCGCCCCCAACGCCACCACACCCTCCGCGTCCAGACCCACCGCACGCCACCCACCCCGGGTGTGCGCCGCGAACGCCGCCCGCACACTCATCCGCTGCACCGGATTGTGATGCGCCACCGCCGCCCGCACCGCACCCCACGGATCCAACGGCGTCACCGGCGCATCCGACCCGAACGCCAACGCCACCCCGACCCCGTGCATCGCGCCCAGCGGATTCGACTCCAACGCCCGCGTCAACCCCAGCCGCGACTCGTACATCCGACCCGCCCCACCCCACAACCGGTCGAACGCCGGCTGCACCGACGCCACCACCCCGAACTCCACGAACCCCGCGATCAACCGCCGGGTCATCAACTCCGCGTGCTCGATCCGGTGCCGCGCCGCCCGCACCCGCTCCACACCCAGCTTCTCCGCCGCCCCCGCGAACCCCGCCAACACCGTCCCGATCGCCGCGTCCCCGATCGCGTGGAACCCGCCCTGCACCCCGTGCGCCGCACAGTCCACCAGATGGTCACGCACCTGCTCGGCACTCAGATACCCGTGCCCGCACGCCCCCGCCTCCCCGTCCCGGTACGCCTGCGACACGTGCGCCGTCCGCGACCCCAACGCCCCGTCCGCGAACAGATCCCCACCGGCGCCCACCGCACCCAACTCCCGGGCCCGCGCCGCACCACCCAACTCACCCCAGTACCCGTACACCTCCGGCACCCCGACCCCGGACAGCCGCAACAGCCCCGTGAAGTCCTCCTCGTCCGAGATGTCCGGCCCACCGCACTCGTGCACCGCCGCGATCCCCACCGCCGCCGCCCGCGCCAACGCCACCCGCTGCGCCGCCACCCGCTGCGCCCGCGTCACCGACCCCTGCGCCGCCGCCCGCACCACGTGGTGCGCGTCCCGCCGCACCCACCCCGACACGTCGTACCCCGCGACCGACACCACCTCCGGACACGCCGCCAGCAACGCCCGCGACACCAACGCCGAATGGATCGACGCCTGCGACAGGTACACCCGCCGCCCACCGGCCGCCCGACCCACCTCGTCGGCGTCCGGCAACCGCCGGTCCCCCCACGTCGACTCGTCCCAGCCGTGCCCCAGCACCACCGCGTCCGCCGGCAACCCCGCCGCGAACCCCGCCACCGCCGCCAGCAACTCCCCCGCCGACCGCACCCCCGACAGGTCCAGTCCCGACAACACCAACCCGGTGTCCGTCGTGTGCACGTGCGCGTCCACGAACGCCGGCGTCACCAACGCCCCGTCCAGCTCCACCACCCGGTCCGCGACCGGCGCGTCCGCGTCCACACCCAACCAGGCGATCCGCCCGTCCCGCACCAACAGCGCCGTCGCGCTCGGATCCGCCGGACAGTGCAGCACGCCGCCGCGATACAACGTCGAGGGGTTCGTCATGGCTTCAGTCTGCCGCCAACCGGGCCGCGAAGAGCCCACGCACCCCAGGCTCGGAACGCACCAGATCCAACGCCAACTCCGCGTGCCCCGGCACGTACCCGTTGCCCACCACCATCGTCACGTCCGCCGCCAGACCCTCCGCGCCCAACGCCGCCGCCGCGAAACTCGTCGCCATCGAGAAGAACACCACCGTCCCGCCGTCCTCCGTAGCCAGCACCGCCCCGTGCTCACACCCCGGCACGTCCACGCAGACCACCGTCACGTCCGCCGGCACCCCCAACGCCGTCGTCACCGCCGTCGACACCCCCACCGGATCCCGCGCGTCGGCCACCGCCACCACGTCCGCCAGCCCGGCCGCCACCAGGGCGTCCCGCTCCGCCGCCACCGGCACCACCCCGACGGTCCGCCCGGCACCCGCCCGCCGCGCCGCCACCAGCGACAACGACCCGCTCTTCCCGGCGCCACCGAACACCGCCACCGTCACCGGCCGCGGATCGGCCTCCCGCCGCCGTTGCGCCACCCGCTCGGCCACCACCCGCGCCGTCAACGCCGGCGCCCCGCACACGTCCAGCACCGCCAGCGACAGCTCCGGATCCAGGTCCGTCGGCAGCACCGCCGCGATCGACCGGGCGAACAGGATCGCGTACCCCGCACACGGCACCTGCTCGCTGCGCCCGTCCCACCGGGCCAACCCGTCGGTGAGCACCAGCGGGGTCAACGTCAGCGACACCAACGACGCCACCCGGTCCCCCGGCCGCAGACCCAACGGCGACCGCCGGCCCGCCTCGTCGACCGTGCCGATCAGCATCCCGCCCGACCCGGTCACCGGGTTCTGCATCTTCCCCCGCGTCGCGACGATCTCCAGGACCTCGGCGCGGATCCGGTCCCCGTCCCCGCCGTGCTTGTCCCACAACTGACGAAAACTCGCCGCGTCCAGGTTCAGCCGCTCCACCCGCACCCGCACCTCGTTCGGCCCGACCACGGGACTGGCGTCCAGTCGCCACGCCGCCTGCGGCAGCACCCCCGCCGGCTCCACGACACGGTGCAACCCCACCGGTGACGTCACGACAACCTCCCCTGTCGCCGACCGAACCCCCGCCCCGGACTCGTCTGACGGGAAAACTTACGGCAGAATAATTTCTCAGCAGAATAATTTCCAGTAGCCTACGAGCCCGACGATCACCACCCGAGGAGGGGCCGTGACCCGGACGCACCCCGTCGACGCCATCCCCGCGCCCCGCCCCACCACCGACGCCGGGCAACCCTACGAGTACCGCCGCACCCCACTGGTCGAACCCGACTGGACCCGCTTCCCCGGCTGGCGCCACGTCACCCGCGACCAATGGGAATCCGCCCAGTGGCAACGCGCCCACTGCGTCAAGAACATCAAACAACTCCGCGCCGTCCTCGGCGACCTCGTCGACGACACCTTCTACACCGACCTCGACGCCGACCAACGCGCGCTGTCCACCATGTCCATGCTGGTGCCACCCCAGATGATCAACACCATGGTCCCGGACGCCCCGGTCACCACCGACGCCCTGCGCGCCGACCCGGTCCGCCGCTACATGATCCCGATCGCCTCCGACCGGCGCACCGACTGGCCGTCCCACCCGTACGCCACCCGCGACTCCCTGCACGAGCACGACATGTGGGTCGCCGAGGGCCTCACCCACCGCTACCCCACCAAGGTCCTCGCCGAACTGCTCGCCACCTGCCCCCAGTACTGCGGCCACTGCACCCGGATGGACCTGGTCGGCAACTCCACCCCCACCGTCGACAAACTCAAGCTCACCCTCCGGCCCGTCGACCGGTACGACGCGCACATCGCCTACCTCAAGGCCCACCCCGGCGTCCGCGACGTGGTCGTCTCCGGCGGCGACGTCGCCAACGTGCCGTGGCGCAACCTGGAGTCGTACCTGATGCGGCTGCTCGACATCGAGACCGTCCGCGACATCCGGCTCGCCACCAAGGCCCTCATGGGCCTGCCCCAGCACTGGCTCCAACCCGACGTCGTCGAGGGCCTGGAACGGGTCGCCCACACCGCCGCCCGACGCGGCGTCAACCTCGCCATCCACACCCACGTCAACCACGCGCAGTCGCTCACCCCGCTGGTCGCCCGGGCCGCCCAGACCGCCCTCGACGTCGGCGTCCGCGACGTCCGCAACCAGGGCGTGCTGATGCGCGGCGTCAACGCCACCAGCACCGACCTGCTCGACCTCTGCTTCGCGCTCCAGGGCGAGGCCGGCATCCTGCCGTACTACTTCTACCTGTGCGACATGATCCCCAACGCCGAGCACTGGCGCGTCCCGGTCTGGCACGCCCAGCAGCTCCAGCACGACATCATGGGCTACCTGCCCGGGTACGCCACCCCACGGATCGTCTGCGACGTGCCCTTCGTCGGCAAGCGTTGGGTGCACATGCTCACCGAGTACGACCGCGAACGCGGCATCTCCTACTGGACCAAGAACTACCGCACCTCCATCGAGTCGGCCGACCTGGCCGCCCTGCAGAAGCGGTACGCCTACTACGACCCGATCGACACCCTCCCCGCCTCCGGCCAGCGTTGGTGGTACGACCACCGCACCGACTGACCGCCCGTCAGGCCACCCGGTCGACCCCCGCAACGGCTGCGCCCGCACCCTCCGCGGACAGGGGTCGGACGCTGCCGGCGACGAGGGCGGCCACACCGAGCAGAGCGGCCACGGTGACCAGGGCACGCAGAACGGTGACCTGGTCACCGAGGAAACCCACGACGGGCGGGCCGGCGAGAAAGGCGCAGTAGCCGATCGAGGCGATGACGCTGACGCGGGCGGCGGCGCGGCGCGGATCGTCGCCGCCCGCGCTCATACCGACCGGAAAACCGAGAGAGGCGCCGAGACCCCAGAGCAGGGTTCCGGCGTACGCGAAGACGGGCGTGGGCCCGAAGACGAACAGGGCGACGCCGACGACGCCGATGACGGCCAGGACACGCACGACCCGGGTACGGCCGTAGCGGCCGAGCAGCGCCGGGCCGTACCAGCGGCCGACGGTCATGGTGGTGAGGAACCCCGCGAAGGCGAGGGCACCGAGGGTGGCGGACACGTGGTGGCCGTCGATCGCGGCGACACTGATCCAGTCGTTGCCGACACCTTCGGCGAAGGCGAAGGCGAGGACGAACACACCGATGAGCAGGGTACGGGGTTCGCGCCAGGCGGTCAGCGCGCCGCCCCGCCGTGCGACTGCGACCGGGTCGGGTCGCGGGTCCTGGTCGTCGGCGACGAAGTACCGCGCCTGCCAGACGACGCCGGCGACGACGAGGACGGCGACGACCGTCAGGTGAACCGCGACCGGCACGTGCACGGCGACGACGGCGGCGCCGAGCAGGGCCCCGGCGACGGTGCCGAGGCTGAAGCCGGCGTGGAAGCGGGACATGACCGACCGGCCGAGGTGGCGTTCCACGACGGTGCCCTGCACGTTCATCCCGACGTCCCAGGCCCCGTGGGCGAAGCCGAACAGGAACAACCCGATCACCAGCGGTACGACGCCGATCAGTGAGCCGAGCGCAGCGACGGTGAGGCCGACACCGAGCAGGACCGCCATCGCCGTGACGGTGCGCGACGAACCGGCCCGTGTGACCACCGGACCGGACAGGGGCAACGCGAGCAGGGAACCGGCCGCGATCGCCAGCAGCACCAGACCCAGCGCGGACGCGTCGAGGTCGAGGCGGTCGCGGACCTGCGGAATCCGGGAAGCCCAGCTGGCGAAGCCGAACCCGGAACCGATGAACGCCGCATAGGTCGCGGTGGTGGCGGCACGGACCGCGGCCGGCGTGACGGGAGTGGCCGTGATGGCGGTCATGGCGTCCTTCCAGGTGGAGGAGAGGTGGGCGGAATCAGCCCACGACCAGCCGTTGCGAACATTGGAGCGAACATATCAAACAAGAAAGATGTTTGGAGTGTTGATTTACCCTCGACTGGAGTGTTCACTAGGGCCCATGACGATCGTCGACCGGCACCGCCGGATCCTGGACGCCGTGCAGCAGGCCGGTCAGCTCGGCGTTTCCGCGTTGGCCGAGCTGACCGGCACCTCCGAGATGACCGTGCGCCGCGACCTTGAACACCTCGCCGACCAGGGGATGCTCGAGCGGTACCGCGGCGGCGCCCGCAGCCTGACCCTGCGCGGCGAGGAGCCGCCGTTCGCCGTACGGGCCCACGAGGACCAGGACGCCAAGCGCCGGATCGCGGCAGCCGTCGCCGACCTGATCGCCGACGGCGAGGCCGTCGTCCTGGACAGCGGCACCACCTGCCTGGAGGTCGCGCGGCTGCTGCAACCCCGCCG
Organism: Micromonospora rosaria; assembly: GCF_001567585.1. Lineage (GTDB taxonomy): Bacteria > Actinomycetota > Actinomycetes > Mycobacteriales > Micromonosporaceae > Micromonospora > Micromonospora rosaria. Next base: position 9,015 of record NZ_LRQV01000056.1, read on the forward strand.
GCTGACCGTCATGCCACTGTCCCTGCACGCGGCGAACGCCCTCACCGGTGGCCCGCAGCTGCGACTGCTCCTGCCCGGCGGCGAACCCCGCCGCGAAGAACTCGCGCTCACCGGGCCCCTCACCGAGGCGTCGCTGGCCTCGCTGCGGTTCGACACCGCGATCCTCGGCTGCTGTGGCCTGACCGCCGACGGCCTGACCGCCTACGACCTCGCCGACGCGGCCATCAAGCGGGCTGCCATCGCCTCCGCCCACCGCGTCGTCGTGGCCGCCGACCCGAACAAGTTCACCCGCACCGCCCTGGCGTTCGTGGCACCGGTCTCCGCGCTCAGCCTGGTCGTCACCACCGCCGACGCAGCCGACGACGACACCAACGCCCTCACCGCCGCCGGCACTCACGTCCGGACGGTGTGACCACCATGCCCGACGTCATCCTCTTCGACCTCTTCGGTGTCATCGCACACCAGCAGTCCCCAGCCGACCGACGCGCGCTGGTCGCGACCGCCGACGCGTCCACCACCGCCTTCTGGGACGTCTACTGGCGGCTGCGCCCCCCGTACGACCGCGCAGAGGTCACCGGCGCTGAATACTGGCGTCAGGTCGCCACCGAACTCGGCACCACCTTCACCGACGACCGGATCGCCGCGCTCATCGCTGCGGACATCGCCAGCTGGAACGCCGTCGATCCCGACATGACCGCGCTCCTCGCGCAGGCCGCCACCGCCGGTACGCGGCTGGCGCTGCTGTCGAACATCCCCGAAGACCTGGCCGCCCACTACGAACAGCACCACGGTCACTGGCTGCGCCACCTCGACGTCATCGGCTTCTCCTGCCGCATCGGCCACGCCAAACCCGAACCCGAAGCCTTCCGGTGGTGCTGCCAGGAACTCGGTGTCGCTCCCGACCGGATCCTGTTCGTCGACGACCGCGCCGAGAACATCACCGCCGCGCAGCGCCTCGGAATGCGCACCCACCAGTTCGCCGACCCCGCAGCGTTGCAGCAGGAGATCAACCAGACGCGACCAACGGCCGGTCGGGCACGGCACCACCCGGGTCGGGTAACAGCGGACAGCTCGTACCGACCCGTCAAGCCGAGACCAGTCCCCCATCCTTGACCGTGCGGCGGTGAAGGCGAGGGGTGCTCTTGTGCGTTGGTGCGGACGGTTGTCGTGGTGCCGGGGTGGGGATCACCTCGCGTAAGGCGTCCTAGGACACTAGTCGAAAGCGGGGAGACAAGAAAGCGGGCGGGCCCGAGTGCGGCTCGGGCCCGCCCGCTGTCATCCGGTCACCGGGTGAACGCGTCCCGCGCGTTGCGACCCGCGTCCTTGACGTGCTCACCCGCCTGCCGGGCGCGCGCCTCGCTCTGCTCGCTGGCGCCCTCGGCCCGCATCCGCTCGTTGTCGGTCATGTCGCCGACCCGCTCCTTGGCGGCGCCGGCGAGCTCCTGGGCCTTGTTCTTCGCCTTGTCGGTGAAGCTCATCTCGCACTCCCTCTGCTCCGGCGTTCGGACCCCTCCGGCCCTCGTCACCTGGCATGCCCCGACCGCACCGGACGGAAACCTCCCCCGGTCCACCCACCCGACCCGCCGCCCCTGCCCCACCACCGGCCCCACCAGCCACATGACACCTTGCCGACAGGGCCTTTACTGGGAGTCAGGGTCGACATCGGGACGAGGAGGGTGACATGCCGGCAGTACGGGATGTCGTACGGGACGTCGTGGCGGAGGTGGCCCCCCAGGAACTGCCCCTGGTGGACGGCCTCGCCGCCTACGACGACGACACGGTCATCCGCCGGCTCGGCCGCGCCGGCCCCCGCCGCGAGCCCCTCGGCTTCGGCTGGGGCGAGGTCGTCGGCCTGCTCACCCCGGTGGTGTGGCTCGTCCTCGACCAGGTCGCCCAGCGCCTCGCCGGCGCCGCCGTCGACGAGGCGACCGACCGCGGCCGGGGGCTGCTGCGCCGACTCGTCCGGGGCCGCCGGGCCCCCGCGACCATTCCACCCCTGACCGCCGACCAGCTCCCCGAGGTCCGCCAGGAGGTGTGCGACCTGCTCGTCCGCCGGGGAGTGGCCGCACCGACCGCCACCGAGATCGCCGACGCGGTCCTGCGCCGACTCGACCCGGACCCCGGCGACCCTCCCGACACACCCCGCCCCGCACCGTGACCGGGCGCGGCGCACCGGCATCCGTCGACGAGCGGGCCCTCAGCGCGGGCACCACCGCCCGGTTCGCCCTCCTGGTCGCCCTGCTTCTGGCCAGCAGCAGCCTGATGGTCCTCTACGTCGGCATCGCCCTGTCCAGCTACGACGGCTTCGGCTGGTTCCCTCGCCGCCGGGGTCGACCCGGCAGCCGACCCGGCGGCCAACGTGATGGACAAGCGCGCCCTCCAGTGGGAGGCGTACCGCGCCTGCAGCGACCGGTACGCCGCGCCCCCGCCCTGGTGGTGGCTGGTCGGCTGGTGGACGCTGCTCGCCGCCGGTACCGCCGTGCTGTTCGGGGCCCTGCCCCGGTGGAAGGCCCGCCGCAGCCGGGTGGTGCCGCTGGCCACCGTCGACCGCGACGGGGAGATCCGCCGCGTGCTGGCCGACCTGTCCGCCACCGCCGGACTCACCCGGCCGCCGCGGGTGGTCGTCGACCCCGCCGCCGCCTCCGCCGGCGCGGTCGTCTTCGGCCGGACCGGGCGCGCCACGATCTGCCTGCACGGCGGCCTGGTCGCCGCCCGCACCACCGACCCCCGCCGGTTCCGGGCCGTCCTGCTGCACGAACTCGCCCACATCGCCAACCGGGACGTCACCGTCACCTACCTCACCGTCGCCCTGTGGCGGGTGTACCTGGCGGTGGCCCTCCCGCCGTTCCTGCTCTGGTGCGGGTGGATGTTCCGGCGGGCCGCCGGCTCCCTGGTCTGGTCGGCCGAGGCCCCCATCGTCAGCCGTGGCCTGCTGACCACCGGGCTGCTCGCGGTGCTGGTCTACCTCGCCCGCTCCGAAGTGCTGCGCAGCCGGGAGGTCTACGCCGACCGCGCCGCCGTGCGCTGGGGCGCCGACCCGACCGGCTGGGCCACCCCGGCCCCCGCCACCACCGGCGGGTACCCACGGCGGGCCCTGCGCGCGTTCACCGAACTGTGGCACCCCCACCCCCGGTGGGACGTCCGGCGCGCGGCGCTGACCGACCCCGCCGTCCTGTTCGGCCTGCGCGCGCTCCCCCTGTTCCTCACCGGGGCCGCCGCCGCCGTCACCCACACCCACGCCAGCTACGCCCTCACCCAGTACGCCCTGGTCACCACCTGGATGCAACACGCCGCGGCGGTGGTCTCCGCCGCGCTCGTCGCCGGCGTGGTCGGCATCGCCCTGTGGCGCGCCGTGGTGTACGCGGCCCTCACCGGCCAGCCGCCACCCTCCAGCCTCCGGTCCGGCCTGTGGCTCGGGCTCGGCCTGGCCGTCGGCGGCACGCTCGCGGGCCAGGGAACGGTCAACGAGTGGCTGCCCGCCCGCCCCTGGCTGCTCCTGCTCGTCGTGCTGGCCGCCACCGCGTTCACCTGGTGGCTGACCCAGTCCGCCCGGCTCTGGGTGGTCGCCTGGCGGGGCCGGTCCCTGCGCCCGGTGGCCCTGCTGAACGTCTCCGCCGCCGCCCTGGGCCTGTCACTGTGGTTCTTCTGGTGGCACACCCACGGGGTCGCGTACACCGCCGGGTGGATGGTGGACGTCGCCGGATTCCGCGACTACCTGGTCGCCGCCTGGGTGGGCCGGGAGTTGGACCATCCGCCCGCCTCAGCGGTCGACCGGGCCTGGGTGCTGGCCGTGCTCACCGGCACCGCGACGACCGGCCCGCCGCTGGGCCTGCTGGCGGTCGCCGGCGCCTGGGTGGTCCCGCTGCTGGCGTGGCTGCCGCGCCCCGGCACCGGCCCGGCCCCCTGGGTCCGCGCCGCCGCACCGGACCGTGCCCCCGGACCGCTCGGCCCGCCGCTGCCCGGCCTGCGCCGGGTACTCGGGGCCGGGCTGCCCGGTGCCGGCGCGGGCGTGCTGGTGGCGGTCGCCGTCCTGGCCTGGCTGCACGCCCGCGCCCGCACCGGGTACTCCGCCACCTCCTACACGGTGGCCTACCTGGCCGGGATGACCCTGGTCCTGCTGGTCGCCGCCGCCGTGGCCGCCGTGGCCGCCCGCCGGGCGGTACCCGCGCACCGGCTGCCCGCCGCCCTGGTCGCCGCCGGCGCCGCGACCCTGCTCGCGTTCGCGGCCCTGGTCGTCCTGCGCGCCCTCGACGGCTGCGTGCCCGCCCTGTCCGTCGGTACCGGCGACTGTGCGCTGAACCTGCGCGTCGTGCCGAACCTCGTCGCACACGTCCTCGTCCCGGCGCTCCCGCTCACCGCGCTCGTCGCGGGTCTGCTGGCCGCGCCCCGCCCACGTGCCGCACGAGCGCTCGACCGTCCCGGCGCGACGGCCGGCGGGTCCCGCGCGACGGCCGACCGGCCCGGTACGGTGGCGGCTCGCGTGGGCGTGGCGGTGCTCGCCGTGACCGCGCTCGGCATCGCGACGCTCGTCGCCGTCCAGCGGGCCCCGTACGCCGCCCGGATGCCGGAACCCGCCGAGGCGCAGCGCGCGGCCCGACGGTGGACCGGGACGGTCATCGACGCACCGGTGTCGGCCCGGTCGCGGGCGATGCAGGTGGACGCGTGGCTGGACCGGGGCGGCGACGACCTGCTGGACAGGTTCTACCGGCAACGCCGCGACCTCTTCGCCGCCGTCACCGCCGGGGTGGACGCCGGGCGCAGCATCGACCGGCTCGGCGACCTGCGGCCCCGCTGCGTCCAGCTCGGCGAGTTCGCCGACGACGCCGCCCGCTACTTCCGGATACCCGATCCCGAGGCCGACCGGCTGTGGGAGAGCTTCGTCGAGATCGTCCGGCAGGCCAGCCAGGGCTGTGTGACAGCGCTCGACACCCACCAGGCCGACCTGTTCAACACCTCCATGCGGGCGCTCGCCACCGCCCAGCAGACCAGTCACGCCATCGACGACCGGATCGACGCGCTGATCGCCCTGGGTGGGTGGTGAGCTGTGGGGCGGCACCCCACCGCTTGGTCGTCCTAGGAGGCTGGGTGGCAGGGTCGACCGGTGACGATCCGAGCCCGCCTGAGCGCGGTGGGCGCGGGATGGGTCACCCCGTCGGGGCAGCGGGGTCCCCGGTCGGGCGGGGACGCGGGCGCGGGGAGCGCTCGGCGCCGATCCTCGGCGGGCGACCCTCGTACGGCGTGGAGAGCACCACCGTGGTCCGGGTGGTCACGTTCGCCGCCGTGCGGATCTCCTGCAGCACCCGTTCCAGGTCCGCCGGGCTGGCCACCCGGACCAGCAGCAGGTAGTTGTCCTCCCCCGCCACGGAGTAGCAGGAGTCGATCTCGGGCAGGTGGGCCAGCCGCTCCGGGGCGTCGTCGGGCTGCGACGGGTCGAACGGCCGGATCGCCACGAACGCGGTCAACGGCAGGTCCAGCGCCTCGAACGACACCCGGGCCGCGTACCCCCGGATCACGCCGCGCTGCTCCAGCCGGCGGACCCGCTGGTGCACCGCGGACACCGACAGACCCACCTTCTCCGCCAGGTCGGTGTACGACAGCCGACCGTCAGCGGTCAGCGCGGTGACGATGGCGCGGTCGATCTCCTCCACGGCGAGCAACCTACCCGCAAACCCGCTCCCCCGCGACGGCATACCCGCCGAAGCCGGAAACACCCGGCGACCGGGCGGGCACGCACGGCACCCGGTCGCCGGTGCCGGCGCTCAGCCCTTCGCCAGGGCGCGGGAGATCACCAGCCGCTGGATCTGGTTGGTGCCCTCGACGATCTGGAGCACCTTCGCCTCCCGCATGTACCGCTCCACCGGGTGGTCGGCGACGTACCCGGCGCCACCGAGGACCTGGACCGCGTCGGTGGTCACCCGCATCGCCATGTCGGTGGCGAACAGCTTCGCCTTGGCCGCCTCGATGGAGTACGGCCGGCCGGTGTCCCGCAGCCGGGCGGCGTGCAGGGTCAGCGCGCGGGCGGCGGAGATCTGGGTGGCCAGGTCGGCGAGGGTGAAGCCCAGCCCCTGGAAGTCGATGACCGCCCGGCCGAACTGCCGCCGCTCCCGCGCGTACTCGACCGCGTAGTCGAGGGCGGCCTGGGCCAGACCGACGGCGCAGGCGGCGATGCCGAGGCGGCCGGAGTCCAACGCGGACATGGCGATGGTGAAGCCCATCCCCTCCCAGCCGATCAGCCGGTCGGCGGGGATCCGGGCGTCGTCGAAGGCGATCTGGGCCACCGGCGAGGAGCGCAGGCCCATCGTCTTCTCCGCCGCCTGCGGGGTGAGCCCGGGGGTCTCCCGGTCGGCGAGCAGACAGGAGATGCCCTTGGGGCCCGGTCCGCCGGTGCGGACGAAGACGTTGTAGAAGTCGGCGACCCGGGCGTGGGTGATCCACGCCTTGGTGCCCGAGACGAGGTACCGGTCGCCGTCGCGGACCGCCCTCGTGGTCAGGGCCGCCGCGTCGGAGCCGCCCTGCGGCTCGGAGAGGCAGTACGCGCCGAGCAGCTCCCCGCCGACCATGTCGGGCAGCAGCTTGCGCTGGTCCTCGGTGCCGAACTGGGCGACCGGCTGGCAGGACAGGGTGTGCACGCTGACCGCCTCGGCCACGGCGAGCCACCGGCTGGCCAGGATCTCCAGCACCTGGAGGTAGACCTCGTACGGCTGGGCGGCGCCGCCGTACTCCTCGGGGTACGGCAGGCCGAGCAGTCCGGCCCGTCCCAGGGTGCGCAGCACCTCGCGGGGGAACTCGGCACGCTGCTCGTACTCCGTCACCCGGGGGGCGAGTTCCCGGTCGGCGAGTTCGGTGACGAGGTCGAGCAGGTCGTGGGCCTCGTCGCTGGGGAGGATGCGGTCGACAGTCATGGCGCGGTGAGCTCCGTCGGGGTGCTGATGAGCCGCTGCCCGCCGGTCGGGGTTCCGCACGACGGGGTGGGTCTCCCCCGCCGGGCCGCCGGGCGGTGGCGTGGGCCCCACCTGCTCAGCTTAACGCTCGTTCGGTTCCCGGCCCAGTCGGTGAACCCGGCAACCTACGCCGGCCCGCAGGCGCGGCCCCGCAGACGCGCCGGGGCGTTGTGCGGACCCCCGGCGCGGACTACGGTCACCGTAGGACATTGACGGACACCACTTCCTGTGGGTGTGCCCGGTGTGGAGGAGGGGACGTGACGCCGACCCGGCTCGTCGCGACGCTGGTCGCGCTGCTGACGACCGCACTGCCCGGCGCGGCCGAGGCGGCCGTGGGCACGGCCCGGTGCGCCGGCCGCGCCCCGGACGCCGCCTGTCCGCCGCCGTCGCCGGTGCTGGCCGGCGCGCACACCGCCGGTCGGGTCACCGTCACCGGCGACCAGGTCCGGTACAGCTGGCCCGGGATCTCCTTCGAGGGCCGGTTCCGGGGCACCGGCGTCGGGATCGTGCTCGACGACGCCGTCAACGACTACGACGTGCACCTCGACGGCGGGCTGGTGGCCACCCTGGTCACCCCGGGACGCACCACCCACTGGCTCACCGGCCTGCCCGACGGCCGGCACACCGTACGGCTGGTCAAGCGCACCGAGAGCACCTGGACCTCCGGCGCGTTCGGCGGGTTCGTGCCCGCCCCCGGCGGACGCCTCCTCGACCCGCCGCGCCCCCGTACCCGGCAGATCGAGTTCATCGGCGACTCGAACACCGCCGGGTACGGCAACATGTCCACCACCCGGGAGTGCACCGACGAGGAGGTCACCCGGCGCACCAACACCGACCTCACCTTCGCCGCCCGCACGGCCCGCCGCCTCGGCGCCGACTACCAGGTCAACGCGTACTCCGGGTTGGGGATGGTGCGCAACTACGGCGGCCACAGCCCCGGCACCAGCTACCGCACCTACTACGAGCGGGCGCTGCTCGCCGACGACGGCGACGTCTGGGCCCGGCCGGCGACCTGGCGACCGCAACTCGTGGTGGTCGCCCTCGGCGCCAACGACTTCTCCACCGCGCTGGGCCCCGACGAGCCGTGGACGCCGGAGAGCCTGGTCACCGCCTACCGGGAGGCCTACCACGGCTTCCTGGACACGCTGCGGGCCCGGTACGGCCGGGCCACGACGATCGTGGTGATGGCCACCGCGCTGCCCAACACCACCGACTTCGCCGAGGCCGCCGAACGGGTCGCCCGGGAGCGCGTCGCACGCGGCGACGACCGGATCCGCTACTGGTACCACGACAACGCCGGGGTGGACCTGCTCGGCTGCCACTGGCACCTGTCCCTGCGCGACCACCAGCTCACCGCCGACCGGCTCGGCGCGTACCTCGACACCCTGCCACTGCGCTGGTGACCCGCCCCGCCTCGGGGCGCGGCGGCGACCCGCCGGGTGGCCGGGGGCGCGACTTTCGTCGGTGGGGTGTGCCAGGCTGTCCGGCGTGGCAGACCGACCCCTGTTGCTCGTCGACGCGCCGAGCCTGTACTTCCGCGCCTACTTCGGCATCCCCGAGTCCGCGGCCCGGACCGCCGACGGCCAGCCGGTCAACGCGGTACGCGGCTTCCTGGACATGATCGCCTCGCTGGTCCGCACCCGGCGGCCCGACCGGCTCGTCTGCGCCCTCGACCACGACTGGCGACCGCAGTGGCGGGTGGACCTGCTGCCGTCGTACAAGGCGCACCGGGTCGCACCGGAGGGCGGCGAGGTGGTGCCGGACACGCTCAGCCCCCAGGTGCCGATGCTGCTGGAGGTGCTCGCCGCGGTCGGGATCACCGCCGTCGGCGCCACCGGCTACGAGGCCGACGACGTGCTCGGCACCCTGGCGACGACCCAGCCCGCACCGGTGGAGGTGGTCTCCGGCGACCGGGACCTGTTCCAGCTCGTCGACGACGCCCGGGGCGTGCGGCTGCTCTACGTCGGGCGGGGCGTGGCCAAGCTCGACGACTGCGACGACGACGCCGTCCGCGCCCGGTACGGGGTGCCCGCCAGCGGGTACGCCGACTTCGCCGCGCTGCGCGGCGACCCCAGCGACGGCCTGCCCGGGGTGGCCGGGGTCGGGGACAAGACCGCCGCCCGGCTGATCGACCGGTACGGCAGCCTCGACGGCATCCTCGCCGCCCTCGACGACCCCGGCTCCGGGTTCGCCCCCGGGCTGCGCGGCAAGCTCGTCGCCGCCCGCGACTACCTCGCCGTGGCGCCCCGGGTGGTGCGGGTGGCCCGCGACGTGCCGCTGCCGGAGCTGCCCACCGCGCTGCCCGACGCGCCGGCCGACCCGCAGCGGCTGCTGGAGCTGGCCGAGCGGTGGAACCTCGCCGGCTCGTGCCGCCGCCTGGTCGACGCGCTCACCGGGAACGCCTGACGTCGGCGCGGTGGCGCGGCGACCCGCCGCCGACACCGGTCCGGTCAGCCCTGTGGCGGGGGCGGGGTGCGGCGGGACGGGAACGGCGTGCCGGGCTGGCCGAGGGTGGAGCGTCCGCGCAGCCCCACCGGGTCCGGTGGGGACGGCGGGGCGGCGGCCGGGCCCACCGCCGAGGCGCGGGCGTCCAGGTACGCCGTCGCGGCCCGGTCCTCCTCGGTGGGGGCGGCGATCAGCGCGTACACCAGCCCGACCAGCACGAAGATGACCGCCAGGACGATCGGGGTCAGCAGGGTGCTCACCCCGGCGCCGGCCACCTCGCCCGTGCCCGGGTGCAGGTGCACCGAGAGGGCGCTCATCCCGGTGAAGTGCATCCCGTTCACCGCGATCCCCATGAGCAGTGCCGACCCGGCGATCGCCAGTGGTCGCCGGACCGTCATCGCCAGCCACAGCGCCACCGTGGCGGCCACCACGGCGATCACCACCGACGCCACCACCCGCAGCGTGTCGTAGGAGAAGCTGCCGTCGAGCCGCATCGCGGCCATGCCGGTGTAGTGCATCGCGGCCACGCCGGCCCCGGTGAACAGCCCACCGATCAGCACCCGGAGCACGGAGAGCCGGCCGGTGCCCACGATGACCAGGCCCAGCCCGACCGCGGCCACGGCGATCACCGTGCTGGCGATGGTGATCGGCACGTCGTAGCGGATCCGGGTGCCCGGCACCGCGAAGCCGAGCATGGCCATGAAGTGCATGGACCAGATGGCGGTGCCGCCGAGCGCCCACGCGCTCAGCAGTCCCCACCAGGCGCGCTGGCGGGAACTGGAGGCGGTCCGGATCCGCCCGGCGCAGACCAGCCCCAGGACCGAGCCGAGCACCGACAGGGCGTAACTGAGCGCGGGTGTTATCCACCCGTATTCGAAATGACTGATTTCGGCCACGGCGAAGCGTCCCCCACAGGATTGTTACCGGCGCGTAAATCCGCGCGCCGCACCATATGATGGCCGCCCCTCTGACCAGGGACAACAGTCCACTCAGGCACAATTCGGCGGGTACCGCGCCGATGACCGTCCGATGCGTCGGTTGGCCCTGTCCGGACGGTTCGACAAGGGGGTCAGGCGGTGGCGTGGTACGCCAGTACGCCCCGGTTCACGGCGGCGATCGCCTGCCGGGCGGTGGCCCGCAACTCGGTCGACGCGCCACCGGAGTCGGCGAGCTGGCCGAGCAGGTCGACCACCTGCCGGGCCCACCGCACGAAGTCCCCGGCGGGCATCTCGCCGTCGACCTGGTGGCCGCTGGCCAGCACCTTCGCCAGGGCCTCGCCGCGCGCCCAGCGGTAGATCGGCCAGGCGAAGCCGAGATCCGGCTCACGGGTCACGGCCAGCCCCCGGGCGGCCTCCTCGGCCTCGATCCCGCTCCACAGCTTCAACGTCTCGTCGACCGCGTCGGCCACCGCGCCCCGGGGCAGCGAGGCCCGCTCGTCGGTGTCCCGGCGGGCCTCGAAGACGACCACCGAGACGGCCGCGGCCAGTTCCGCCGGGGCCAGCCCGTCCCACACCCCGGCGCGCAGGCACTCGGCGACCAGCAGGTCCGCCTCCGACCAGATCCGGCCGAGCATCCGCCCGGCGTCGGTGACCGTCCCGTCGGCGGTGAGGTACCCCCGGGCGGTGAGCAGCGCGACGATCCGGTCGAAGGTCCGGGCCAGCGACCCGGTCCGCCCGGCGACCCGCTGCCGCAGCTCCTCGGTGTCGCGTTCCAGCCGGCGGCGGCGCTCCGCCCAGCGGGCGTGCTCCTCCCGGTCGGGGCAGGCGTGACAGGGGTGCCGGCGCAGTTCGTCGCGCAACTGGGTGAGCCGGTGGTCCTCGCCGGTGCCCCGGCCCCGGCTGCGGCGGCTGCCCCGCCGGTCCAGACCGGTGCCACTGACCTGGGCGGCGAGATCCCGGCGGGCGGCCGGCGAGCGGTGGTTGAAGTGCTTCGGCACCCGGATGCGGGCGAGCACCTCGGCCGGGGTGGTGAAGTCGGCCGGGGTGACCCGCCCGGCCCAGCGGTCCTGGGTGAGCACCAGCGGACGCGGCTCGCCGAACCCGCCGGTGGCCGGGTCGAGCACCACCGCCAGGCCGGCCCGGCGGCCCGACGGGATCCGGATCACGTCACCGACCCGCAGCCGCTCCAGCGCCGTCACCGCCTGGGCCCGGCGCTGGTGCTGACCCTGACGGGCCAGGGACCGCTCCCGGTCGGCGATGGCGACCCGCAGCCCGAAGTACTCGTCGAAGTCGCCGTGGTGGCACTCGGCCTCCACCGCGTACGCCTCGACGGTCTCGGTGTTGCGCTGCACCTGCCGGGCCAGGCCGACCACCGACCGGTCGGCCTGGAACTGGGCGAACGAGGACTCCAGCAGCGCCCGCGCCGGCTCGACGCCGACCGAGCCGACCAGGTTGACCGCCATGTTGTACGAGGGCCGGAAGCTGGAGCGCAGCGGGTACGTGCGGGTGGAGGCCAGCCCGGCCACGTGCCGGGGGTCGGTCTCCGGGGACCACACCACCACGGCGTGCCCCTCCACGTCGATGCCGCGTCGCCCGGCCCGGCCGGTGAGCTGGGTGTACTCCCCCGGCGTCAGGTCGACGTGCGCCTCGCCGTTGTACTTGACCAGCCGCTCGAGCACCACGCAGCGGGCCGGCATGTTGATCCCCAGCGCCAGCGTCTCGGTGGCGAAGACCGCCTTGACCAGGCCCCGGACGAACAGCTCCTCGACGACCTCCTTGAAGGCGGGCAGCATCCCGGCGTGGTGGGCGGCCAGGCCGCGCTCCAGCCCGTCGAGCCACTCCCAGTAGCCGAGCACCGACAGGTCCTCGCCGGGGATGGCGGTGACCCGGGACTCGACCACCCGGCGGATCTCCGCCCGCTCCTCCGGGGAGGTCAGCCGCAGCCCGGCAGCGAGGCACTGCTGCACGGCGGCGTCGCAGCCGGCCCGGCTGAAGATGAACAGGATCGCCGGCAGCAGCCCCTCCCGGTCGAGCCGGTCGACGATGTCCGGACGCAGCGGACCCCGCCAGCGCGGACCCCGCCGGCCCCAGCCGGCCCCACCGCCCCGGCCGTCGCCGACCTCCAGGCGACGCAACGTGTCCCGGGTGTAGCGCAGCAACTCCGGGTGGACGTCGTGCTTGCGGGCGGCGTCGGCGTCGTGGAACAGGTCGAACATCCGCTTGCCGACCAGCATGTGCTGCCACAGCGGCACCGGGCGGTGCTCGCTGACCACCACGGCCGTCTCGCCGCGCACGGTGACCAGCCAGTCGGCGAACTCCTCGGCGTTGGAGACGGTCGCCGAGAGCGAGACCAGGGTGACCGAGGCGGGCAGGTGGATGATCACCTCTTCCCACACCCCGCCCCGGAACCGGTCGGCGAGGTAGTGCACCTCGTCCATCACCACGTACGCCAGGCCGTCGAGCGTCGCCGAGCCGGCGTAGAGCATGTTGCGCAGCACCTCGGTGGTCATCACCACCACCGGGGCGTCGCCGTTGATGGCGTTGTCGCCGGTGAGCAGGCCGACCTGCGCGGCACCGTAGCGATCCACCAGGTCGTGGTACTTCTGGTTGGACAGCGCCTTGATCGGGGTGGTGTAGAAGCACTTGCGCCGGGCCGGGGCCGCGCCGTCGGCGGCCGGCGGCGAGGCGGGCGTGCCGCGCAGCGCCAGGTGGACGGCGAACTCCCCGACCACGGTCTTGCCGGCGCCGGTCGGGGCGCAGACCAGCACCCCGCTGCCCCGCTCCAGGGCCTGGCAGGACTCCCGCTGGAAGTCGTCGAGGTCGAACCCCACCTGGAGGGCGAACTCGTCCAGCGCCGGGAACTCGCTGGCCTGGGCGGCACGACGGCGCGCCGCGGCGTACCGCTCGGCGGGACTCGACATGGCACCAAGATTAGTGCGTCCCCGAACGGAGCACCCCCCAAGGCCGTCCGCCGCAGCCGTCGGAGGGGGTCGGTAGGGTGCACGGCGTGTCGGACCATGCCGAACCGCCCACGCCCCGCGCCGCCGGTGCGCCCGATGTCCACCGCCGGCCCGTCGCGGCGGTCCTCTTCGATTTCCACGGCACCCTCGCCCAGGTGGAGGAGCCCCGCGAGTGGGTGCTCGCCGCCGCGCGCGCCTGCGGGGTCACCCTGGACCCGATCCGGGCCACCGCGCTGGCCGACCGGCTGGTGATGGCCGGCCGGGCGGGTGGGCCACTGCCGGCCCGGGTGCCGCCCCGGCTCGCCGAGCACTGGGCCGACCGGGACCTCTACGAGCACGCGCACCGGGCCGCGTACACCGGGCTGGCCGAGACGGTCGACACCGGCATCGACGGGCTCGCCGACGCGCTCTACGAGCGGGTGCTGGTCGCCGACGGCTGGGTGCCGTACCCGGACACCGCGCCGACCCTGGCCGCGCTGCGGGCCGCCGGAGTGAAGATCGCGGTGGTGAGCAACATCGGCTTCGACCTCCGCCCGTTCTTCGCCGCCTGGGGGCTCGCCGACCTGGTCGACGCGTACGTGCTCTCCTACGAGGTGGGGCGCTGCAAGCCCGACCCGGGGATCTTCCTGCGGGCCTGCGGGATGCTCGGGGTCGACCCCGAGGAGGCGTTGATGGTCGGCGACACCCCGGCCGACGCGGGGGCGGTCGGGGCGGGCTGCGCGGTGCTGGTGCTCCCGTCGACCGGGCCGGGCCGGGCCACCGGTCTCGGCGCGGTGCTGGACCTGGCGTTGCCCGCCGCCGCCCAGCCGGGCGGCTGACCTGCGGCGAACACCGCTAACCGGGAGTTGTTAGCACCGTCGGTTAGCGGTGCTGTCGGGGTCGGGTTATCGTCGCTGTCATGATCACTCCGGCGGGTTCGTCCCGCGACCGGATCGTCCGGGCCGCCGCCACGCTGCTCGCCGAGGGCGGCCGGGAGGCGGTCACCACCCGGGCCGTGGGCCGGGCCGCCGGTGTGCAGGCGCCGACGATCTACCGCCAGTTCGGTGACATGCCCGGCCTGCTCGACGCGGCGGTCAGCTACCGCCTCGCCGCCTACCTGCACGCCGAGAGCGCCGGCGACCTCACCGGCGACCCCGTCGACGACCTGCGGCGGGGCTGGGACGTCCAGGTCGGCTTCGGGCTGGCCGAGCCGGCCTGCCACGCCCTGATGTACGGCGACCCGAGCCGCACCCCCACCGCCGCGCGGGTCGCCGCCGACATCCTGCACCAGTTGGTGCACCGGGTCGCCGAGGCGGGCCGGCTGCGGAGCGGCGTGGCCGAGGCGACCGGGATGCTGCACGCCGCCGCCGGCGGGGTCACCCTCGCGCTGATCCGCGCCGAGCCGGACCGGCGCGACCCCGCCCTGTCCACCCGTACCCGGGAGGCGCTGCTGGCCAGCCTGGTCACCGACTCGGTGGTGGCCCGCGCCGTCTCCGCCGCCGCCGACCCGGTCCGGCACGCGGTCGCCCTGCGCACCGCCCTCCCCCACCTCCCCGGCGACCTCACCCCCGCCGAACGCGCCCTGCTCACCGAATGGCTGGACCGCCTCACCCGCGCACCGGCCCCCGGCACACCGCGCTGAGCACCGGCCCGGCGGCGGGACGGACAGTCAGCGCAGCAGGTGCAGGGCGGCGGGGACGGCGGTGGCGGTGAGGGGGAGGTCAAGGCCCCGTTCGCCGTCGGCGTACGTGGTGATGCCCTCGGCGGACAGTTCCACCGTCCGGGCCCGGTAGCTGCGCACCAGCGGGTGCCCGACGTGGGTGCCCCGGTAGATGCGCGGCTTGACGCGCAGCAGGGTACGCCGGTCGAACCGGCCGCCGACCACCACGTCCAGCAGCCCGTCGGTCGGGTCGGCGGCCGGGCAGACCCGCATCCCCCCGCCGTAGCTGGCGCAGTTGCCCACCGCCACCAGCACCGCGTCGACCTCGTGCGGGACACCGTCGAGGCGCAGCGTGTACCGGCGGGGCCGCAGCCGGGCCAGTTCCACCAGGATCGCCAGGTCGTACCGGCGCGGGCCGCGCGGCCAGCGCATCCGGTTGGCGCGCTCGTTGACCACGGCGTCGAAGCCGGCCGCGAGGACCGCGCCGAACCAGCGGGTCGTGCCGTCGGCCCCGGTCAGCCGGGCCAGGTCCACCGGCCGGGTCCGGTCGGCCCGCAGGGCCACGGCGATCGCGTCGGCCGCCGCCGACGGGTCCGCCGGGGCGCCGGTGTCGGCGGCGAAGTCGTTGCCGGTGCCCGCCGGCACCACCCCGAACGGCACCGCCGTGCCGGCCACCGCCTGCAGGGCCCGGTGCACGGTGCCGTCCCCGCCGACCGCCACCAGGGCGCCCGCCCCGCCGGCGAGCGCGGCGTGGCAGGCGGCCTCGGCCTCGGCGGCGGTGCCGGCGGCGAGCAGCCGGACCGGGCGGCCGGCCGCCGACAGCCGCCGGACCAGGTCGGGCAGCAGGTCACGGTGCCGGCCCCGGGCTGCCGACGGATTGGCCAGGACGGCGACGGGGCCGTCGACGGGTGACGATCGGTCGGGGGCGGTCACGGGCAGCACCGTACCCGCCGAACGGGCTCCCCGGCAGTCCGCGCCCGCCCCCGGTCTCCCGGCCCCTGGTGGTGACGCCGGCCCCGCCGCGACCGGGTGCCGGGACGGCCCGGGGACGCAGACGTCGACGGCCCGCCCCGGAGGTTCCCGGGACGGGCCGTCGACGACCGTCGGGCGGCTCAGGTCACGTCGTCGTAGCGGCGCTCGATCGGCGCCGGCCCGGCGATCGGCTCCGGCGCGGGGATCGGGCTCGCCGCCTCGATCCGCTCACCGGCCCGCACCGGCTCCCGGTCCGTGTCCAGCGGGGACGCCTCGTCGTCGTCCACACCGGCGTAGATCTCCTTGCCCCGGCCCCGGCGCCGGTCGTTGAGGAAGGCCACCCCGACCGCGACGAAGTAGAGCAGGGAGAGGCACAGCGCCAGCAGCGTCATGCCGAACGGACCCGGGTCCGGGGTCGCCACCGCCGCGAACGCGAAGCAGATGAAGACCACGACCCGCCACCAGCTCAGCAGCCGGCGGGCGCTGACCACCCCGGTGAAGTTGAGCATCAGCAGGGTGAGCGGGAACTCGAACGCCACGCCGAAGAGCAGGATCATGGTCGTGACGAAGGAGATGTACCGGGTCACCTCCAACTGCGAGTCGGCACCCGTGACACCCGACTCCAGCAGGAACGCCAGGCCCTTGTCGACCACGAAGAACGCCAGCGCCGCGCCCGCGGCGAACAGCGGCGCCGCGATCGCCACGAAGACGTACGCCCACTTGCGCTCGTGCCGGTGCAGGCCGGGCGCGACGAACGCCCAGAGCTGGTAGAGCCAGACCGGGCCGGCGATGATCAGGCCGATCCAGAGCGCCAGCTTGAGCTTGAGGATGAAGCCGTCCGCGGGCGCCAGCATGAGGAACTTCTGGCACTCGCCGTCGATCATCATCCCCGGCAACCGGCAGTACGGCTGCTTGAGCAGGTCGAACGCCGGCTGGGCGAGCAGGTAACCGCCGATCAGCCCGACCACGATCGCCAGGGAGGCGCGGAACAGGCGGTTACGCAGCTCGCGGATGTGCTCGACGAGGGTCATCGAGCCGTCGGCGGCCCGTTCGAAGTTGCTCGGACCGCGCTTCAAGAGGGCGAAGGCCACCGGAGTCGGGCCCTTCGGTCAGTTGTCGCGGACCCGCTGCACCGGGTCGGTGACCGGAGGTGCGTACGGCTGCTGCTGCGGGTGGTACGGCTGCTGCCCGGCGGGCGGCGCGTACGGCTGGCCCTGCACGGTCTGCGGGGGCACCGGCTGGTAGCCGGCCTGCGCGTCGGCCTTCTCGGCCAGGTCGCCGCGCTCCTCCTGCAGGCTCTTCGTCTCGGCCTTGATGATCCGCAGCGACCGGCCGAGCGAGCGGGCCGCGTCCGGGAGCCGCTTCGCGCCGAAGAGCAGGATCAGCACGACCACGAGTACGGCGATGTGCCACGGCTTGAGGGCACCCATGGGAAGCTCCAGTCGCTCTGTGTGTCTGCCGGGGTGGGTCGCAGCCCATCGTACGTGCGTTCCGGGCTGTTGCCACCCGCCGGGCGGTGGTGGTTCGTCCCGGCCGGTGAAGTCTCGACCAACCCGGGTTGTCCCGTCAACCACCTGCCCGGATCCGCTCCGGACGGCCCGTCGGACCGGATCGGGCCCGATCACGACCCCGGTCGATCAGCCGCCACGCTTGGCATTGATCACGGCGACTCGGCGCTGGGCGGTGTCGAGCTTCTCCTGGAGCGCCTCGGCCCGCTGCTGGAGCGCCTCGGCCGACGCGGTCAGCGCCTGCGCCTCGGCGGCCTGCCGTTGCAGGGCCAGCGCGGCCCGCCGCAGCACCGGCAGCCGGGTCAGCACCGGACGCACGGCCACGGCCAGCACGACCAGGGCGAGGAACACCACCGCGAGGACGATCCAGGTCACCACGGCGGCCAGCCTACCGGCCGGCCCAGCTCCCCGCCGGGTCGGCCACCGCCGCCGCGCCCGGCGGGAGCGCGCTGGCGTAGGCGTCGAGGGCCGCGACGGCCTGGGCGCGGACCTGGTCGGCCAGCTCGGCCGGGGCGACCACGGTGACGTCCGGGCCGAGGCCCAGCACGAACCGGCGGGCCCACCCCAGGTCGGTGACGCGCAACGAGACCAGCCACCGGTCGCCGTCGCCGGGCTCGACCCGCTCGCACGGGTAGTACTCGGTGATCCACCGCTCGCCCCGGCCGATCCGCAGGGTGATCAGCGGCAGGTCCGGCGCCGGCCGGAACACCCCGTCGGTCAGGTCGGCGGGCCGGGCCCGCGACGGCACCACGGCCGCCTCGTCCAGCTCGGTGAACGCGTCGATCCGGTCGGCCCGGAACAGCCGGACCGCCTCGGCCCGTCGGCACCACGCCTCGACGTACGCCCGGCCGCTGACCGACAGCATCCGCAGCGGGTCGATGATCCGCTCGGTGCTCTCGTCCCGGGCCGCCGTGTAGTACGTGATCCGCAGCGCCCGACCCCGCTGCACCGCGTCGCGCAGCTCGCGCACCCGCTCGGTGTCCCCCGGCAGCTGGACCGCCACCGGGGCGCCGACCAGGTCACCGGCGGCGTTCTCGATCTTCGCCAGGGCGCGTTCCACCGCGTCCCGGTTGGCCACCCCGGGGGTCTCGGCGAGCATCCGCAGCGCCACCACCAGGGCCAGCGCCTCGTCCGGGGTGAGCCGCAGCGGCCGGTCGATGCCGGCGTCGTAGGTGATGGTGACCCGGTCCCCGTCGAAGGCCATGTCGATCAGGTCACCCGGGCCGTACCCGGGCAGCCCGCAGACCCACAGCAGCTCCAGGTCCTCCCGGAGCTGCCGCTCGGTGACGCCCAGGTCACCGGCCGCCTCGGCGATCTCGATGCCGGGCCGGGCCAGCAGGTACGGCACCAGGTTGAGCAGCCGGGCCAGCCGGTCGGCGGAGGCCCGGGAGCCACCCCGGGCGGCCGGGCGGGTCACCGGGCACCCCCGGCGGTCACCAGGTCCTCGTGCCGGGCGGCGATCTCCCGCAGCCGGGCGACGACCGCCTCCCGCAGCTCCGGTGGCTCGACCACCCGCACGTCCGGCCCGTACCCGACGAGTTGACCGGCGAGGGACTCCGGATCGGCGTACGGCAGCACCAGCCGGTCCCCGTCCGGCCCGCTGCTGCTACGCACCGCCCAGCGGCGCAGCCCGGCGGCCCGCCCGGGGGCCACCAGGACGGTCGCCCGCCCGGTCCGCTCCACCGGGCCCGACCAGCGGGCCACGTGACTGATCAGGTCGAGGCCGGCCGGGGGCTGGTAGGCGCCCGGCGCGCCCGTCGGCCGGACCGCCCCGACCACCCGGGACAGCCGGAAACAGCGGGTGGCGTCCCGGTCCAGGTCGTGCCCGACCACGTACCAGCGGCCCCGCCAGCACACCACCCCCCACGGTTGCAGGCGGCGGCGCGTCGGCGCGTCCCCGTCGGGCACCCGGTAGTCGAAGCTCACCTCGCGGCGGTCCCGCGCGGCGGCGGTCAGCGGCGCGAACGCCGGGTCGACGGTGACCATCGGCTCCAGGCCCAGGGTCGCCTGCGGGTCGACGTCCACCCCGGCGGCGCGCAGCTTCGCCAGCCCCGAGGAGGCGGCGGCGGCCAGCCCGGCGTGCTGCCACAACCGCGCGGCGATACCCACCGCGGCGGCCTCGTCCGGCTCCAGCGGGATGTCGGGCAGGGCGTACTCGCGGGGGGCGATCCGGTACCCCGGCTCGGTGTCGAAGACACTCGCCGTGCCGGTCTCCAGCGGCACGCCCAGCTCGCGCAGTTCGGCCTTGTCCCGCTCGAACTTGCGCTGGAAGGCCTCGTGGTCCTTCGGATCGTCGGGGTCGTGCTCGTAGCCGGGCACGGTCGCGGCGATCTGCGCGGCGGTCAGGAACCGTCGCGTGGACAGCAGGCAGATCACCAGGTTGACCAGGCGTTCGGTGCGGTTCCGCGACACGTGCAAACGCTAGCAGCCCGCCCGACGGCCCCGTGCACCCGCACGGGCTCGGCGGGCCGCGTACCCGCTCAGGTGCGGTGACCAGGCCGACCACGCCGGCGGGCGGTATCCCGGTCCGGGCGGGCCCCACGCGGCCGTAGGGTTCTCCCATGGCGCACCCGAGCGTGCGGGCGGAGAGCACCGGCACGGTCGTCGTGGCCGGGCTGGCCAACCTCGCCGTCGCCGTGGCCAAGCTCGTCGCCGGGGTGATCTCCGGGTCCGCCGCGATGCTCTCCGAGGCGGCCCACTCGGCCGCCGACACCACCACCGAGGCGCTGCTCTTCCTGGCGCTGCGGCGTGGCGCCCGGCCGGCCGACGTGCGACACCCCTTCGGGTACGGCAAGGAGAGTTACGTCTGGGCGTTCCTGGCCGCGCTGTTCACCTTCGTCGCCGGCGCCGGTTTCGCCGTCACCCACGGCATCACCACCATCCTCGTCCACGAGCACACCGGCGACTACCTGTCGTCGTACGTGGTGCTGGCGGTCGCCTTCGTCGCCGAGTCGGTGTCGTTGGCCCGCGCCCGCCGCCAGGTGCGGGGCGAGGCCCGACGGTGGCGCACCACCCCCCGCCGGTTCCTGCGGCTCACCCCCGACACCACCGTCAAGGCGGTTGTCCTCGAGGACAGCGCCGCCCTGGTCGGGCTGCTCCTGGCCGCCGCCGGGCTCGGCCTGTCCCAGCTCACCGGCGACGAACTGTACGACGGCCTCGCCTCGGTCCTGATCGGCGTGCTGCTGCTGGTGGTCGCCGGCACCCTGGCACACAGCAACGTCACCCTGCTGGTCGGGCGGGCGGTGCCGGAGCGGCTGCACCACGAGATCGAACGCGAACTGGCCGCCCTGCCCGCCGTGGAACGGGTCGACACCCTGCTCACCATGCAACTCGGACCGGTGGACATCCTGGTCGCCGCCAAGGTCGACTTCGACGACGACGCCAGCGGGGCCGACATCGAGAGCACCGCCGACGCGGCGGAACGCCGGCTCACCGGCCGGTACCCGGAGATCCGGTACGTCTTCCTCGACCCCAGCCCCTCCGTGCCCGGCGCGGACGGCCGGCACGCCCGGCACACCCAGGTCGACCCGCCGCCGGACGGCGAGCCGTGACCCCGGGCGCCACCGGGCACGGCCGCGGCGCTAGCGTGCCGGGCATGGTGCGATGGCGGTCCGGGACGGTCACGGCGCTGCGCCGGCAGTGGGCCGGCGCGGTGGAACTCGACGTGCGACTGCCCGACGGCACCGGCATGCGCGCCCTGGCCTACCCCGACCTGGTCGGCCGGCCGGAGCCCGGCGACCGGGTGCTGCTCAACGCCGGCGCGCTGCTGATGGGCCTCGGCACCGGCGGGTACGCCCTGGTGGTGGCCCTGCCCGACCGGCTGCCGCCGGACCCGCCGCAGGCGCTGGACAGCCGCGACGCCGGGCACCTGGTCAAGGCCCGCTACACCCCGCTGCAACCCATCCTGCTCGGCGTGGACGAGGAGGCCTCCCCGCACCGGGCGGTGCTCGCCGCCGCCGACGGCCTGGACGGCATGCCGGTGGTCACCGCCGACCTGCACTCCGCGCTGCCGGCCGTGCTCGCCGGCATCCACGCCGACGCCCCCGACGCCCGGGTGGCCTACCTGCTCACCGACGGCGGGGCGCTGCCCGCCTGGTTCTCCCGCACCCTGGCCGGGCTGCGTGACCACCTGGCCGGCACGATCAGCGTCGGGCAGGCGTTCGGCGGTGACCTGGAAGCCGCCACCCTGCACACCGGCCTGCTGGCCGCCCGGCACGTGCTGCACGCCGACCTCGCGATCGTCGCGCAGGGCCCCGGGAACCTCGGCACCGGCACCCGGTGGGGCTTCTCCGGGGTCGCCGTCGGCGAGGCGGTCAACGCGGTGGCCGTGCTCGGCGGGCGGCCCGTCGGCTCGCTGCGCATCTCCGACGCCGACCCCCGCCCCCGGCACCAGGGCGTGTCCCACCACAGCCTCACCGCGTACGGGCGGGTCGCGCTCGCCCCCGCCGACCTGGTGGTGCCCGAGGGACTCGACCCGGCCCTGGCCGCGCGGGTCGACGCGGCGCTCGGCCCGCTGGCCGACCGGCACCGGGTCGTCCGGGTGCCGACCGAGGGGCTGGACGCCGCGCTGCGGGCCACCCCGGTGCCGCTGTCGACCATGGGCCGGAGCCTCGCCGCCGACCACGCCTACTTCCTGGCCGCCGCCGCCGCCGGCCGGCACGCCGCCGCGCTGGCCGGCTGACCCGCCGCCGGGGCGGACCTCAGACCAGGAAGATCAACGCCAACCAGGCGCCGACCATCGCCGCCAACGCGACCGCCAGCACCCAGGTCGGCACCGTGTACTCGCCGCGCCGGTTGCGCTCGATCTCGGCCCGGATCTTCTCCCGACGCCGGTCCACCCAGTTGCGGGGCTTGGCGTCGTCGTCCGAGGACCGGTCGGCAGGCTGAAAACTCGTCATGACCCGGCAAGCGTACCGGTGGACGGTCGACCGCCCACCGGTACGCCCGAGCCACGCGGGTCACATGCTGGCGATCAGCCGCTCCACCCGCTCGTCGTACGCCCGGAACGGGTCCTTGCAGAGCACCGTGCGCTGCGCCTGGTCGTTGAGCTTCAGGTGCACCCAGTCGACGGTGAAGTCCCGCCGCTTCTCCTGGGCGTGCCGGATGAACTCGCCCCGCAGCCGGGCCCGGGTGGTCTGCGGCGGGGTCTCCTTCGCCTCGAAGATCTCCGGGTCGGTGGTCACCCGGTCCACCTGACCGCGCCGCTCCAGCAGCCCGTACAGGCCCCGCCCCCGGCGCAGGTCGTGGTAGGCCAGGTCCATCTGGGCCACCCGGGGGTGCGACAACGGCAGGTCGTGCTTGCGCTGGTACCGCTCGATCAACCGCAGCTTCGTCACCCAGTCGATCTCCCGGGCCACCGGGTCCAGGTCACCGGTCTCCACCGCGCGCAGCACCCGGCCCCACAACTCCACCACCCGCTTGGCGGTCTGGTCCCCGCCCCGGCGCTCGACGAACTCCGTCGCCTTGGCCAGGTACTCCTGCTGGATCTCCAGCGCGCTGACCTCCTTGCCGGAGGCCAGGCGCACCTTGCGCCGGCCGGTGATGTCGTGCGACACCTCCCGGATCGCCCGGATCGGGTTCTCCAGGGACAGGTCCCGCATCACCACCCCGGCCTCGATCATCCGCAGCACGATGTCCGCCGTGCCGACCTTCAGCAGCGTGGTGACCTCGTTCATGTTGGAGTCGCCGACGATCACGTGCAGCCGCCGGTACCGCTCGGCGTCGGCGTGCGGCTCGTCCCGGGTGTTGATGATCGGCCGGCTGCGGGTGGTCGCCGAGGAGACCCCCTCCCAGATGTGCTCCGCCCGCTGCGACAGGCAGTACACCGCGCCCCGGGGGGTCTGGAGCACCTTGCCCGCGCCGCAGATGAGCTGCCGGGTGACCAGGAACGGGATCAGTACGTCGGCCAGCCGGCCGAACTCGCCGTGCCGGGACACCAGGTAGTTCTCGTGGCAGCCGTACGAGTTGCCGGCCGAGTCGGTGTTGTTCTTGAACAGGTAGATGTCCCCGGCGATGCCCTCGTCGTGCAGCCGCTTCTCCGCGTCGACGAGCAGCCCCTCCAGGATCCGCTCACCGGCCCGGTCGTGGGCCACCAGGTCCACCACCGAGTCGCACTCCGGGGTCGCGTACTCCGGATGGGACCCCACGTCCAGATACAGCCGGGCCCCGTTGCGCAGGAACACGTTGCTCGACCGGCCCCACGACACCACCCGCCGGAACAGGTATCGGGCGACCTCGTCGGGGGACAACCGCCGCTGACCCCGGTAGGTGCAGGTGACGCCGTACTCGGTCTCGAGGCCGAAGATTCGCCGCTCCATGATGTGACATTAGCCGCCCGAGGCACCAGATGGGCACTGCTCACCACCGGGGAAACCACCGGGCGCGCCGCCGCCGGCCCGACCGGTGCCGGACGCCCTGGTCAGCGCGGGGCACAGACGGCGACCGGGCCGGTGCGGCGGAGATCCGCCGCACCGGCCCGGTCGCCGGACAACGCCTACTTCTGCGGGGTCTCGCCCTGCGGGCCCTCCAGGTCGGCCGAGCCCGCCGACGTGGTCGGCTTGCCCGCCTCCCGGGTCGGGGTGGTCGGCTTCTCGTCCGCCGTCGGGGCCTCGGCCGGCGCCGCGTCCCCGGCCAACAGGGCGGTCAGCGCCGCCCCGGTGACCCGCCGGAAGGTCCGCCCGACCCGACGCCGGTCCAGCACCGCCACCTCGAGCTGCTCGGCGGCGATGGTACGGGCCGCGCCGCCCTCCCCGCCGACGCTGCCCAGCGCCTGCACCGCGACCGTCACCGCCTCGGCGAGGGACATGTCCGGCCGGTGCCGCTCCTTCAGCACCCCGGTGATCGCCTCCGCCTGCCCACCCATCGCCATCCGGCCCGGCTCGTCGTTGACCGAGCCGTCGTAGGTCAGCCGGTACAGCTCGTCGTCCTCGGCGCTCGCCCCGACCTGCGCCACGCAGATCTCCACCTCGAACGGCTTGGACTGCTCGGTGAAGATCGTCCCCAGGATCTGGGCGAAGGCGTTGGCCAGGGCCCGGCCGGTCACGTCCCGCCGGTCGTACGCCAGGCCGTTGAGGTCGGCCGTGCGCACCCCGAACCGCCGCAGGTTCTCGAACTCGTTGTACCGGCCGACCGCGGCGAAGCCGATCCGGTCGTAGATCTCACTGACCTTGTGCAGGGCGCTGGACAGGTTCTCCGCGACGAAGAGCACCCCGTCGGCGTAGCTCAGGACCACCGCGCTCCGACCCCGGGCGATGCCCTTGCGGGCCAGCTCGGAGCGGTCGCGCATGATCTGCTCGGGCGAGGCGTAGAACTGCATGGCCACGGCGGCGGTTCTCCTTAGGGCACGTGGGTGGCGACTGCTTCAAGGTGGACGACGGCCGGCGTCAGCCGCCCGGGTTCTCCCGACGGGCGGAGACCACGGTCTCGGCGAGCGCCGAGACCTCCTCCTCACCGAGCCGGTGGGTGCCCTCCGCCGTCGCGGTCATCACCACCGGGTAGATCCGGCGGATCAGGTCCGGGCCGCCGGTGGCGGTGTCGTCGTCGGCCGCGTCGTAGAGCGCGTCCACCGCCAGCCGGACCGCCTCGTCGACCGACACCCCCGGCCGGTACCGCTTCTTCAGCGCCGACTTGGCGAACAGCGACCCGGAGCCGACGGCGTCGTAGCCGTACTCCTCGTAGGGGCCGCCGGTGACGTCGAAGCTGAAGATCCGCCCGGCCCGCGCCGGGTCGGCGGCCGCGAGGTCGAAGCCGGCGAAGAGCGGCACCACCGCCAGGCCCTGCATCGCCGCGCCCAGGTTGCCCCGGATCATCGCGGCGAGCCGGTTGGCCTTGCCGTCCAGCGAGAGCATCGCGCCCTCGATCTTCTCGTAGTGCTCCAGTTCCACCTGGAACAGTCGCATCATCTCCAGGCCGATCGCCGCCGAGCCGGCGATGCCGACCAGCGAGTACGCGTCGGCCGGATGCACCTTCTCCATGGTGCGCTGGGCGATCATGTTGCCCATGGTGGCCCGCCGGTCGCCGGCCATCACCACGCCACCGTCGGCCACGATCGCCACGATGGTGGTCGCGTGCGGCGACAGCTCGCCGGCCGCGCCCGGCGGCAGCGGCCGACGGCCGGGCAGCATCTCGGGAGCCACCCTGCTCAGGAACGTGGTGAAGGAGGACGTCGTCCCCGCGCTGGTGAACGCATCTGGTAGACGCCCGGATGGATCAAAAGCCGCTGCCACGTGGTTCCTCTCAGGTACGTGATCGCCCTGGCCAGCCTCGCGGGACTGTCACGGAACTGGCCAAGACCACCGTTGCAGTTGAAGCAGAGTATCCCGCGCACCCACCCGGTGCGATGATCGTGGTCCACATGTTCCGGATCGGGGTCACCACAGACCGCGCAGACCCCGCCCTGCTCCCTCCGGAGCGCGTCGACGTCCTGCTGTCCGATCCCGTACCGCCGACGCAGGTGGTACTCGCGCGTACCACCGTAGAGCCGCTGGGCGGTCTCCTTGCCCCGGGCGTTGTGGCACGGCTTGCAGTAGCTGTGTCGACCGCTCGGCTTCGTGGTGCGCGGAAAATCGTCGAGTGGCTTGACCTGGTCGCAGTCCGGGCACCATTTCTGGCCGGCTGGCACCGGCACCGAGGGCCGCTTCTGGGTGGCGGCGGTTCCCCGCTGACGGCGGCTCGCCGCCGAGCGGATCGACGCGCACGCCTTGCAGTAGAAGGCGCGCCCGTCCGGCCGCCGCCGGTTGCGGTGGAACTCCGTGGCCGGCAGGACCCGCTCGCACTGCGGACATCGCTTGCCCGACTCGGAGGGCAAATCGGGCATTAGCCTCATTGGCCGCCTTTCTGGACATACCCCCTCACGAACTCCTCGGCGTTCTCCTCCAGGACGGAGTCGATCTCGTCCAGCAGATCGTCGACGTCCTCGGTGATCTCGGCGTGCCGCTCGGCGACCTCCGGGTTCGCCTCGGTGGTGACGTCCTCGATCTCCTCGCCCTGCCGGGACTTGCCCGACTGCGACTGCCCGCCGCTGTCACGAGTGGCCATCTGCTGCCTCCTCCACGCTTGCTGGCGCCTGCGCGACCGTGGTTGCTGCCGCCGCCACGATCGCCTGCGATGAACTTACCTCGCGCGGGCGACGAAAAGCCCGTCGCGCGCCGGCCCATCGGCGCGCGACGGGCTCGCCGGGCCCGGCGTCAGCCGCCGGTCAGGGTCTCCAGCAGGTCCTTCGCGCTCTCGCACCGGTCGAACAACGCACCGACGTGCGCGCGGGTGCCCCGCTCCGGCTCCATCATTGGCACCCGGACCAGCGACTCCCGGCCCACGTCGAAGATGACCGAGTCCCAACTCGCCGCGACCACCTCCGAGGCGTACTGGGCCAGGCAGCGGCCTCGGAAGTAGGCCCGGGTGTCCTCCGGCGGCTCGGTCATCGCGGTCCGGGTCTGCTCCTCGGTCAGCAGCGTCCGCATCGACCCGCGCTGGACGAGGCGGTGGTAGAGCCCCTTCTCCGGGCGGACGTCGGAGTACTGCAGGTCGACCAGTTGGAGCTTGTGCGAGCCCCAGCCGAGCTTCTCCCGCTCCCGGTAGCCCTCCAGCAGCCGCAGCTTCGCCACCCAGTCCAGGGTGTCGGCGCAGGAGAACACGTCGCGGCCGAGCCGGTCCAGCGCGTCCTCCCAGCGGTCCAGCACGTCCACGGTCTGCGCGTCGGCGTCGGCGCCGTACCGCTCGTCCACGAAGGAGCGGACCCGCTCGTAGTACGCCCACTGGACGTCCAGGGCGGTCAGCCGGCGGCCGTCGCGCAGCCGCATCAGGTGGGTCAGCGACGGGTCGTGGCTGACCGCCCGCAGCTCGCTGACCGGGTCGGCGATGCCCAGGTCCGGGCCGAGCGCCTTCTCCTCGATCATGGTGAGGATCAGCGCGGTGGTGCCGAGCTTCAGGTAGGTGGAGATCTCCGACAGGTTCGCGTCGCCGATGATCACGTGCAGCCGGCGGTACTTGTCGGCGTCGGCGTGCGGCTCGTCGCGGGTGTTGATGATGGGCCGCTTGAGGGTGGTCTCCAGCCCCACCTCGACCTCGAAGAAGTCGGCCCGCTGGGAGATCTGGAACCCGCTCTGACCGCCGTCCTGGCCGATGCCGACCCGGCCGGCGCCGCAGACGATCTGCCGGGTCACGAAGAACGGCGTCAGGTACGCCACGATGTCGGCGAACGGCGTCTGCCGGCGCATCAGGTAGTTCTCGTGCGCGCCGTAGCTGGCGCCCTTGTTGTCGGTGTTGTTCTTGTACAGGTGGATGGGCTGGGTGCCCGGGATGGTGGCGGCCCGGCGGGCGGCCTCGGCCATCACCCGCTCACCGGCCTTGTCCCACCGCACCAGGTCGAGGGGGTTGGTTACCTCGGGGGTGGAGTACTCGGGGTGGGCGTGGTCGACGTAGAGCCGCGCGCCGTTGGTGAGGATGACGTTGGCCAGCCCCAGGTCCTCGTCGGCGAGCGCCTCCGCCGGGTCGTACGCGGCCCCGGAGTAGGTGAAGCCGCGGGCGTCGCGCAGCGGCGACTCCTCTTCGTAGTCCCAGCGGGCCCGGCCGCCACGGTTGAGTTCCGGGCGCGCCCCGTAGGCGTTGACCACCTGGGAGGAGGTGACCATCGGGTTGGCCCCGGCCTGGCCGGGCACGGAGATGCCGTACTCGACCTCGGTGCCCATGATCCGTCTCACGCTCATCGAATTACCCGCTCCGCTCGCCGACCCGGTCCCCCGTCACGTCGAGCGTAGTCCGCGCGGGACACGATGGTGGTGTCGCGCCGCCACGGCGGGTTGCGGCGGCCACCGTGGCGTCCGGCCGGGACCGCGGTGGCGCGGACGCGCAGAGCCCGCGACGCGGGTGCGTCGCGGGCTCTGCCGGTGGCCGTTACAGGTACTGGCCGGTGTTGCTGGCGGTCTCGATGGACCGGCCGGCCTCGGCGCCCTTGCCACCGGAGACGAGCGTGCGGATGTAGACGATCCGTTCGCCCTTCTTGCCGGAGATCCGGGCCCAGTCGTCGGGGTTGGTGGTGTTGGGCAGGTCCTCGTTCTCCCGGAACTCGTCGACGCAGGCGTCGAGCAGGTGCTGCAGGCGCAGCCCCTTACGCCCGGAGGTGAGGAACTCCTTGATGGCCATCTTCTTGCCCCGGTCGACGATGTTCTGGATCATCGCGCCGGAGTTGAAGTCCTTGAAGTACAGGACCTCCTTGTCACCGTTGGCGTAGGTGACCTCGAGGAAGCGGTTCTCCTCGGTCTCCGAGTACATCCGCAGCACCACCGCGTCGATCATGGCGGCGACGGTGGCCTGCGCGTCGCCGCCGTGCTCGGCCAGGTCGTCGGCGTGCAGCGGCAGGCCGGAGAGGATGTACTTGGAGAAGATGTCCTTGGCCGCCTCGGCGTCCGGACGCTCGATCTTGATCTTCACGTCCAGCCGGCCCGGCCGCAGGATGGCCGGGTCGATCATGTCCTCCCGGTTGGAGGCGCCGATGACGATGACGTTCTCCAGCCCCTCCACGCCGTCGATCTCGCTGAGCAGCTGGGGGACGATGGTGTTCTCCACGTCCGAGGAGACACCGGAGCCCCGGGTCCGGAAGATCGAGTCCATCTCGTCGAAGAACACGATCACCGGGGTGCCCTCGCCGGCCTTCTCGCGGGCCCGCTGGAAGATCAGCCGGATGTGCCGCTCGGTCTCGCCGACGTACTTGTTGAGCAGCTCGGGACCCTTGATGTTGAGGAAGAAGCTGGTGTGCTTCTCCTTGCCCATCCGTTCGGCGATCTTCTTGGCCAGGGAGTTGGCCACCGCCTTGGCGATCAGGGTCTTGCCGCAGCCGGGCGGACCGTAGAGCAGGATGCCCTTCGGCGGCCGGAGTTGGTGCTCACGGAACAGGTCGGCGTGCAGGAAGGGCAGCTCCACCGCGTCGCGGATCTGCTCGATCTGCGCCTGGAGGCCACCGATGTCCTCGTAGTGGACGTCGGGCACCTCCTCCAGGACGAGTTCCTCGACCTCGCTCTTCGGGATCCGCTCGTACGCGTACGCCGAGCGGGGCTCGATCATGAGCGAGTCGCCGGCCCGGATCGCGCTGCCGATCAGGGTCTCGGCGAGGTGGACGATCCGCTCCTCGTCGGAGTGGGAGACCACCAGCGCCCGGTCCGCCTGGCCGCCGGAGGGACTCTCCAGCAGTTCCTTGAGCATGACCACCTCGC
The DNA here is from genome assembly GCF_001567585.1 of Micromonospora rosaria. GTDB lineage: Bacteria > Actinomycetota > Actinomycetes > Mycobacteriales > Micromonosporaceae > Micromonospora > Micromonospora rosaria. Next base: position 38,624 of record NZ_LRQV01000056.1, read on the forward strand.
CGACCCGTTCGTAGCCGAACGCGTCGACGACGTTGAGCGCGTCGTTGAGCAGGACCTCCTGGCCGCGTTGCAGCTCGGTGCCGTCCAGCGAGGGCGAGACGGCGACCCGGAGCTTGCGCCCACCGGTGAAGATGTCCACCGTGCCGTCGTCGTGCCGTGCCAGGAAGACGCCGTAGCCGCTCGGCGGCTGCGCCAGGCGGTCGATCTCCTCCTTGAGCGTCACGATCTGCGCGCGAGCCTCCTTGAGGGTGCTCACGAGCCGCTCGTTGTTCTCGGTCAGCCGCGCCAACTGCGCCTGGGTAGCCGCCAGCCGCTCTTCGAGCTGCCGGACGTGTCGGGGGCTTTCGGTCAACTTGCGCCGCACCAGAGCGAGTTCCTCTTGGAGAAACGCGACCTGCGTGGAGAGATCGTGGGCCTCCTTCTCCCACCGTGCGGCGCGCGAGTCCGCGTCGTCACTGCGTGCCACGTCCCACCTCCCCGGGGGGCTTGAACGTTCTTGCCTAACACTAGCCGCTGTGAGGCCGATTCGGTCCCACGCAACGCCCTCGTCACTGAACCTTGATCGCCACGACCCGACCGTGGGCCCCGCCGGACGCCCCGTGCCACCCCCGCCGCCGACGTCCCGACGACCGGGCCGCGTCCCCCGCTCCGCCCCGCCGTGCCGGCCCTGAGCTGCGACGACACGGACCTCCGGGGCTCACCGGCCGACCCCGCACGCCCGGCCGACGGGCCGGCGGAGGGCGGGGCCGACCCGGCCCGACATCTCGGTGCCCGTCGATGGTGCGCCGGCCGGCGACACGGCTTTGCCCGCCGGCGGGCCGGGGTGGCGCTCGCGGTGTCGGTGGTGGCGTCCGGGGCCGGCGGGGCGCGGGCGCACGACCGGGGTACCGTCGGAGCCGTGGGACGCGAGAACATGGGGGTACGCCGGTGACCGAGGTCGCGACCGACCAGGTGCAGGTCTGGGTGGACCAGGACCTCTGCACCGGGGACGGGCTCTGTGTGCAGTACGCCCCGGAGGTCTTCGAGTTCGACGTCGACGGCCTGGCCTACGTCAAGGGCGCCGACGGTGAGCTGCGGCAGGCCCCGGGCAGCCGGGTGGACGTGCCCGCACACCTGCGTCTCGAGGTGATCGACTCGGCGCGGGAGTGCCCCGGCGAGTGCATCCACGTGGTGCGCGACGACGGCGTCGAGATCGCCGGCCCGGACGCGGACTGAGCCACCACGGTCGTCGGCCGCCGGC